>JANPCO010000153.1:0-10515 GCA_031430995.1 Sphingomonadales bacterium | reverse complement strand
AGGAGCGCCGCCCCCGCCGGAACGAAAGAACCTCTTAGACCGGTGCCTTCACCGCCAATGCGAGCGGTTTTGTGTTGATCGATCATTTCAACGCCACAACGGGCCTTGATCTGGTCAAAGCACCATCGATTTCGATATCAGGCGCGCAAGGCATACTGAGCCAATTCAGCTCAGTCCTGCGATCTGACACGACACTCTCGCTCAGGTCACTCTTTGGATCAGTCATTGCCGATCAACTGTTCAGTGTGGATAGCATCGCGGTGGACGCTGGGGCCAATGTCACGCTCAACACCGCGACCGTTAATGGGCTTGTCACACCGGGCTTTTTCTCACCTCCGGCAGGCGGCACGATCAGGGTCCGCGCCGGGCTTGATCCCTTTGGTTCCAGCGCCAGTAGTTTCATTGGCAGCGCCACCATCAACGGCGCAGTGACGGCAACAGGCAGCATTGATGTTTCTGCTAATGATCAGATCATTCTTTCGCCAGCTGCGCGGCTGCGGTCAAACAACAACATCCGGCTGGCGTCGGGCGGCGACATTCAAATTGCATCAGGGGCAGATCTCACCTCCGCGCTGAACGTGGCAAGCGCGCTCACTCAAAGCTCAATTGATATCAGCGCTGGGTCCATTGCTCGCTCGTTCGATAATGGAAACGACCCCGCGTCAATTGTCATTGGCGCTGCATCGCTGACGGCGGCGGGCAGAAGCATTAACCTGACCGCTGGCGGCGGAAATTTCAACCGTGCCGGGGCCATCGATGCGCAGGCCGCCACATTCACGACGCCGCAATTCAGCGCCAATATCTTGTCTGCAAACGGGCAAGGGACTTCGCTTGACGATGCGGGCTTGCTCAGTGCCAATTGCTTTGGCGGCAGCATATGCCTTGGCCGTGTGAACGCGACTGGCATCCGCATTGGCAACACGGGCACGCCAATCAATCTCAGCATTCAGGTCGGGCCATCGGGGCTCATCGCTGAAAATATCGCCATCACAGCACAAAATGACATTCGGTTTACTGCGCCGAATTTCCAGAACAGCACCATCCGGGCCACACGAAACTTCGCGCTAAATGCAGGAAATGCGATCATTCTGGATGCTGGCTTGATTGAAGCTGCCGGTCCGCAAAATGGCGGCACTGAGAGGTTCGGCACGATGACGCTGTCGGGCGGCATTCAGAATTTCGTCATTCGCGCCAATGCCCTCACCAGCCTGCTGACGACGCAGGACGGACGGCAAGATCGCGGATCGGCACTGTCAATTGAGGCAGGCAGCAACGGCGCGCGCAGCATCGGCACCATTGATGCAGCGGGCGATCTTGGTCTGAATGTCACCAACATCAGCCTTGGCCGCGTGAGCGTTGCCGGACGGTTAGGATCAAATAATTCAGATGGCCTTTTCCTGCCTGACCTTCCACTGACATTCGGCTCCGTATCGCTTGACCAGCTGACAGTTTCTGGCGGTGCGGTTCAGTTGAACGCAGGCCTTGTGGAAATTGGCGAGCTCAGCGCGTTTGAAGGATCAGACCTGATCATCAACGCTGGCACGATATTCCTGGGCAGTGCACAAGGCGTTGACGGCGCGCTGGGCAATGTCGATTTGACGGCCACTGGCAATGTGAGAGCAAACAGCGTTGCTGCGGGCGGGACTGTATCGCTTACGGCGTCAACGGGGTCAGTCACAGCGGGCAACATCAGTGGCGGCCAAGGCATCACCATCACGGCGGGCCAAGATTTGATTGCAGGCAATGTCGGCGCACGTGCTGGCAATATCAGCCTGACGTCCGGCGGATTGATCACGACTGGCGATATCAACGCCGCAGCAGGCAGCGCGACAATCACAAACGCGGGCGGCCCCATCACCACAGGGCTGATCACAGTAGCCAATGATTTCACACTAACAACCGGCAGCCGCCTGAACCTTGGCGGCGTTATGGCGGGCGACGATGTGCGGATCACGACCACGTCTGACGCCACCTTCGGCACCCTTGGCGCCATGGGCATTGGCACTGACAATGACGGAAACGGCAGCAACATCGTGCTGACCGTCGGCGGCGTGCTCTTCGTTGATCACGCCGAAGCGAAAGGCGATTTCAGCGCGACGGCAAACAGGTTTGAAACAGGGCCAAACACAATCATCACCGGCGGTGATATTGATCTCAATATGGCAGGCCCGATCCTGCTCGGCAATTCGCAAGCCGGGGGCTTCATCAAGGCGGTATCCGGCACCGATATTGATTTTGGCACAATGACGTCTGGCGGCGCGCTCACCCTGACAGCAACGGGCCAAGTGACAGGTGTTTCCGGGACAGCGGTCGGTGCCGTGGCAATCACCGGAACGTCAGGTGTTTCTATTGGCGCTCTGAGCGGAGGCGGCAATGTGGTTACGCTTGCACAAGGCGGAAACTTGCAACTGGGCACTGTTACGTCTGGCCGCATCTTCGCTGGGGCCAATTTCGGGCCTGGCGATATCTCAATCGGTAGCGTCACTGCGCAAGCCGATGTGATTGTGCTGGGCAAAAATAACATAACCATCGGAACTGCCATTGCCCGGGGAACAGTGCCAATATTGACGGCAGGCAGTGGGACACTTTTGGCCGCAGTCGGCACCACGGGCACGTCGATTTTAACAGGCGACGTCTTTGTTTCAGGTGGCAACACAGTCAGCGTTGCGAGTGCGCAGGCGCGCCGGTTGATAGGCATTCGCGGCAACAGCATTACATCGACTGGCCAGTTAACCGCGGGCGAAGACATCAGAATAACATCCAGCACCAGCGCCGCGATCAACCAGATCACTGCTGGCGATGACATATTGGTCGAAGGCACTGGCCTGATCACCATCCAGAGCGGCAGCACGACAGGCACTGGCACAGGCGTTTTTGATATTGCCCTCGTGCCCGTCGGGGGCTTTGATGGATTTCTTGACTTTTTCAGTGCTGTGCCAGCCGTACCCGCAACGGCCGGTTCTGATTTCAATGTCGTCGCGACGTCTGCCACAGGGCGAGTCTCGGTGGAAACAGTGTCTGCCAATGACGATCTGTTTATCTCTTCATCTAATGACATCAGTTACACCGCAGCCTCGGCTGGCGACGCGCTGACGGCATTCGCGCTTTCCGCCACTGCACCATCAGCAACCATAACCGGCGGAACAGCAACGTCTGGCGGCGCTTTGTTCATGGTCTCAAACGATGCATTTTCGTCTGGGTCACTGACCAGCACAGGCGGCAATGTCGCGGCTGGATCGTTAACTGGCTCGGCGACTTTCACAGGGCCAGTATCGGCAACAGGAACAGTGTCGCTAGGTGGGACGACAATCGCCGCTCAAAATGTCAGTGGTGGGCAGCTTGTGCGGCTGGATGCGACACAATCCATCACAGCGGGCAATATCATTTCAGCCGCTGATAATGTTCAGATCACTTCAGCAACTGGCATGACGACGGGCTCACTCACCGCAACAACAGGCAGCGTCGTGCTGATCAACCCCGTCGGCACCATTGCCACTGGCCTGATCACATCGGCAAATCCGTTCACTCTTAATACGCCAAGCATATTGGCACTGGCCGGGGTGACGAGCACGAATGGCAGCATCACGATTGTGACGCCCGCTGCGGCTTCGCTTGGTGCGCTCACTGCGACTGGCGTAAGTGCCACAATCTCCGCCAACGCTGCCAGCCTGACCACAGGCAATGCGACGGCCAGCGGGGGCATTACCTTCACCTCTGCCTCCACATTGAATGCAGGCAACATTGTTTCCAACGCTGGCGACATCGGGATAACGACGGTTGGTGCCATTACGACTGGAGACTTATCCGCGCTGCTTGGCAGTGTGAGCATAGCGAACAGCCTGGGGCTGATCACCACAGGCCTGATCACTGTCGGCAATGACTTCACCTTGACCACAGGCAGTGATCTGATCTTTGCCGGGGTTTCCGTGGGCGATGACATTCGGATCACCACCACAGGCGGCGCGCAGCTTGGCGATCTCCGTTCGCTGGGCACAGGAACCGATGATGAAAGCGACGGCAGCAATATCGTGCTGAATGTAACGAGCGCGCTGACGCTGAACAGTGCAAATGCAGCGGGCAGCTTAACGGCCAATGGCGGCAGTGTTGATGTAGGTACGTCCACCGCAGGTTCCGCCCTCACCTTCGTTGCGACGTCAGGCGCCCTCAATTTCGGCCAGTTGGCATCGGGAACGAACATGGCGTTGACCGCGAACAATGGAGCGATTAGCGGCAACGGAGCCAATTCCGGCGGCACTTTTGCCGCGACGGGCCAAAGCCTTACCCTTCCCGCATTAACCGCTGCAACCAACGCCACGCTTACCGCGACTAGCGCGATTGCTTTGGGCCAAACCACAGTCGGCAGCGGTTTCCGCGCGACTGGCAGTGCGGCAGATTTGGGGCGCGTCACGGCAGGGCTTATCGATGCTCAAACCCTCCAGAACCTCAGCTTCACTCAGTTGAAATCTGGTTCCGGTGCGACTCTGACGGCAGGTGCGCTTTTGACCGGCGGTTCGGCCATCTCGACCACTGATATGACCCTGACAGCTGGACAGACTATCGCGCTCCAAAATGCCCGGTCTGGGCGTAATTTGCTGATCAATGGCGGCGCTGGTTTGACGGCTTCTGCTTTGTCTGCGGCAAATAACCTGACAGCCAATCTGGCTGGCCCTGTGAACATTGTTTCAGCGGTTGCAGGCGGAACTGCCGGGCAATCGTCAATCTTTGTGGTCAACGCCATCAACAATACATCCAACGGCGGCTTGCCTGTTGACACATTGCTTCTCACCGCTGGTCAGCAGTTTAGCATTTCGTCATCAACCGACGATCTTTGGTCAGCAGGGTCACTCCCCCGCTTTGCTGACGGAAATGGCCTGATCATCACCCGGCTTGCCACAGCAGGCGATGATAGCGGACAAGCTGTTGGCACGCTTATCGGGGACGTGTTCGGATCATTCACGCAGGGCAATCTGACAGCGCCGTTTGCCAGTCTGGCAGGGCTGATTGCTGGCAATTATCAGGCGTTAGGCGCAAACGGCACCTTCACGGCCGCGCAAACTGGCACGTTGGGCTTGGTGTTCTGGGATCAATTTTCCGGCGATAATTTCGGAAACATCACCTTCACAGTATCGGTTCCGGGTGTCATCACCCCTGGAGTCGGCAATCTGGCGATCAGATCATCAGCTGGGCTTATTTCCTACGGCTCAATCGCGGCTGGCAACGCTGTTACCCTTGCCACGCCGTCCAGCCTGAGCGGCGGGGCAATCACAGCAACCAGCGGTAACCTGAACTTAAGCGCTCAATCAGCTGATGTTGCCTCCCTCACAGCTGGCGGCAATATCTTTGGCACCACAACTGGCGCCGTGACGATTGGGACTGCCTCTGCCATCGCTTCGCTGGGTATTGCGGGAAGCAGTGTCGTTGGCACTGGCGCGTGGTCGGCAGGCGGCGATATCTTGGTGCAAACCCAAGGGACTGCAATTCTTGGCGCTGTATCGGCTGGGGATGACCTAACAATCAACGCGCTGGGCGGCATTACGATCGTCAATGGGGCGGCGCGCGGCACCGGGGGCAACGCTGACGAGCTTGTGCTGCGCAATTCCCCGACCTTGCAGTTCGCCGTTCTTGATGGTGATCGGGCGGGATCGAACATCGTGCTCAGCGCACAAAATGGTGCGATTACGGCTGCAACACTTGCAGCCGCCAGCAACATTTCGGCCAGTGCGTCCATTTCATCAAATGGCGCTGTGCTCGTCAGCACTGACCTTCAAGCCGGTGGAACCGTGACAGCAACGGGCACTTCGGTTGATCTGACTTCCCTGGGCAGCGTCACGTTCGGCAATCTTACCGCGACAAACGGCAATCTGTCTGTCGCTTTGGGGGGGACGCTTGGCCTTGAAGGTGTGGCGACGGGCAATGCGATTGCGATCCGCTCGGCTGATCTTGTTATCAACCCCAGCACCACACGGATTGGCACTGCAGGGACAACGGGCACTGTCACACTCACCAACACAGGCCCGCGCCAGACCTTTATTGGCGGTACCGGCGGCAGCGTCACCGGCAATTACGGACTGTCCAATGCAGAAACGCAGCAGATATTTGCGAATAACATCGCCATCACCGCGCCCGTGATTGGTGGCCCGGCCTCCACGTCGTTTAATTCCGCCCGCGCGCCGGACGTCATCATTGATGCGCTGAACATTGTTGGCGGCACGAACATCAACGCATCAGGCCGCTTCTCCGTCACCACGGAAGGCAAAGTGCGCGTGATCGGTGCCGCTGCATTCACAGGCCTGACGGACGGCAACACAATTGCCATTCGGGGTGATGAGGCTGTCGAAATCCTTGACGCCGGGTCCGTCACTCTCAACGGCACGGGCGGCCTTGCCGGCACGCTTGACCTCACCAGCCGCAACATTGTGGCCTCGTCCAGCGCGGCGCTGGCGGATTTCGCGACTGCACTTGACCTGAAAGCCATCAGTGACCGGGCCGGACGCAACGACGGGGCCGTCAATGATGGTGGCTATCTGCAAGCAGGGGGCATCCGCGCGACGCTGCTGAATTCAACGCTGATCATTCAGAACACCGGCGGCAATTCGATCAGCCCTGTGAACAAGTTTGACCAGCGGCGCGGCTTCACCGTTGGCGCGGGCGGGTTTGCCGTCATTCAGGGCGGCTCTAATCCTGTGCGCGTTGCGGTCAATGGCCGGTTCGTCAATCCAGTGGGCGGCTTCATCACTGGCCTGAAAGCTCTGCCACTGGTTGGCTTCACGGGCCTGTTCGACCCGGCCTCCACGATCAACGGCTGTGCGATCCTGAACCCGGCAAGCTGCTCTGTCAGCTTTGATCAGATTGGCATCACCCGCGACACGATCAACCGCAACACAGTGACCGAAAGCGGCGGCGGCGGCGTCGTCCTGCCGCTCGCTCTCATCCAGCTGAAAGATGTTGAGGCGCTTGGCTATCAGCCGATCATTGACGATCCAGTAACCGGCGCTGGCAATGACGATCTGTGGGCAATCGATGATGACCGCGACAAGGAAGAGGCCGCCCCTGCCCCGCAATAGTGCACGCTCAAACTTTTGTGTTGAGATCCCTCGACCGTCATTGCGAGGAGCTGTAGCGACGCGGCAATCCAGGCTGTGCGGCGTTTGCTCCTGGATTGCTTCGCTTTGCTCGCAATGACGACGCAGGCGGTGGTTGACCTAATCTCCTAACCAAGCAAAGGGTGCGCCCCATGACGACATCCACCCCCCTTCGCCTGTTCAACAGCCTGACCCGCCAGCTGGAGGAATTCAAACCCCAGCATCCCCGCAAAGCCAGCGTCTACAGCTGCGGGCCGACGGTCTATAATTATCAGCATATCGGCAACATGCGCGCTTATGTTTTTGCCGATACGCTCGGCCGCGTGCTGAGCTACAAGGGCTACGCGCTGAACCATGTCATCAACGTTACCGACGTTGGCCATCTGACGAGCGATGCTGATGCAGGCGATGACAAGATGGAGAAAGCCGCTGCCGCGCAGGGCAAGACCGCATGGGATATCGCGGCATTCTATCAGGCTGATTTTGAGGCGGATCTGGCGCGGCTGAACATCCGCAAGCCGCAGCATCCCAAGGCGACGGATTATGTGCCCGCGATGATCGATTGGGCGACGGCAATTGCTGACAAGCATTGCTATGAACTGGAAAGCGGGCTGTATTTTGATACCTCGACTGTCCCGGATTATGGGCGGCTGGCGCGCGCCGCGACAGAGGACGGCGAAGGCCGGATCGTGGCGGTCGACGGCAAACGCCATGCGGCAGATTTTGCCATCTGGCGCAAAACCCCAGCCGGTGAAACCCGGCAGATGGAATGGGACTCTCCCTGGGGCCGCGGCGCGCCGGGCTGGCATCTGGAATGCTCCGTGATGAGCCAGCAACTGCTCGGCCACCCGTTCGATATCCACACCGGCGGCATCGACCACCGAGAGATCCATCACCCCAATGAAATCGCGCAAAACCAGGCGCATGGGGGGTGTGCGGATAGCGGCGCGACAATCTGGATGCACAATAATTTCCTGATCGACCGGCGCGGCAAGATGAGCAAGTCATCAGGCGAGTTTCTGCGCCTGCAAACGCTGATCGATCGCGGGTTCCATCCACTGGTGTATCGGCTAATGTGCCTTCAGGCGCATTATCGGAGCGAGATGGAGTTCACTTGGGAGGGGTTGCAGGCGGCACTGGTGCGGTTGAAGCGGATGGTGATGGGGGTGGAAAATCCAGCTATCGCTGCAAAAAACTCGAAAGTTGACGTGTTTGTAGTCACTGACAATCTCCGTTCTGTTTTCCGTGACGCTATTTCAGACGATCTCAACACGCCTCTAGCATTGACGTTGCTGGAGCAAGTCACCGCGCTGAGAGGAGGCGGCGCAAACTACCGAGTTTCAATCATTAAGGAGATGGACCAGGCTTTGGGCCTCAACCTCCTCACCCTAACCCGCCAAGACCTCCGCATCCGCCCGATCACTGCCACGATCACCGAAGCGGAAATCGAAACTGCGCTGGACGCTCGCAAAGAAGCGCGGGTGGCTAAGGACTTCGCCACGTCTGACCGCATTCGGGATGACCTTATTGCGGCGGGCGTGGAGGTTATGGACGGTGATGCGCTGGGGTGGGATTGGCGGATTAGCATTGAGTAGTGTCGCCCCCTCCGTCAGTCCTTCGCACTCCTGCCCCTCCGTCAGCCGTTCCGGCTGCCAACTCCCCAATGCAAGTCATTGGGGAGGAACTGCCGCGGCAAATCCTCCCCATCGTCTTGCGATGGGGAGGGGGACCGCTCGCAAAGCGAGGGGTGGAGGGGCACTTCGATGAAACCACGCAAAACATCACAATCCGTCAAACGCGCCAAAGCGCTTCGTCAGGATATGAGCTTGCCTGAAGTCTTGCTCTGGCAAATCCTGCGCACATCGCCGACTGGTCATAAATTTCGTCGGCAGCATCCCTTCCCGCCTTACACGCTCGATTTCTACTGCGCGCGCGCCAACCTGGCGATTGAGATTGACGGCACGTCGCATGACTTTGGCGATCAGCCACACCGTGATGAAAAGCGCGATGCGTGGTTGAAGCTGCACCGGGTTGATACTCTGCGGATTGCGGCTCAGGATGTTTTGCGCGATGTGGTGGCTGTTGCTGAAGGGATTGTTGGGGTGGTTGGGGAGCGATTGGTTGTGATGGGTAAAGTGGCTCCGGCCCCTCCGTCAGTCCTTCGGACTGCTACCCCTCCGTCAGCCGTTCCGGCTGCCACCTCCCCATCGCAAGACGATGGGGAGGATTTATCGGTAAGTTCCTCCCCATCGACCCTGAGCTTGTCGAAGGGCGATGGGGAGGTGGCGCCGCGCAGCGGTGACGGAGGGGCCAACTGGAGAAAAACAACATGACCAAAACCATCACAGTCCTTCCAGGCATGGCGCAAGCCCTGCTCGCCCCGCACTTGCCGGACTGGGTCGAGCCGCGCTGGTTCTTTTCCCGCAGTGATGCCATGGCGATGGGGCCAGGCGCGGAAATTGCCTGGCTTGATATGACGGATAAAGCCGCAATGGCAGCCGCAATCGCCAACGCGACGGACCTGAAATGGCTTAGCAGCATCTACGCCGGTGTCGACGGCTTGCCGCTGGCGCAACTCAAAGCCCAAGGCACAGTCGTTACCAACGGCGCAGGCATCAACGCCGTCACCATTGCTGAATATGTGGTGATGGGAATGCTGACTGTGGCCAAAGGATATCGCGACGTGGTGCGCGCGCAGGATGCCCATAAATGGCTGATGGACTCGCCGGGCAAAGTCGAACTCGACGGATCAAAGGCGCTGTTGCTTGGCTACGGTGCGATTGGGAAACTGGTTGAGGAGCGGCTGCGCGGTTTTGGTGTGGCTGTGTCTATCGTCCGCCGCACGCCCGGCAAAAATACGCTTGGCCCCGACCAGTGGCGCGCGCGCTTGGGCGAGTTTGACTGGATCATCCTTGCCGTGCCTGCCACACCTGAAACTGATAAGATGATCGGCGCGGATGAACTGAGGGCGATGAAGCCAACATCCACACTGATCAACATCGCCCGCGGATCAGTGGTGGATCAAGACGCACTTGTTGCTGCGCTGACGGCCAAAGCCATCGGCGCGGCTTTTCTGGATGTGACGGATCCGGAGCCGCTGCCCGATGATCATCCGCTCTGGGTGTTGGAAAATGCCCATATCACCATGCATTTGTCTGGCCGCGCGCAAGATAAAATGTACCAGCGATCTGCCGCGCGTTTCCTTCAAAATCTGGCGCGCTACCGTGTGGGAGAGTTGCTGGAGCCGCTGGTGAATCTGGATTTGGGGTATTGAACAAAAAACGCGTCCCGGTCGTCATTTCGAGCGGCGCGAAACCATCCAGAACCAGTGCCGCATCCGCGGGAATGCTTCAATTGGCAAGCAATGACGGTTAAACGACTGGAGGGGTGACAGGCCCGAACTGTAGGGTTATACATTTCACATATGGGGAAT
>JANPCO010000152.1:0-1575 GCA_031430995.1 Sphingomonadales bacterium | reverse complement strand
ACTTTACGGACGCTGACGTTGCTTGAGGCACCCTATCCACGCTGGCGGGGGCTTAACCTCAGCTGGGAACTTCTGGAAGGTCTGGCGAAGCATAACGGGCCGGTTACACGTCCCGGATGGGCGTTGTCGGCCGTCAATGCTGAGTTTGACCTGGATCTTGATAAATGGCCGTCGTTGGAGGCGCAAATTGCCTCGGTTGCCGATGACATTGCATATGATAATCACGACATTGATGATGGTATCAGAGCGGGGCTGTTGTCTATAGAGCAGCTATTAGAGTTACCATTTATAGCAACGTGTTGGGAGGCAATCCTTACACGATATCCCGATGTTGCATCGCAACGATTGATCCCTGAACTCATCCGTGAGCAGATTGGAATCATGGTCAATGACGTGATCGACGCGACGCGGGAACGGATAAAAACGCATAATATTGAGAGCGCTGATGACGTTCGAAACGCAGGTATTGCATTGGGCGGGTTTTCGGCGGAAATGGCAGTGCGCGAACGCATGCTCAAACGCTTTATGTATGAAAACCTGTATCATCATCCAGTTCAGAATGACGCTGCGGACAAAGCCAAGCGGATCGTGAATGATCTGTTTGCAGCTTATTCGGCTGACGCATCGAATCTTCCGCAGGAGTGGCAGCAAGACCTACCAAATGCCGAACCCGACCGTAGCCGCCATATCGCCGATTTTCTGGCAGGAATGACCGATCGCTATGCGCAAAACTGTCATCGGCATCTGTTCGGAGAAATTTCATGACTAAGATATTACTCGTCGGGGCGACGGGGTTAGTCGGCAATCAAGTGCTCCAGCGTCTTGCCGGACATTCTGACACGCACGAACTGCACATAATCGTCCGCCGTCCCGTGGCATCGCTGCCAAACAGTGTGCAGCCGCATATCGCAGACTTAGCGGAATGGCCCTCGCATATCGCCCAAATCGCTCCTGATGTTGCGATTAGCTGCCTTGGCACGACGATAAAAACGGCGGGGTCGAAATCCGCGTTTGCCGCTGTTGACCTTGACCTTGTGATAGCGTTCGCTGCTGCCGCCAAGGCCGCCGGAGCCAAGCATATGATCGCGATATCCTCCGTCGGTGCCAGCGCCAATGCTGCGAATTTTTACCTATCAACCAAAGGCAAGGCGGAAGCCGCTTTGCGCGCGCTGGGTTTTGACCGGCTGGACATCATTCGGCCTGGCCTGCTGCGTGGCAACCGCGAAGAAAGCCGGACGGGCGAGGTTTTGGGCATCATGCTCAGCCCATTCACAGATGCGCTGATGCACGGCCCCTTACGCCGCTACCGCTCGATTGACAGCGCAGTTGTCGCCAAAACCATTGCCAATCTGGCCATGACAGACGGGCAGGGTACATTTATCCACGAAAATGATGCGATAAGCACGCTCGCCGGTTGACTCTCCGCCCGTGCCGAGTCAAGGCGCTAAAGTCGCTGACGAAGCGGGAGAGCATCCCTTATAGGGGTCGCCGAAGGAGCAACCGCCCCGGAATCTCTCAGGCAAAAGGACCGCTTCGGCTTTTGCGACACTCTGGAAAGAGCCTTTAGTGGGCCGC
>JANPCO010000151.1:0-2317 GCA_031430995.1 Sphingomonadales bacterium | reverse complement strand
CCAGCTTGACCCTGATCGAGCAGCTTGCGGAACATTTCAACGCCCGTCACAACCGTTTTCTTGGTGTCCTTGAGACCAACGATCTCAACTTCTTCACCAACCTTCACAATGCCCTGTTCGACGCGACCAGTGACAACCGTGCCGCGACCCGAGATCGAGAACACATCTTCGATTGGCATCAGGAACGCAAGATCCAGCGGACGCGCAGGTTGCGGAATGAAGCTGTCGACTGCGGCCATCAACTTAAGCACAGCTTCGCGGCCCAGCACGGGATCGCTATCGTTGAGCGCGCAAGTAGCCGAACCCTGGATCACGGGGATATTGTCGCCATCAAAGTCATACTTTGACAGAAGCTCGCGAATTTCCATTTCAACCAGTTCGATGATTTCCGGATCGTCGACCAGGTCGCACTTGTTCATGAACACAACGAGCTGGGGAACGCCAACTTGGCGGGCCAACAGAATATGCTCACGTGTTTGCGGCATGGGGCCGTCGGTAGCCGACACCACGAGAATGCCGCCATCCATCTGTGCCGCACCTGTGATCATGTTTTTCACATAATCGGCATGGCCTGGGCAATCGACGTGCGCATAATGGCGCGCTGCTGTTTCATATTCCACGTGAGCCGTTGAAATCGTGATACCGCGTTCACGCTCTTCAGGGGCTTTGTCGATATTGTCGTAAGACGTGAACGTGGCGCCGCCGGATTCAGCAAGGATCTTGGTGTTCGCTGCGGTGAGCGATGTCTTACCGTGATCAACGTGACCGATGGTTCCGATGTTGCAGTGCGGCTTGTTCCGCTCAAATTTAGCCTTGGCCATTATATAGTCCTCATTTTTTCTTAAACGATAAATTGATCAACTCTGGCGGACGCCGTCTGAATCAGGCGTGGCCATTAGTCTGTGTTTCCAAATCAGGCAAGCTTTGCCTTCACCTCTTCTGCGACGTTCGATGGAACTTCGTCATAATGGGAGAAGTGCATTGAATATTGCGCGCGCCCTTGCGTGAAGGAACGCAACTGATTCACATAACCAAACATGTTGGCCAGCGGCACCATGGCCTCCACAACCTGAGCATTCCCGCGCGTGTCAGTGCCTTGGATCTGACCGCGACGGCTGTTCATGTCACCAATGACGTCGCCCAGAAAATTCTCAGGTGTGACGACTTCGACTTTCATGATTGGCTCCAGCAGTTTGATGCCAGACTTTTGCGCTGCTTCGCGCATTGCTGCACGGCCTGCGATTTCAAACGCCAACGCCGAGGAATCGACATCATGATAAGCGCCGTCATACAGGCGGATTGCAAAGTCGATGATTGGGAAACCAATCAGCGATCCGGATTCTGCGGTTTCGCGCATGCCCTTTTCCACTGATGGAATATATTCCTTGGGAATATTCCCGCCTTTGACTTCGTCATGGAACACCACGCCTGAACCGCGTTCGCCAGGCTCAACAGTGAACTTCACGCGGCCAAACTGACCCGAACCACCTGATTGCTTTTTGTGGGTATAGTCGATGTCGACTTTCTTGCCGAGATATTCGCGGTAAGCGACTTGCGGCGCACCAACATTGGCTTCCACTTTGAATTCGCGGCGCATGCGGTCAACCAGGATTTCGAGGTGAAGTTCACCCATGCCCTTGATGATCGTTTGGCCTGACTCATGATCCGATGTGACGCGGAATGACGGATCTTCGCGGGCAAGACGGTTAAGCGCAATGCCCATCTTTTCCTGGTCGGCCTTGGTTTTTGGTTCCACAGCCACTTCGATCACAGGATCAGGAAATTCCATCCGCTCAAGGATAATCGGCGCGTTAAGGGCGCAAAGCGTATCCCCAGTCGTCGTGTCCTTAAGACCGGCCAATGCCACAATATCACCAGCATAAGCGACCTGAATGTCTTCGCGGTCGTTGGCATGCATCAACAGCATGCGGCCAACTTTTTCCTTCTTGTCTTTCACCGAATTCATCACTTGTGTCGCAGTTTCAAGCGAGCCGGAATAAATACGGGCAAAGGTTAGCGTTCCCACAAACGGATCGTTCATGATCTTGAACGCCAGCGCAGAAAAAGGCGCATCGTCCGACGCGGACCGCGTTTCCGGAGTAACGCCGTCTAGCTTCAATCCTTCGATATCCGGAATATCAAGCGGCGAAGGCAGATAATCAACCACGGCATCGAGCAGCGGTTGAACGCCCTTGTTCTTGAATGCGGAACCGCACAGAATTGGAACGAATGAGAAATTCAATGTGCCCTTGCGGATCAAGCGCTTCAGGGTCGCCACGTCAGGCTCATTGCCTTCCAGATACGCTTCCATCACGTC
>JANPCO010000150.1:0-3323 GCA_031430995.1 Sphingomonadales bacterium | reverse complement strand
AGTTAACCTCGCCACCCACAGTCGGAACGCCGACACAGTTGCCGTATCCGCCGATGCCGCGCACCACGCCGCTGATCAAATGCCGCATTTTGGGATGGTCTGGCCGCCCGAACCGCAGCGCATTCAAGTTCGCCACAGGCCGCGCGCCCATTGTGAACACATCGCGCAATATGCCGCCCACGCCGGTTGCGGCCCCCTGATAAGGCTCAATATAGCTAGGGTGATTGTGCGATTCCATTTTGAAGATCGCTGCCAGTTTCCTGCCGTCTGGCCCGTCTCCAATATCAATCACACCCGCATTTTCGCCCGGCCCGCAAATCACCCACGGGGCCTCTGTAGGCAGTTTCTTCAAATGGATGCGTGATGATTTATACGAACAATGTTCTGACCACATGACAGAGAATATGCCCAGTTCGGTGAGGTTTGGCTCCCGCCCCATCGCGTGCAAAACGCGCTCATATTCTTCCGGGGATAGGCCGTGGTCGGCGACGATCTGGGGGGTGATATCGGACATGGAGCGGCCTTAACCGGGTGAGATGATTCCGGCTAGGCTGTTTTCTCTTGGTCGCTGCTTGATCCCCGCCCTGCCCACCATGCGGCCAGCGTTGCCACGCCAAAGCCGAACCAGCCGAGCAAGATCATCGACGTGCCAACCTCCGCTGGTTTTTCACCCAGCCAGTCGATCGCCTGAAGTGTCATGAGGATCATGCCAAGTCCCGCCACGCTAACTCGCCAGCCGCCGGTTTTCTGGGCGTAAAACAGCAGCGCGCCCAGCGTGATGCCCAGTTCCAGCGGCATCTCAATCATCGCGTGATTCCAGAGGCCGAGGCCGAATTTGCGCTCTCCGCCCGCTATCGTAAGGTCCGGCATGTGAACAATCAGATCAAGAAACCAATGCGACAAAACAACCGCTGCCGCGATCAGCGCCGCGTTCCCGTTGCGCGTGACTGCCCAGATCAGCGCGCCAAACGCAGCGGCGAACACAGCCGAACCAACCAGACTGTGAGTATAGGGCATATGGAACAGATCCATGCTCGACACTTCGGTAAAGCCAGGCACCAGGCGGAATTGCTCCACGCCCACCAGCACGAGGCCAAAGAAGACCCAATCCACCAGCTGCGCCGCAATGAACAGCACAGGCAGGCTCGGCGCGTGCCTTTGCGTCGCGGCGACCAGAGCTGGCGCGAAATGACCAATGAACATCGTATGCCCTCCCCCAATCCTTGGGACGGAGAGTAACCCGTTACGCGGGCTGCGCAACCCAGCCGACTTTGGAATCGTTAAAATCCACCACATCATTCAATTCATAAACATTGGAATAGCCATAACCGACCAGATTGATGAACGTCTGGATATTGAGCGCCAGCGGCGCTGATTTCAGCGGCACGGGGCGGCGGTGATTGCTGAAATTATTGTTGCAATAGATGAGGATGGGCCGCTTTTCATTCTTGCCAATGACCGTGGCGAGGCTTTCCGCCGTGAAATCCGTCAGCGGCAAATTCACAGCGCCTTTGATATGCCCCTGCGCAAATGCATCCTTTGACCGCGCATCCAGGATCAGCGCGCCGCGTTCGTTCGCTTTGCTCTGAAAGGCCGCCAGCGGCAGCAACCGCTTCGACCGCTCCGGCGCGGTAGACCGGGTCAGCTTCGCAAACCCCGCATAATCAATCTGCGGATTGCGCGGATTGGCAAGCGCGGGCGTCGTGATCAACAAGGCGGCGGCAATGATGATGCGCATGAATGTCTCCTTCTCTGCTGCGAAGGTGCAAGGTGATGGATAAACCTAGGCTGAATGGGTGGGTGGGGTAGAGTTGAAGGCGTGATGGCGCTCAGAGTGCAGGCCCAGGACCAGCGCGCGGAATGTGCCGAAAACCCCAGAATTCGGCCATAGGTAACAGTGAAATCACACTGAACCGCCCACCAAACTGCCGCCATGTGTGAGGAAAGTCCTATTGACCGCATACGCGCGCCATCATCAATAGAGTCCGAGGCAAGCTAACACTGATACACTTCCGACACGACTCTGCCCTTTGCCGAAAACTTAAGCTGAAGTTCCCCTATGATCTCACTTGGGTCGGGCGCGCGCCCCTCGCGCAAAGACGTTTCAACGTCAGCCCACTCTGTAAAAGCGGGCGATGCGTCTTGCATTTGATAGGACTCACCTCGTCTAGCAAAAGGATACACGAGCCAAGTCAATTCACTGTTAGCGGAAGTCGTAGTCCGAAATTCGGGCAAAGACCGGAAAAACTGGCTGTCAACGACAACGAAAAATTTCTTGCCCCAACGGCGAAACACCGGGACTTTCAACTGTAACTGAGGGATAAGCCGCTTTTGGGCAGATGAGCGAAAGTCAGGGCGTCGGAATGTGTCCCATGTGCCAAAACTTCGGTTTGCAATGAAGTGTTTCAAAGCACTTCGCGTTTCGGTTCCCGAAAAATAGGCGGCTTGAACTTCGACAGCGCAAAAATCGGTCACCAAGCTGCTTTCAATTCTCCCAAGGACGAAATCCACCTTTCCAATCTTTTTCATCCTGGCAGAATTCTTGGGATCAGGAACTTGCAAGATGCGAATTTCAGGAAATATCGCAAAACTGGCGAATTCGCCGAAGGCAATTCGGGCGGCATCGTGGAAGATGCGTCCATCTTCCAGAAAACGGACAGGACAAAGCGATGCTGCTTCGACGCCATTGGACACTGAGCAGATGCCAATTGGGTCGGTGTTGCTCGACTTGTTGCAGGGGCCGTTCCTGAATCGACAGCGCCTCTGTATTCTGTCGCCCCAAGCTGCCTCTGTCTGATCTCCAACCCCGTATCCAAAAATTTCGGAAATGTTCACGCCGCAATTCGCTCGATCCAAGCATTTGCAAGCGTGATACCGTTTGCAATCGACTTGGCCATCATCGGCGGAACTGCGTTGCCAATCTGTACAAATTGTTCCGTCATACTGCCGTAGAAAACGAATTCGTCAGGAAATGACTGCAACCGTGCAGCTTCGCGCACAGTGAAGGCGCGATTTTCGATGGGATGGATGTAGGCACCCCAGTGAATGTCGCACTTGGTGAGAATGGTGCATGAAAGGTCAGTCAAACGGGGGCGGCCATAGCGCTTTGTGTGGTCGCTTCGCTTGGCGCGCTTCATCCCTTCGGGAAGGAGGTCGAAAGGTATGTCACGCCACGAACCGCCTTGCGGAATATGTCGGATACGTTCTTGATTGGCCTTGCCAAGCTTGGGTCCATAATGATTGGCAAGCGGTGGATTGCCCTTCCGCATTTCGGATTGATAGTCTGTGCTTGGCGCAATTGGATATTCAGTCACATTATCTGT
>JANPCO010000149.1:0-2182 GCA_031430995.1 Sphingomonadales bacterium | reverse complement strand
GGCCAGGTTTTCGGGACACGCGAAGAGGTAGCCGTCAGCAGCGAGGAGATCGTCGGGCGTGGCGTCGGCGGCGCGCTTGATCGACACCCCCGCCTCGCCACTCGCACCGGCGGCCTGCGCCATCGCCTCACTGCCGCCCGTTGCGCTGTGCCAAACGATGAGAAGGCGTTTCACTTTTTCATCAGCTTATCGGGCATGCAATCATCCGAAAGTGACCAACGAACGCCTTCAAGATGATGCGCAGGTCCATCATTTCGCCAATAGATGTGATCCCATTTGGTTGTTATTGCCGACCCTGTCGCTTTCTGGCCTGCTTCCGCAATCTTGAATGTGCACATTGCGGTATTGCGCAATTCGCTCGTAAATTCGCATATTAGCCCAGTGACTTTGTAGGCCGGAAGTGGTCGAGTGTCGATTGGAGACCCCTCTTCATCGGTTGGCAAGCTGAAATAACCTGGCTCGCTCATCCTGTCATGGATCGCACACCATAGCGCAACTTCGTCAGCCTTGGGCAAGGCGCAAGCGGGAGGATTGTTTCGGATTTGGTCCGTCAACCGATAGTCCTTCGCTATCGAAAATCCGCATTGGCCTGGACGTGGTGTTGCAAGCCTCGTGGCGTCGGTCGAATCGGCACAGCTTGCAAGTAGAAAGGCAAGCGGGGCCCCTGTCAATTTCAGAAAAGACCGCCGCATGTGCCTTGGCACTTATCCCATAAACCCGAACAAATGCCCGGCAACTTTGCGCATCTGTATCTCTTCGCTGCCTTCGGTGATCCGGTAGCGGCGGTGGTGGCGATAGATATGTTCGAAGGGCTTATGCCGCGAATAGCCCATGCCGCCGTGGACTTGCATTGCGAAGTCGGCGGCGTTGCAGCAGAGGCGATTGGCTTTGTAGTTGCACATCGACACCTTGTCGCTCAGGCGCACCGCGACTTCTGGCTTGGACATCGTGTCCATTTCAGCGGCGGTCTTGTAAATCAGCAGACGGAGCATTTCCGCGTCAGTTTGCAATTCCACCAGCGGAAACTGGATCGCCTGATTGGTCGCCAGTGCCTTGCCAAACGGCTTGCGTTCGCGCGCATATTTGACTGATTCATCAATGCAATATTGCGCAGCACCAAGCGAGCTTGCCGCCTGACGAATGCGGTTTTCATGCACAAAATGCTGCGCGACGGCCAGGCCATTGTCGAGTTCGCCGAGGATTGCGGCTTCGGGAACCCAGACGTTGGTATATTTCACCTTCGGGTGATCTGTGGGCATGTTAAACGTCCACATATATTCCCCGATTTCAAAGCCGGGAGCGTCCGTCGGCACGACCAGACAAGTGATCCCGCGCGCTTTGCCGTCGACACCGCCGGTGCGCGCAAAGGTCATCACATGGCTGGTATAGGGCAGGCCAGTTGTCCACATCTTATTGCCGTTGATCAGATATCCGGCCACACCGTCGCGCACTTCGGGCACTGCGACTGTATCCATATGCGTCGCGTCGCTGCCGTGATGCTCCTCAGTCAGGCCAAAGCTCCACCCCATTTTGCCGTCAAGCATAAGCGGAATGAAATCGCGCTTTTGTTGCTCCGTGCCAAAATCGCGGAGCATCAGCACCTGAACGAGATTGCCGACAATGCTCGATTCATTCTGCAAATCATTTTGCAGGCCAAGGCCCTTGTGCGCCAGATGATGGCGGATGACGGCCATCGACAAGTTGCTGCCATCCTGCCCGCCAAACTCGGCCGGAATGGCATAGCGGTAATGCCCCGCCGCGTCAGCCACACGCCGCATTTCCGCCAGCAAAGCCCACCAGTCCGCCCGCGGATGCCCGTCATTGTCCCAATCCGTCCGCGCATGTTCACGCCGGTGATCAAAGAAACGGATATTGTCATCGCGCGCTTCGATGGGCTTGATCTCACGGTCGATAAAGGCATCAAGCACGCCGAGATAATCAGTGATTTCAGTCGGGATTTCAAACAGCATCTTGGCACGCCTCATGTCTTTTTATATTTTTATTTTATCACGCCACTTTCATTCGGCTGTCAATCACAGTTTAGGCAGGGGTTGGGCAAACGCATATGAGCACGACTTGAGTTGTTTGAGCTGCCACGGTAATTGGACCGCCTACTCAGTTAGGATGCTTGATGACGATCCGCTCGACCGCTACTGCTTCGTGGTTGCTTGGAGGTATAGTT
>JANPCO010000148.1:0-74647 GCA_031430995.1 Sphingomonadales bacterium | reverse complement strand
GGCGAACGCAGCAAATAAAGCGTCTCTTCAATTGACGCCCATTCGCTTTCTGAAACGAGCACTGCTCCTTCACCGCGCTGGCGCGTTATAGCAATGGGAGCACGGTCAGCGACGACTTTATCAATCACTGACTTAAGATTTTCGCGGGCTTCGGAATAACTGATTGCATGCATAAAGATGCTATGGACAACTTCTTGTCCAATGTCAATTTCGCGCAGCAGGAAGACGACGGACTTGCGCGTGGGCGTTGCAAATTTTCGGCCTCTGACTTAGTCCTGCGCTATAGAGAAACGCGCGAAAAAGGCCCGCCGCCCATGTCACATGAAAAGCGCGTTGTTACCTGCACCGGGCCACAAGATGCGCATGCCTTTGACGGCATCTCGGTTCAGCTGCGGCAGGGTGATCTTGATGCCCGCTGCCCGCGCTGCGCGGGATACGGCCAGTGGAATAGCGAAATTGATCTGGCCAGCCACCGCTCCAAACGCCATTGTTGTGAAAAGTGCGACGGGCGCGGGTGGATCGAGACTGGGGACGATCTGGTGCCGACGCATGACATTGTGATGTCGCCAGAGGGCCACCCGCAGTGGGTGACGCGGCTCGATCCGTCAGATGATCGTCCCTGAACGTGGCAGGCTGGCCACGCAAAACTGCCAATGCGTTTCCAAAGCCCCGTAAACACCCCGCCAGACGCTTTGCCGCCTTTCCGGCACAGGAGTGGCCAGAAGGTCATTATCGTCCACTGAGGACATGTCTGCGGGCCATTTAGAGCCTATCTGGTTCGCTACAACCGCCCCAACACATCCCGTGCAAATTGGCTGAGCGTATCATCGCGTGCGCCCATGATGACGATGCGGTCATCCGGGCGGGCCAGCGCGACCAGGCGGCTGCCGCAATCATCGCGCGAAGCGAAATATTGTGCTTGGTCTCCGATAATGTCGACGATCATTTCGCTGCCTACGGACTGATCAACAGTGCCGCCGAAATAAACGGGGTCACAAATGATCAGCCGGTCATCCTCGGCCATTTTATCGCGCAACATGCGCCCCAGATCAGCGCCCATCATGCGCAAGGGGCCGTATCCGTGGGGCTGAAAGAACAGCAGCAAACGCCCCGGAAAGGCGTGCAGGGCATTGAGCGTGGCGGCAATTTTATCAGGATTGTGGCCGAAATCATCGATCACAGTCACGCCGCTTGCCGTGCCAACCACTTCAAGACGGCGGCGCAGGCCAATGAAGCCACCCAGCGCGCGCGCCGCATCCTCCAGGCTAATCCCTGCCGCAATCGCTGCGCCCAGCGCGGCTAGTGCATTGGAAACATTATGCCGCCCAGGCGCTTGCAATGACACTGCGACAGTATTCACAGTGAAATCAACGCCGTCTGGTCGCTCGGAAATGTCCTGCGCCATCAAGTCAGCCGTCATACCGTTGATTGAATAGGTGATGGCGTTGCCGCGCGGCAGGGCCATCACGTCTTCGCTGTCCGCGTTGAGAACAGCGACGCGGGCATGGCTGAGAAATCCCGTGAAAAGCGCGCGCAATTCGTCCATTGATTTATGATCAAGCGCGATATTGTTCAGCACAGCAATATCTGGTCGGTAAAGTGCAATTGAGCCATCGCTTTCATCCACTTCGCTGACGAAGGCCGCGCCTTTGCCGACCAGCGCACTGGCGAAAGGCGCATCGTCGCTGACGAAATTCTTCATCACAGCGCCGTTCATGACCGTCGGGTCCTTGCCCAGTGCGTGGAAAAGCCAGCCGATCATGCCGGTTACGGTCGATTTTCCGCTGGTGCCAGCAACAGCAATGCCTTGCGCGCTTGCGTTGAACAACTCGGCCAGCAAATCTGCGCGCGACAGGCGCTTACACCCGAGCGTAATCGCAGCAGCTATATCAGGCACGCTGTCTTCAACGGCTGTCGACGCGACGACAATTTGATCGGTAGACGTCACGCCGCTGCCATCCTGCGGGAACAGCGCAATGCCTTGATCAGTCAGCCAGTGAAATTTGCCTGCAATCCGCCCCTGATCAAGCGACCTGTCAGACCCTGTAACATTATGGCCATTGGCGCGCACAATCAGCGAAAGCGGCATCATGCCGGATCCGCCGATGCCGCAAAAAAAATAGTCCTGGATACTCATGGCGGCGCGGGTAGCCGCAAACGGACCAGATGGGAACCTCATCTGATCGCTTTATTCGGCAAGGGGAAAGCTTTATCAGTCGCCTACTCCGCAAGCGGAAGGCTTTATCTTGCGCTTATTCCGCAAGCGGTAGGCATTATTGTGCGCTTATTCCGCAAGCGGCAAGCGGAGCCGCGCCAGGAGACCGCCCATGTCTTCGCTTTCTTCCAGCGCGACTGTGCCACCGTAAATTTCGGCAACATCGCGGACAATCGCCAGGCCAAGGCCAGTGCCTGGCTTGCTTGAATCCAGCCGCGCCCCGCGATTGAACAGTTTGGCGCGGTCTTCCTCATCAATCCCCATGCCGTCATCCTCAACTTCGATGTCGGCCATGGCCCCGTCAGCTTGCACAGTGATGAACACACTGCCGCCCCCGTATTTGGCGGCATTTTCAATGAGATTGCCTAGCATTTCGTCAAGATCCTGCCGCTCCACGCGTACCGCGAGCGATTTGGCCCCGTCCACATCCAGGCGCACTTTGGGGTAAAGCCGTGCGACGGCGCGTTCGACTGATTCGACGCTGGGCCACACATCACTGCGGCTATGGGCATGGCCCCTCCGCCCCACAGCACGTGCGCGGGCCAGATGATGGTCGACTTGGCGACGCATGGTTGTGGCTTCGCGAATGACAGTTTCGTCCAGATCGTCTGATTTAGCGGTCGCTGCATTCATCACCACTGTCAGCGGCGTTTTTAGCGCATGGGCCAGATTGCCGGCATGTTCGCGGGCTTCTTCGGCCTGGCGCTCGTTATGATTGAGCAGACCGTTTAATTCTTCCACCAGCGGCAAGACTTCGCTGGGCAAGTCACTGGCGACAATGCGCTGTGACCGGCCTGCGCGCATATCAACAATCGCTTGCCGCAGTGACCTCAGGGGCCAAAGGCCGTACACTGTCTGGATGGCAGCCATCCCGATCAGGCCAAAGCCGAGCGCCAGAAAGCTCCAGATGATGATCGAACGGATCGTGCCAATCTGTGCGTTCAGTTCCGTCCGGTCCTGCGCCACTTGAAATCGCCAGACGATGGGTGACATGGGCAGTTTGATATCGCGTTCGGCGATGCGGATGGTTTCTTCGCTAAATTCCGCACTGTCATACACATGGACGGCTTCATCCTTGTGCGGAGCGGCGAGTTTGAGCGAACGGTCCCACAGCGACCGGCTGCGGAACGGTTCAAAGCCAGCGCCGGTGATTTGCCAGTAAATGCCGGAATAGGGCTCCAGAAAGCGCTGGTCGCCAAGTTGACGGATCAGGCGGACTTCGCCGAAATCATCTATTTCAGCGGATGCCGCCATGGATGTCAGCACATATTCCAGGCCTTCATCAAAATTGCGCGTGATGGCGCTGGTCAGGATCCGGTCCAGCGCAAAGCCGCCTGCGGACAGCAGCACTGTAATCCACAGCGCCGCAATTCCGATCATCCGTCGGTTGAGCGACCCAGCCTTAACGCGTGTGATTTGTTCGCTCACCTTATGCGGTGGGGTCTTCAAGGCTGTAGCCTAGGCCGCGAATGGTTGTGATCACGTCCTGGCCCAGTTTCTTGCGAATGCGCGTCACGAAGACTTCGATCGTGTTGGAATCGCGGTCAAAATCCTGATCATAAATATGTTCGATCAGTTCAGTGCGGCTCACCACTTTGCCTTTGTGATGGATGAGGTATGATAGCAGTTTATATTCCTGCGCCGTCATTTTCACCGGGTCACCCGCCAGCGTGACGCGGCCAGACCGCGTATCCAGTCGCACATCGCCAGCAACCAATTCTGACGATGCATTACCCGACGCTCGCCGGATCAGCGCCCGCAGCCGTGCAATCAATTCTTGCGTCTGAAACGGCTTGGCCAGATAATCATCCGCGCCCGCATCCAGCCCGGCCACTTTGTCAGACCAGCTGTCCCGCGCCGTCAGCACCAGCACAGGCATGACTTTGCCTTCTTTGCGCCACCTGTCGAGCACCGTCAGCCCGTCCACTTCAGGCAAGCCCAGATCAAGCACAACAGCATCATAATTTTCAGTGGAGCCCAGAAAGTGCCCGTCTTCGCCGTCAGTCGCCAAATCGACCGCGTATCCAGCCCCTTCAAGTGTATTTTTAAGTTGCCGCCCCAGCGTGGGTTCATCTTCGACGATTAACAGCCGCACAGGCTTCTCCCCGTTCAATCAGTAACAAAATCAGTGGCGAATGGGATCATCCGCCTGCTTGGCCAATGATTGCACCAGTCCGGCCATCAACATCAACCCAAATAACGGAATTGCCGCGCATGAATTTCAACCGGTACCGGTTACTCTCCCCATCAAATTCCTGCCCGATGTAATTGGCGCCCCGGGCACGCATCCCTGGAACGATCCCATTTTCGATACTGCGCAAGGGCCGAACGTCGCCGCGCTGTGCCGCATCACGGGCACGGTCTTGCTCTTCGCGTCGTTGTTCACGGGGCTGGTCTCTGGACTGTTCCCGTTGCCCCTGATCCCGGCGTTGAGCCGTCGCTGGCGAGACAGAGGCGGCAATAAGGCCAGCGGTAAGAAGAGTTTTGGACAGCATCATCATGCTTGTGCCATAGGCCCGCACCATTGAATAGGTGATGAACAGGGTTTTTGGGCGTTATGGCGGCTCCGTTGTTGGGATATGAGGGGCTTGGCCTGGTGCAAGGCAGCGGCTGGCTGTTTCGCGGGCTGGATGTGTTCATTCAGGACCGCGACCGGCTGGCGCTGGTCGGTCGCAACGGCGCGGGCAAAACGACTCTCTTAAAACTCATTGCAGGCAGCATCGATGCGGATGAAGGCAGGCGGTCAATCGTCGCCAGCAAACGCGTGGTGATGTTGGAGCAGGAACCGCGCCTCGACGGTTTTGTGACACTGCGCGATTTTGTGCTGTCCGGTGACGATGCGCCTGAGGTGCACGAAGCCGAAGCCATCGCCGATCAGATGGGGGTTGATCTGGACCGCGAAGCCGCCAGTGCCAGTGGCGGGGAGCGCCGCCGCGCCGCTATCGCGCGCGCATTGGCCCAAGACCCTGACTTGCTGCTGCTCGATGAGCCGACCAACCATCTTGATCTGTCGGCCATATCCTGGCTGGAGGACTGGCTGTCGCGCTACAAAGGCGCATTCATCGTGATCAGCCATGACCGGACGTTTTTGACGCGGCTGACGCGCTCAACCTTGTGGATTGACCGGGGCAAATTGCGACGGACGGACATTGGTTTTGGCGGTTTCGAGGAATGGCAGGAACGCGCCTTTGCTGAGGAAGCTCGGGCCGCTGACCGGCTGGATGCAAAGCTCAAGATCGAAAACCACTGGCTTGAACGCGGCGTTACAGCGCGGCGCAAACGCAACCAAGGCCGGCTGGCCAAGCTGGTTGAATTGCGCGCAACGCGTGCCGCCATGATTGGCCCAGCAGGCGCGGCCAAGCTAGCCTCAGTGCAGGATGACGCGCGGTCAAAATCTGTGATTGAGGCCGACAGCGTTTCCAAAACCTACGGTAACCGGGCCATCATCAAGGATTTCTCGCTTCGCATTCAAAGGGGTGACCGGATTGGCATCGTCGGCGCAAACGGGGCGGGCAAATCAACATTGCTCAAGATGTTGACCGGCGAAATAGCGCCAGACAGTGGCAAAGTGATCCGCGCCAAAACCCTGAACGGCATCATTATCGATCAGCAGCGCAAATTGCTGCGGCCTGAAAAAAGCGTCCGTGACATCTTGGCCGAAGGCGGAGACTGGATCGAAGTGCGCGGCATCAAAAAGCATATTCAAGGCTATCTCAAAGACTTCCTGTTTGAACCGGGCCTTGCAGACGCCAAAGTTGGCACGTTGTCGGGCGGGGAGCAATCGCGATTGCTGCTTGCGCGTGAATTTGCTCGGCCGTCTAACTTGCTGGTGCTGGATGAGCCGACCAATGATCTGGATCTGGAAACGCTTGATCTGCTGCAGGAAGTGATTTCGGATTATGAAGGCACAGTGTTGCTGGTCAGCCATGACCGTGATTTTCTGGATCGCACTGTCAACTTAACGCTTGGTCTTGATGGGTCAGGCAAAGTGGATATCGTCGCGGGCGGTTATGCGGAGTGGGAAAGGCAGCGTGCGGCACCTAAAGTCATTCCCGCCAAATCCAAGCTCGTCACAGCTGACAAACCAAAGCCGCAAACCAAGCTGAGTTTTAAGGATCAGCGTGATTATGATCTTCTGCCTGCAAAAGTTGAGCAGCTGAGCGCAGAAATCGTCCGCAATGAGGCCTTGATGGCAGCAGACGGCCTTTACACACGCGATCCGAACCGCTTTGCGGTGCTGATGACAGCAGTCGAAACCGCCCGCGCAGACCGCGATGTGGCTGAGGAACGGTGGCTTGTGCTGGCCGAACAATTTGAGGCGTTACAGAAATGAGCATGATCACATTCAAAGGCTTTGCCGGCGTCCGGCTGGAGGCAGACGCCACCGGGTGCGCTGATGACCCTGCGGTGCTGCTGATCCACGGCGGCGGGCAATCGCGCAGTGTGTGGACCGAAGCAGCGCACGCACTGGAACAAGCCGGCCGCCGTGTCATCAACCTTGATCTGCGCGGCCACGGCGGCAGCGAATGGCCCGCCGACGGTCGCTATGATCTGGAGGCTTTTGTCGAAGATTTGCGTGCTGTGCTGGCGCAAATGGCGACACGACCCGTTGTCGTGGCAGCGACTTTGGGCGGGTGGATCGCAACTTTGGCGCTTGCCCAGGATGCAGCCAATCTGGCGGCGGGGCTGGTGCTGGTTGATTTGCCAACTCATGTTGATGAAAGCATGGCCAAAGCAATTTCTGACAAAATGCGCCAGCGGGCAGCGGCTCAGCATGGCCGCCCGGAATGGGATATCCGCTTGCTCGACGGGGTGAATATGCACGGCCTGCCTGAACAGTTGAGTGCAGCAGCCCCTGCGATACCCATTCCCGTCCTGTATGTGCGCGGCGCGCTGAGTGATCTAAAGTCAGGCCCTGCCGCGTCAGAATTTATCTCGGCATTCCCAAATGCTGAGGCTGTGGAAGTTGAAGATGCTGGGCTGCTTGTGGTTGAGGAACGGACCGAAGCGTTCAATGCGCTGCTGCTCGATTTCCTTGAACGCCGCCAACCGCGCGGTGCGCCTGAATATCGCACAGGGTCTGATGCGCGGACCCTGCGCGATGCGATGGGGTGTTTTTCAACCGGCGTCACAATCGTGACTGCACTTGATGCCAGTGGCACGCCGATCGGGCTGACTGCCAACAGCTTTACATCCGTCTCGCTTGACCCGCCGTTATTGCTGGTGTGTGTTGCCAACAGTTCCAGCAGTGCGCAAACGCTGCGAACGGCGGACCATTTCGCTGTCAACGTCCTTCAAATCGGGCAGCAGCCGACGTCAAATCGCTTTGCGGGCAAAGGCGAAGACCGCTTTGCCAATACGCCGTGGGAAATCGGAGAAATGGGGGTCCCCGTTCTGTCAGGCTCGCTCAGCACGTTCGAGTGCAGCCGCGACGCCGTGTATGAGGCAGGCGATCATTTCATCCTGGTCGGCCGTGTTGCCAAGGCCAGCTTTGAGCCTCGCCGCGATCCTTTGCTTTATTTTAGAGGCAAATACCGGCGGCTCCATTTTGCGTGAGCGGGGAGTGGCATCGACGTGAACCGTTCGTCTCGAGCTTGTCGAGAGATGTCTCGACGCCGGTCTCGTCAGGCTCGACCTTTGCTCGATATGAACGGATTGGCGGCATGAGGGAAGGGCTGGGCCTTCCAGCCCTAAGCCTTGGCCACGCCTTTTTCTTCCATCAATTCCGCCAATTCGCCCGCTTCGAACATTTCCATCATGATGTCTGATCCGCCAATGAATTCGCCTTTGACATAAAGCTGCGGGATGGTTGGCCAGTCGGAAAATTCCTTGATGCCGCCGCGAATTTCGGGGTCTTGCAGCACATCGACGCTGGCATAGGCAACGCCAGTATGTTCCAGAATTGAAATGGCCTTGGATGAAAAGCCGCACTGCGGAAAATAGGGCGTGCCTTTCATGAACAGCACGACATCATCCTTGGCGACGATATCGCTGATCCGTTGGTGGGCAGTGGTGGTCATGTAAGAATCCAGTCTAGTTGTGTGAACCGTTTATAGCTTCCTTCCCTGAGCTTGTCGAAGGGCCGTTTTTCCCATGGCTCGCATTGGAGCGATAGAAAGTGCGGCCCTTCGACAGGCTCAGGGAAGGGCGCTTTAACTTGGCACGGCAGTGGTTAATTGAAGCGCATGAAGTTCCCCGCCCATGCGCCCGCCAAGCGAAGCATAAATGGCGCGGGTGCGGGCCATGCGGCTCATGCCCTCAAAACTTGCGGCAGTGACTTTGGCGGCATAATGATCGCCGTCCCCTGCCAGATCAGTGATTTCCACCACAGCATCGGGGATTGCCGCGACAATCAAGCTTTCTATTTCAGTGGCGGCCATGGGCACGGGCTATTTCGATTCCATCAATTGGCGACGCGCCTCAACGGTCATGTCGGACAAGGCCTTGCGCACTTCCTCGTCGCTGGTTTCAACGCCCGCCGCCGTCAAATCACCCATCAGTTTGCGCACGACGTCTTCGTCACCAGCTTCTTCGAAATCGGCCTGAACCACGCTTTTGGCATAAGAATCGGTCTCTTCGGCGGTCAGTCCCATGCGGCCAGCGGCCCATGTGCCTGTCAACTTGTTGCGGCGCGCCGTCACGCGGAACGCCATTTCTTCCTCATGGGCAAACTTGGATTCAAAACCCTGTTCGCGGCTGTCAAACGTGGTCATTGCTATCCCTCTCAATTCGTAAGCCCCATATAGGCTGTCACGCCGCTGCGTTCAACTCAGCTGCATTTAGTCCATAGTCACAACAAGTTTGCCGATCGCTTCACGCGCCGCCATTTTCGCAATCGCTTCACCGCCGCGCGCCAGTGGGAACGTCTCACTGACCAGCGGCTTGATCTTGCCTTCACGCCACATCGTGAACAGCTGATCGATATTCTGGCGGTTCTTTTCTGGCTCCCGCACTGTAAACGCACCCCAGAATACACCCCGCACATCGCAGCTTTTCAGCAGAGTGAGGTTGAGCGGCAGTTTGGGGATGCCTGCGGTAAAGCCAATCACCAGATAGCGGCCTTCCCATGCGATGCAGCGGATGGCGGGGTCGGCATAGTCGCCGCCAATAATGTCATAAACGATATGCGCGCCGTCTGGGCCGACAGCGTCCTTGAACGCAGCTGACAGCGCCTTTTGATGGTCCCGGTCCAGTGGCCCGCGCGGATAGATAACTGCTTCGGAGGCTCCGATGGCTTTCACGGCAGCGGCTTTTTCCTCAGATGATACCGCCGCCACCACGCGCAGGCCCAGTGCCACGCCCAGTTCAACAGCAGACATGCCAACGCCGCCCGCAGCGCCAAGGACCAGCATTGTCTCACCCGTCTTGATGCTCCCCCGGTCAAGGAGCGCGTGGATTGTGGTGCCGTACGTCATCAACAGCGATGATCCTTCGGCAAAGCTGCGATCAGCGGGAAGGGCGTAAGCGCGCTCTGCGGGCATCACGCATTTTTCAGCCATCCCGCCCGCGCCGCCTGCGCTGCCCAATATGCGGTCACCCACTTTCCACTGCGTTACGCCTTCGCCCAGCGCCTCGACAATGCCTGCCACATCATTACCCGGCGAAAACGGGCGGACGGGGCGAAATTGATATTTGTCCTCAATCACCAGCACGTCCGGGAAATTGACGGAGCAGGCCTTGACGCTGACCAGAATTTCGCCCGGGCCAGCCACAGGATCAGCCACATCTTCGAGAACCAGCGTTTCGGGGCCACCGGCGGCTTTGGATAATAGGGCTTTCACGCTGTCTCTCCTCCTGCGGCCCACGGCCATGCGGCGCGGGCTCTGTTTTCATAGGTCGTTATCTTGTCTTCCATCGCCATCGTCAGGCCAATTTCATCCAGCCCGTTTGAAAGGCAATGTTTGCGAAACGGATCAATTTCAAAACTGAACCGATCCTGGAACGGCGTGGTTACGGTCTGAGTGTCAAGATCAATATGAATGGGGTCCGTCACGGCGACTTCCATTAGCCGGTCAATCGCTTCTTGGGGAAGAACAACCGTCAGAATGCCATTCTTGAATGCATTGCCTGAAAAGATGTCAGAAAAACTCGGCGCGATGACAGCGGTAATGCCTAGGTCAGCCAGAGCCCACGCGGCATGTTCACGGCTCGATCCGCAGCCAAAATTATCCCCTGCGATCAGGATGGGCGATCCGGCATAGTCGGGGCTGTCGAACAGATTGTCCGGGTCTTTGCGCAGCGCCTCAAACGCGCCTTTGCCCAGGCCAGTGCGGCTGATGGTTTTCAGCCATTCGGCTGGAATGATGACATCGGTGTCGATATTCTTCAGTCCAAACGGATAGGCTTTGCCTTCGATGATGCTGACGGGTTCCATGGCCACAGGCTCTATGCGGCAAAATGCGGGTTGCCAATGCCAAACATGCAGTGATAGCCTTCGTGTTCTGACAGGGTGAAAGGCGAAACATGATCAAGCGCGGCATGCTGGCCTTCTCGTTGATCCTATCCGTCTTTGTCATTAGTCCAGCGCAGGCCAAGCGTGTGGCGCTGATCATTGCCAATGGCCGCTATGCCAACGCCACCAGCCTGAAAAATCCCGCCGCTGATGCAGCCCTCATTGCCCGGTCTTTGCGGCAGGCCGGGTTCACGTCTGTTGATGTGAAGATTGATCTTGGCAAGACCGCTATGGACCGCGAACTCAGCCTGTTCGGCCAGAAATCCGAAGGCGCTGATGTGGCGCTGATCTATTATGCGGGCCACGGGATAGAGGCAGGCGGGCAGAATTACCTCATTCCAACCGATGCCGTGCTTGCGCGTGACCGCGATCTTGAAGTGGAAGCCACGCGGCTGGATACGGTGATGCTGATGAGCGAGTCAGCGCGGATGCGGATTGTGGTGCTGGATGCCTGCCGCAACAATCCCTTCATCGCGACGATGCAGCGGACGCTGCGCAACCGCGCGGTCGGGCGCGGGCTGGCGGCAGTTGAACCTGATGGCGAAACGCTGGTTGTTTACGCGGCCAAGGCAGGCGCGACAGCTGCCGACGGCACTGGCGCAAACAGCCCCTTTGCCGAGGCGATGGCACGGCGACTGGTGCAGCCGGGGCTTGAAATCAGCTTGCTGTTCCGCTCCGTCCGCGATGATGTGCTCAAGACGACAGGCCGCACCCAGGAACCTTTTACCTATGGGTCCCTGTCAGGTAATGCCTTCTACTTCGTCGCTCCCGCCGGTAGTGGCGCGTTGCAAGTGGCGAGCGTTGCTTCGCCCCCGGTTAACTCGCCTTCATCCGACACGCTTTATTGGCAGGGCACTGTTACGGCGAATACTGAACGGGCCTATAAAGATTATCTCAAACGCTTCCCTCGCGGGCAATATGTCGACGTTGCGCGCGAAAATTTGCAGCGGTTTGCAGCGCCAGTTTCGCGGCCAGATGTGATCGCGGAAGTGTCTGCCCCAGCAGCTTCTGGCGGCACAAGCTCAATCGGCGGGTTATCGTTCGGCAGTTTGGCCAGTGCTTTCGCCAAAACCGGCGCCGCGCAAAATGCCGTGAGTGGCAAGTCGCTGTCAGACCGGTTTGCTTTCACCCCCAATGATCGTCAGCGACAGCAGACGCGTTCTACGTTCGTCAGCCAGTTGGGCACCGGAAATGCAGCCGCAACCAGCGTGTTGAACATAATCATGCCACCGAACGCGCCGTTCAGTCTGGTGGGACCAGAATTTTCAGGCAAATACGGGATGAGCGTCAATAATCTGGCTGATACTTTTGCCGTCCTGCTGGAAACCATGCGCAGCGTTGCCGTGATGGATGACCGGGATGCGACGCGCGGCCAAGCTTCGGCGGTGCGCAATCAGCTGGCCACGGCCCTGTCAGCAGACAGCAGCATCACCAGTCTGGCCCCGGCTCAGCGCCAGCAAGTGTCCGACACGGCCCTGATGCTCGCGATTTTCTTTCAGACGGGCTACGAATCCGCCAAGCTGAACGGGCTCACCGCCAAGTCTGAATATAGCACAACGGTGGGCGCGATGGCTCAAGCGACTTTTGGCATGAACATCAAAACGCTGAAACTGACCGATAGTGGGTTTAGTTTTTAGGTGCCGATAATGCATTGCCCGCCAAATAGCGCGCGCGAAACGCGGCGGCAAAGGTCGCCAATTCTCCGGCGGCAATCGCATCGCGCAGCCCTGCCATGAGTTGCTGGTAGAACCAGATATTATGCTCCGTCATCAACATCGCGCCGAGCATTTCTTTGGATCGCACCAGATGGTGGAGATAGGCTTTGGTCCACCCGGCGGTCGGCGATGCGGGGTCTAGCGGCGTTTGATCTTCGGCGTATTTGGCATTGCGGATGTTGATTGGCCCGTCCCATGTGAAGGCCTGCCCATTGCGGCCGGACCGGGTGGGCAGAACACAATCGAACATATCGACGCCGCGTTCAACAGCCCCAACAATATCATCGGGTTTACCAACACCCATCAAATAGCGCGGCTTGTCGGCAGGCAATTGCCCCGGCGCATAATCAAGGCAGCCAAACATTGCGTCCTGCCCCTCGCCGACGGCCAGGCCCCCGATTGCGTAACCGTCAAACCCGATTTCGGTGAGCGCCTGCGCCGAACGCAGCCGTAAATCCTGGTCTAGCGAGCCCTGTTGAATGCCAAACAGCGCTGCACGCGCCGCGTGTTCCCCGCCGCTGTCAAACGCATCGCGAGATCGCTTGGCCCAGCGCATCGAGAGCTCCATTGATTTAATCGCCTGATCGCGTGAGACGCCGTTTGCCGGGCATTCATCAAAGGCCATCACAATGTCAGAACCAAGCAATCGCTGGATTTCCATGGAGCGCTCCGGGCTGAGCATGTGCCGCGATCCATCAATATGGCTGGCAAAAGTCACGCCTTGTTCCGTGATCTTGCGCAGCGATGCCAGGCTCATCACTTGATATCCGCCGCTGTCTGTCAGGATTGGGCGGCCCCACCCCATGAACTGGTGCAGCCCGCCCAGCCGGTCCATCCGTTCCGCGCCTGGCCTCAGCATCAAATGATAAGTGTTGCCCAGGATGATGTCGGCGCCAACGGCACGCACATCCGCAGGCTTCATCGCTTTGACTGTCGCGGCGGTGCCGACGGGCATGAAGGCTGGCGTGCGAATGTCCCCGCGCTCCATCGCAATCACGCCTGTGCGCGCTTTGCCATCAGTGGCTGAAATCGTAAATGTGAAGCGGTTGGTCATGATCCCGCGCTAGTCGATTACGGCGGCGTGGTCGAGACGGAGGCATAATCGGCTGCGTTACGGCTTTTGGGTCCATGTCAGTGGCGCGTTAACTTTTCAGTAACTCCGTTTCCTTACGCCCCAATCCATGATGAGACTGGCCCCGCAAGAGTTCCGCATTGACGCTGATGACTGGCCGACGCTGATGTCACAAGTGAATGCTGAGACCCAGGGCCATTACGGCCAATTTCGCCGGACACTGACGCCGCAGTACGGCACGGTCTGGCGTGACATTGCGCTTGGTTATGCGGGGTTGGCGGCCATCCTCACGGTTTGCGGCTTAGTTTCGGGCATTATTGCTGGCCTGGCCGCTGCGGTCATCGGTGCCGTCTTCATCGGGTTCATGATCGCCTATCTGCAACTGTTCATTCACGAAGCGGCGCACTGGGGCCTCGCGAAAAACCGGGCGCTCAATGACAGTCTGGCCAATGCATTCATCGCCTGGCACGTTGGCACCAGCATTGCGGCTTACCGCAAAGTGCATTTTGAACATCACCGTCATCTGGGCCGTGACGGCGATGAAGAACTGTCTTACCTCTACCCGCTCCGCGCGAAGCTGCTGTTTGAAATGGTGACAGGCATTCACGCAGTCCGTATATTCCTGATGCGCAGCAAAGCGCCAAAATTGGCCGCGCAGTCTGGCACAAAACGTCCGCTGCTGCGCGGCGTTGCAGTCCACGGGGCGTTGCTGATCACGCTGTTGGCTCTGGGCGCTTGGCCAGCGGCACTGGCCTGGTGCGGGGGCATGGCGATTTTCTTTCCTGTATTTGCAACGCTACGGCCTTTGCTGGAACACCGGCCCGCCCTGAGTGATTCCAAAATCCTGACCAGCGATCGCAGTTCCGTAACGCGCGTGTTTGATGACGGCATTTTCGCTCGCCTGTTCGGTGGCGCTGGTTTTAACCGGCACTTGCTGCACCACTGGGAACCTGGGGTCAGTTACACAAGACTGGGTGATCTGGACCGCTATCTGTCTAGCACCAGCGTCGGCAGTATTGTCGATGAGCGGCGCACCACCTATGGCCGTGCTTTCCGCACCATATTGGCGAGTGACCGTGCCGTTTGATCTGACCACAGCTGTCTGCCTTGCCTGCCAATCAAAAAATGTGAGCTTCTGGGCAGAGGCCCGTGATGTTGAATATTGCAGCGTCACAGACAGCTTTGCCTATGTCCGCTGTTCGGATTGCAGCACGCTATCCATCGTCAATCCGCCGGCGGACCGGCTGGCTGAAATCTATCCCGACACTTATTATAGTTTTGGGGATCAGGGCGCGTCGATAGTCGGGCAAGTCAAGGAATGGCTGGACCGGCGGGCCTTCAAGAAACTGTTCGCGGGGATCAAGGGCGATCAAATTACAGCACTTGATGTCGGCGGCGGCGCAGGCTGGTTGCTGACATTGGCCAAATCAGTGGAACCCCGGATCAGTGAAACTGTTGTTGTCGATCTGGACGGTGCGGCGGAATCGCTGGCGCGCATCGCTGGCCATGACTTTTACCTCGGTCCTGTTGAAACGTATGAAACGGACCGCCGCTTCAATGTGATTTTCATGCTCAATCTGATCGAACATGTGGCTGATCCTGTCGCTGTACTCAAAAAGATGCAGGGGCTGCTCGCACCGGGCGGGGTCATTTTTGTCAAGACGCCCAATCATGATAGCTTTGACGCGCGCTTGTTCCGCAATCACAGCTGGGGCGGCCTCCACTGCCCGCGCCACTGGGTTATTTTTACGCCGGAAAGTTTTGGCCGGGCTGCAAATGCGGCAGGCCTGACAGTGCAAAACCTGTCCTTGACGCAAGGGGCTCCGTTCTGGGCGGTGTCTGTGCTGGAATGGCTGGCCCGCAACGGCTTTGCTAAGATAGACCGCCAGCATCCCATGGTCCGTCACATGCTGTTCGGGCCCCTGACAGCGGCCTTCGCTCTGATTGATTTTGCGCGCCTGCCCTTTTCGCGTACGTCACAAATGTTTGCGACACTGGTTGCTAAGAAAGATGTGTGAGGCACGCCGTAATGACTGGCCGAAGCAAATCAGCCCAGTGCGCCACGCCGTCAGCGGTGCCGATCAGATCCTGCCGCATTTCAATGCCAAGATAAGCAATGCCATTGCTCTCCCCGTGGCGGTTCATCGTCGCGTTGAGCAGCTTGCCTGAATAGGGCAGCTGGTCTCCAACAATCACTCCAGCATTGGCGAGCAGGGGAATGGCGGTGCGCGCAGCGCGGTCATCCTGATTGTAAAGGATGCCGACTTCCCAGGGGCGCGCTTCGTTCGGCTGGGTTTCCAGCTGCGGCGTGAAACTGTGCAAAGAGAGCAGCATTTTGGGCCTCTGCCGTGCAATTTGATCGGCAATGGCAGCGTGGTAAGGCCGCCAGTATCGGTCAATCCGCGCTTGCCGCGCCGTGTGGCCGATCGCACTGCCAGGGATGACATGGCCGTCGCTTGCGGTTGGAATGATATGCGGGGCATCTTCTTCCCGGTTCAGGTCAATCACCAATCGCGACACTCTCGCAAAAATCCCCGGGCAATCGAGCCGTTCGCAAAGCGCTTCGCCACATTCTGCCACACCCAGATCAATTGCAATATGCGTGGCGAGCAGCGCAGGCGCAATGCCAAGGGTGATGTCAGCGGGAACATGGTTCGACGCATGGTCCGCAATCAGCAGAAGGGAACGCTGTCTGCCTCCGTTGATTATATGGGCCGCAGGTATCATCATAAGAGTATTGCCGGGGCAGGCGCATAATGTCACCATGCAAAAAGGCACGATTGGGGGTCTGCGAGTCCATGATCAGGGTAACAAGACGGACAAGCATTGCCGCACTGGTTGCATTTGCGGTTAGCCCCGCCTTGGCGCGCAAACGGAAAAAGGCGGCACCTGCATCTGACTCAGGCCCATTCAATGAAATGGGCGCGCGCATTTTTGCCCGGTTGAGAGAGACAGCGACCTATTGCGGCGTGCCAATGTCGCTGGACGGCGGGCCGCTGGCCCGGGCGATGGATGATTATTCGCCTGCCGGGGAAACGGCGCTACGCGCAGAATATCAGGCAGGGCGCGATTTGCTGATGCGGATCAAGTTTGGCGGCGATGCGCGCACCGCGTCTCATCTGGGCGTGATCAGCGCGACTTTGGAAAATGGAACCCGGTCAGCCGCAATCCCGTACGGGCGCATCAACCCGTTTAATTTCAACGGCCACACGCCTTATATCGTCAGCCAGATTTCGGGGCCGCATATTGATGGCCCCAATGTGATGACGGAGCAGCAATCGCTTGGCACCGCAGGGGCTGTTGATGCGTGGCTGGAAAAGCTGGACGGCTTTCCGCTGGCCTTTGCGGGAGTGATTGAAAAGGTGAGGGCGGATAGCGCCGCCGGGTGCGTGCCGCCGCGCGTCCTGATCGAAAAAACGCTGCCTGTGATTGATGCATTCTTGGCCGGAAAGCCAGCGGACCATCCCCTGATCAAGGCCCTGTCGCGGCGGATGGAGGACGCTGGCCTTTCGCGCCGGATCAAAGCCACAGCGCAGCGGCGGGCGCTCACATCGCTGCAACGGCGCGCACGCCCCGCGCTGGCGGCACTTCGGGCTGAGATGGCCGCTTTGTTGGCGGTCGGTAGGCCAGAAGCTGGCATCTGGGCGCAACCCCAAGGCGCAGAGCTTTACGCCGCCAATGTCCGCAGCCTTGGCGATACGGCGCTTGCCCCTGACGAAATTCACACAATCGGCCTTGATGAAGTCACGCGGATCGCCGGCTTGATGAACGCTTTGCTTGCCGCCCAAGGGATGCCCGACGGGCCCATTGGCGAACGAATGCTGGCGCTGGCCCGTGATCCAAAGAACCAGTTTGCCGATAGCGATGCAGGGCGCGCGGCGTTGCTCGATTATGTGCGCGGCAAAGTGCAGGACGTAGAGCGGCGCTACAGAGAACTGCTGCCAGAGGTGATGATTCCCCGTAATGCCCTCTCCGTAAAGCGTGTCCCTATCGCCACGCAAGAGAGCGCGCCTGGCGGCTTTTACGATGGCCCTTCACTGGATGGCACACGCCCCGGCACTTATTGGATCAACCTGCGCGATATGGCCGCTGTGCCGCGCTTTCGCCTGCCGACACTCAGCTATCATGAAGGTGTTCCCGGCCACCATATGCAGGGGGCAATCGCCATTGCCATAGGTGAAGCACCGTTGCTGGTCAGGATCGCAAGCTTCAATGCCTATCAGGAAGGCTGGGCACTTTATGCTGAGAAACTGATGGCTGAAATGGGCGCCTACGACGGCGATCCGCTGGGTGATTTGGGGCGATTGCAGGATGAACTGTTTCGCGCGGTGCGGTTGGTGATTGACACTGGCCTCCACCACAAACGCTGGACCCGCGAACAAGCAATCCGCACCATGCGCGACATCACTGGCGTGGCGGAAAGCCGCGTTACCGCCGAAGTTGAACGCTATATGGCCTGGCCGGGGCAGGCCTTGGGCTATAAACTCGGGCAGCTGCGGTTGCTGGATATGCGGACGGAGTGGCTGGCGAAAAAGGGCCGGACGCTCAAGGATTTCCACGCCGCTGTGCTCGGCGGCGGCGCGATGCCGCTGGACATGGTGGCCGAGCGGATGGGGTAGCCGCCGTCCCTTCCCTGTCTCCCGGCGGGTCGATGTCGAAGGGCCGTTCTTCCTAGTGCTCCGTCAGCGAGCCATTAGAAAATCGGCCCTTCAACATCGACCCGCCGGGAGACAGGGAAGAAAGCCACTTCAGCCCCCCTCCTTCTCCAGCACTTTTTCCAATAGCTGGACAAACACCTCTGAATCCTGCGCACCCGGGATCATATATTTGCCGTTGATGACGAAGGCGGGGACGCCTGTTACATTCTGGTCCTGCCAATAGGCGACTTCAGTGTCGACGGCGTCCGCAAAGCGTCCGTCGGCCAGAACAGCGCGGGCCTCGTCTCCGTCAAGTCCGGCCTGCTCAACCGCTGCGATCAGAATATCCTCGTCGCTGATGTCACTCTGATCGGTAAAATAGGCTTCAAACAGCGCCAGTTTCAGGGCTGTCTGTTTGCCGCTGTCCGCTGCCCAAGTGAGCAATTCATGCGCGCGGTGGCTATTATAGATCCGGCTGTCCTCATTGAAGCGAAAGTCTATCCCTAAGCTTTTGCCCAGATCAACAATCCGCGCGCGATTGCCGCGGCTTTGCTCTGGCGTCGCGCCGTATCTGTCGCGGGTATAGTCAGCGAGTGTCTGGCCGCCTGCCCCAAGCCCCGGGGCAAGCTGGAACGGGTGCCAGCGCACAGCAATGCCCGCGCGGTCCTCAATCACGGCGCTCGCGCGGACCAGTTGCTTATACCCAATGATGCACCAAGGGCAGACGACATCAGACACGATATCAACTGTTAGGGTGGGGCGTTGGGCAGTCATACAAGGCTCCTGATCGTCTTATTGCACTTGCGAACTGTTATCATAGAAAAGAACCATATCCGTCATTTTGGCGGTTGTCGCGGTGTTCAAATCCTCTAAAGCATCTGCAAACATCCGCAATCCACAGCGCGGGGCAAAGGGCGCAATCGGCAACTGTTTAACAGGCAAAGGACACCACATATCATGGCACGCAAAAAAATCGCGCTCATTGGCGCAGGCATGATCGGCGGCACGCTCGCTCACCTCGCAGCGCAAAAGGAGCTGGGCGATATTGTCCTGTTCGATATTGTTGACGGCGTGCCCCAGGGCAAGGCGCTTGACCTTGCGCAGTCGGCCCCAGTCGAAGGCTTTGACGTCAACCTCAAAGGCTCCTCCAATTATAAAGACATCAAAGGCGCAGACGTGTGCATCGTCACCGCTGGCATTGCGCGCAAGCCGGGCATGAGCCGCGACGATCTGGTCGCGATCAACCTGAAAGTCATGAAGGCAGTTGGTGAAGGCATCAAGAAATATGCCCCCAAAGCGTTCGTCATTTGCATCACCAATCCACTCGACGCGATGGTCTGGGCACTGCGCGAATTTTCCGGATTGCCCCATAATATGGTCGTCGGCATGGCGGGCGTTTTGGACAGCGCGCGGTTCCGGCATTTTCTGGCGGATGAATTCAAGGTCTCTGTGCGCGATGTGACTGCGTTCGTGCTCGGCGGTCACGGCGACACAATGGTTCCGGTGATCGAATATTCGACCGTTGCAGGCATCCCGGTGCCAGACCTGATCAAGATGGGCTGGTCCACCAAAGAACGCATCGACGCCATCGTCGCGCGGACGCGGGCTGGTGGCGGTGAAATCGTCGGACTGCTCAAAACCGGCTCTGCCTATTATGCCCCGGCGACAAGTGCGATTGAAATGGCGCAGGCCTTCCTCGGTGACCAAAAGCGCCTGCTGCCCTGCGCGGCAAACCTCACGGGCCAATACGGCGTCAAGAACCTCTACGTCGGCGTGCCTGTGGTCATCGGCGCAGGCGGCGTGGAACGGATTGTCGAGATCGAGCTGAAAAAAGGCGCGCAGAAGAATTTTGATGTGTCGGTTGAGGCGGTGAAGGAACTGCTGGTCGCGTGTAAGAAAATTGATCCGTCGCTGAAGTAATGCCGAAGCGACCAAAGCTCTCACGGAAGGAAATTTTGGAGCACGCAGTATGTCTGTTTGCGAAACAAGCAGGCCGCAAAGCACAAAAAGGATCCGATCCGAATGACCGCCGCTACGACAATGATTTTCAGCGCAGTCTGCGACGGATGCCTTCTGAAGAGTTGAACGAACTGTTGAACGGCGAAGACTAACAACGAAGGAATGTAATGAGCATCTTGGTAAACAAACACACCAAAGTCATCACCCAGGGGATGACCGGCGCCACAGGCACATTCCACACAGAACAGGCACTCGCTTACGGATCGCAAATGGTTGGCGGCGTCACGCCCGGGAAGGGCGGCACGACGCACATCGGTTTGCCAATGTTCAATACCGTTGCTGAAGCGGTGCAAGTAACAGGCGCGGATGCCAGCGTTGTTTATGTGCCGCCGCCGTTTGCTGCGGACTCGATCCTTGAGGCCATTGATGCGGAAGTGCCGCTGATCGTTTGCATCACCGAAGGCATTCCTGTGCTGGACATGGTGAAGGTGAAGCGTGCGCTGTCCGGTTCCAAATCACGCCTCATCGGCCCGAACTGCCCCGGCGTGCTGACGCCGGGCGAATGCAAGATTGGCATCATGCCCGGCAGCATCTTTTCCAAGGGCTCCGTCGGCGTCGTGTCACGCTCAGGCACGCTCACCTACGAAGCCGTGTTTCAGACGACAGCGGAAGGCCTGGGCCAGACGACCGCGGTTGGTATTGGCGGTGACCCCGTGAATGGCACGAACTTCATTGACATGCTGGAGTTGTTTCTGGGCGATGATGAAACCAAATCGATCATCATGATTGGCGAAATCGGTGGCAGTGCCGAAGAAGAAGCTGCGCAATTCTTGATCGACGAAGCCAGGCGCGGTCGCAAAAAGCCGATGGCCGGCTTTATTGCGGGGCTGACGGCTCCTCCCGGACGGCGCATGGGCCATGCCGGAGCGATTGTTTCGGGCGGCAAAGGCGACGCGGGTAGCAAAATTGCGGCGATGGAAGCTGCTGGCATCCGCGTATCGCCGTCCCCGTCTGATCTGGGGAGGACGCTGGCTGAGTTGTTGAAGGGTTAGAAATGGCAGCACTTCAGTGCTCCTGCGGAGGCAGGAGCCCAGACCCCGGCAAACAATGCCGCCTTGCGACGTTAAATATGTCTTGGGCTAGGCTCCTGCCTTCGCAGGAGCACTCAGTGTCGCGGGAACAGTTTAGATGAAAGCTGGTTTCGTTTATTTGATGGCCAATCGAAGAAACGGGACCACTTATCTGGGCGTGACCAGTAATCTTACCAAGCGAGTGTGGCAGCACAGAGAGGGACAAGCGGAGAGCTTTACCAAGGAGCATGGTCGCACGGTGCTGGTGTGGTATGAAGTGTGCGACGACATCCAGGTGGCGAGGGCGCGCGAATTGCAGATGAAGAAGTGGAAGCGGCAATGGAAGCCGCGCGTGATCGAAGAGATGAATCCAGAGTGGAATGATTTGTATGAAACGCTGTTCTAGTTCTCCTGCGAAGGCAGGAGTCCAGACCTCAGAGAAAGACGCCGCGTTGCGACTTTAATTTGTGTTGGACTAGGCTCCTGCCTTCGCAGGAGCACAGGGAGTGAATGATGGGTTACGAAGCGCATGATTTCGAACATGACCACGGCCCCAGCTGGGCGCGGACGGGCTGGCCGCTGGCGGCGACGGACGATCTGACGGCGGCGCTTGATCCGACGCAGATGGCAGTCATCGTGAAGGAAGCCGCCAAGGCCGCAGGCAAGCCCACCAGCGACGCGGACGTCGCGACGGCGGCAGGCGACTCCATCCGTGCGATGCTGCTGATCCGTACCTACCGCGTGCGCGGGCATCTGGCGGCAAACCTTGATCCGCTGGGCCTGACCAAGCAGGATTTGCCCGCCGATCTGACGCCTGAATATCACGGTTTTTCAGGCGCTGATCTGGATAAGCCCGTCTATGTCGGCGGCAATCTGGGCCTGCAATGGACGACAGTGCGCGGATTGGTGGCAATCCTGCGCGCCAATTATTGCGGCAATGTCGGCCTGGAATATATGCATATTTCTGATCTTGAAGAACGGCGTTTCTTTCAGGAAAAGATGGAAGGCGCGGATAAAAGCATCGGCTTCACGCCCGAAGGCAAGAAAGCCATTCTGTCCAAAGTCATCGAAGCCGAGCAGTATGAGAAATTCCTTGGCCGCAAATATGTCGGCACGAAACGGTTCGGGCTGGACGGCGGCGAAGCGATGATCCCGGCGCTGGAAAGCTTTATCAAAACCGGCGGCGCCATGGGCATTCGCGAAATCGTGATTGGGATGCCGCACCGTGGCCGCCTGAATGTGCTGGCCAATGTGATGGGCAAGCCGTTCCGCACCATTTTTCATGAATTTTCGGGTGGATCGTCCAACCCCGATGATGTTGGCGGGTCTGGCGATGTCAAATATCATCTGGGCACCAGCACGGACCGGGAATTTGACGGCATCAAAGTCCATATGTCGCTGGTCCCCAACCCGTCTCACCTTGAAGCGGTAGACCCGGTTGTGCTGGGCAAAGTGCGCGCGAGCCAGACGGACCGAGGCGATCTGAAAGACCATTTGCAGGTGCTGCCTGTCCTCCTTCACGGCGATGCTGCCTTTGCGGGGCAGGGGATCGTTTGGGAATGCCTCGGCTTTTCGGGCATTCGCGGTTATAACACTGGCGGCTGCATTCATTATATCGTGAACAACCAAGTCGGCTTCACCACGTCGCCGCAGTTTGCGCGGTCATCCCCTTACCCGTCCGACGTGGCCAAAGGCGTTCAGGCGCCGATCCTGCATGTGAACGGCGATGATCCCGAAGCGGTCACTTTTGCCTGTAAAATGGCCATCGAATACCGCCAGCGCTTCCACCGCGATATCGTGATCGACATGTGGTGCTACCGCCGCTTCGGCCATAATGAAGGCGATGAGCCGAGCTTCACTCAGCCGCTGATGTATCAGCAAATCCGCCAGCATCCCGCCGTCAGCAAAGTTTACGGTGCGCGGCTGATTGAACAGGGCGTGATTGACGGGCAGTGGATCGACCATGCTGAAGCTGCATTCGTTGCCCATCTGGAAGGCGAATTCGCAGGGGCTGCGTCTTACAAGGCCAATGAAGCTGACTGGTTCGGCGGGCGCTGGCAGGGCTTGAGCAAACCGGCAGACCCGGAAACCGCGCGCCGCAATGTCGTGACCGGGATTGCACCCAAGCTGATGGACGGGCTTGGCCGCACGCTGACGACTGTGCCGCCGAGTCATACGATTCACAAAACGCTGGAACGGGTGCTGGAGGCAAAGCGGGACATGTTCCGCACCGGCGAAGGCTTTGACTGGGCCACGGGCGAAGCGCTCGCGTTCGGGTCGCTCCTTTCCGAAGGATACCGGGTGCGGCTGTCTGGCCAGGATAGCGGGCGCGGCACCTTCAGCCAGCGTCACGCCGTCTGGGTCGATCAAGGCAGTGAAGCCAAATATGTGCCGCTGTCCACTGTGCAGCACGGGCGCTTTGAAGTGCTGGACTCCCCGCTCAGCGAATTTGGCGTGCTCGGCTATGAATATGGCTATGCCAGTGCAGACCCCAAAACGCTGGTCCTGTGGGAAGGCCAGTTTGGCGATTTTGCCAACGGCGCTCAGGTGATGATTGACCAGTTCATTGCGAGCGGCGAAAGCAAATGGCTGCGCGCCAATGGCCTCGTTCTGCTGCTGCCCCACGGCTATGAAGGCCAGGGCCCAGAACATAGCAGCGCGCGGCCCGAACGGTTTTTGCAACTGTGCGCGGAGGATAATATCCAAGTCGTCAACTGCACCACGCCCGCAAACTATTATCATATGCTCCGGCGGCAAATGCACCGCAGTTTCCGTAAGCCCCTGATCGTGATGACGCCCAAGTCTCTGTTGCGGCACAAGATGGCTGTGTCGAAAGCCAAGGATTTTCAGGGCGAAAGCCATTTCATGCGCATCCTGTCTGACCCTTGGGCACCGGCAGACGCGGATGTGAAGCGGCTTGTGCTGTGCAGTGGCAAAGTGGCTTATGACTTGATGGAGGCGCGCAACGCGGCGGGCGATACTGAGACTGCGATTGTCCGGCTGGAACAGCTTTATCCGTTCCCCGGCGATCCGCTGGTCATTCGCTTGAACCGGATGGTCAATCTGGAGGAGGTCGTCTGGGCGCAGGAAGAATCGCGCAACGGCGGGGCGTGGTCGTTCATTGATCCGTTTATTGAGGATGCGTTGGCGGCGTCCATAGTGGCCCCAACTCGCGCGCGCTATGCCGGTCGCAAAGCCAGCGCGTCGCCTGCCACAGGCCTGATGAAACGCCATATTGCAGAACAAGCTGCGCTGGTTGCCGATGCGCTTGGCCATAATGTGCGCAGCGAAATCCGGCGGCAGCGGGCAGGATGATGGTGGAGCACATCTCAGTGCTCCTGCGAAAGCAGGAGCACAGTCCAAACAAACGACGGCGCAAAGCGGCATTTTTCTGTTTTGGCCTAGGCTCTGGCCTTCGCCGGAGCACAATAGAGCTAATGAGGTCCAACAATGAGCACTGAAGTCACAGTCCCCACTTTGGGCGAGTCCATCGCCGAAGCCACGCTTGGCCAGTGGCTGAAAAAGCCAGGTGACGCGGTCGCCGCCGATGAAGCCATAGCGAGCCTGGAAACGGATAAAGTCGCCGTCGAAGTCACGTCGCCAGTGGCAGGCGTCATGGGCGCACACATGGTGGTTGAAGGCGCTACAGTGAATGTCGGCGCGGTCATCGCTGCGATTGAGGCAGGCACTGGCGCGGCTCCGGCTCCGACCGTAACTGTCCCTGCGGCACCCGCTGCTGCAACACCTGCACCTGTGCTGGTGGCGGAGTCTGCTGATCTCACTCTCTCGCCCTCCGTCCGGCGTCTTGTGCTGGAATTCGGCGTGGACCCGACCAGGATCAAAGGCACGGGCAAGGACGGCCGTCTGACCAAGGAAGATGTGCTGGCTGCTGCAGCGTTGGCCCCAACGCTAGTGGCCGCCGCGCCTGTGCTTGCCGCTGCGCCAAGTGCACCAACCGCGGCACTCGACGCCGGTGGCCGCGCGCAAGAACGAGTGAAAATGACGCGCCTGCGCCAGACCGTCGCGCGCCGCCTGAAAGAGGCGCAGAATACAGCCGCGATGCTCACGACCTTCAACGATGTCGATATGTCCGCCGTCATTGCAGCGCGCGCCAAATATAAGGATCTGTTCGAAAAGAAACACGGTGTGAAGCTTGGCTTCATGGGCTTCTTCACCAAAGCGGCCTGCCTCGCGTTGAAGGATGTGCCATCGGTCAACGCGCAGATCGAAGGCGATGACATCGTCTATAACCAGTTTGTTGATGTGTCCGTCGCAGTCAGTGGCCCGAACGGTCTGGTCGTGCCTGTGGTACGCAATGCCGAAACCCTGTCGTTCGCTGAAATCGAAAAGGCCATCGGTGCGCTGGGCAAGAAAGCCAAGGACGGCACCATGACCATGGCGGATATGGCCGGCGGCACTTTCACCATCTCTAACGGCGGCGTATTCGGTTCATTGATGTCGACGCCAATCATCAACCCGCCACAATCAGCAGTGCTCGGCCTCCATCGGATCGAAGACCGCGCTGTGGTGGTCGACGGCCAAGTCGTTGTCCGCCCGATGATGTATCTGGCGCTAAGCTATGACCACCGCCTGATCGACGGGCGTGAGGCTGTGACTTTCCTTGTCGCCGTGAAAAATGCTATTGAAGACCCGACGCGGCTTTTGATTGATTTGTGAGGCAAAGATGAACTGGCGAGACCATATTTATTCGGACCCTAAAATCCTGAGCGGAAAGCCAGTCATTAAGGGTACACGATACACCGTTGAACGTGTGTTGAAACTGGTCGGCGCCGGGTGGTCAGATGCTCAGATTACAGAGGAATATCCTGGCATTGAAAGCCAACACATTCGAGCAACGGCGCAATTCGCCGCTGATCTTATTCATGACGACGGTTATTTTGCCATCCACAAGGCTCGTGCGGCTTGAGATTGATCTGTGATGCTAATATCGGCAGCAGGCTGGCCAACGCATTTACAGCGGCTGGTCATGATGTGGTCCGTTCCATCCACGTTTTGTCGCAAAGTGCCGCTGACGCAGACATTCTGGCGCTAGCCGTTTTTGAACAGCGTGTTCTTGTCACTTGCGATAGTGATTTTGGCGAACTTATTTTTCTTCAACAACAGGCTCCACCTCCAGCTGTCATTTACGTTCAGTTTGAACCAGCTGATGTGACAGATATTGTGCCGCGCATTCTCCCTTTCCTCATCAGGGAAGACATTGTTGGGCACATGGTCGTGATTGGCCGAACGGCTGACCGAATGACTGCGTTTCCCAAAACAATTTAGTGATATAATGATGCACAAGGCAACGCGTGTCGTTGCCCCTGGAGAATTTTCTAATGAGCGATGCCATGAACTACGACCTCATCGTGATCGGCGCTGGCCCAGGCGGCTATGTGGCTGCCATCCGCGCCGCGCAATTGGGGCTGAAAGTGGCTTGTGTTGAAGCGCGGGAGACGCTGGGCGGCACTTGCCTCAATGTCGGCTGTATTCCGTCAAAGGCGATGCTGCACGCGTCGGAACTTTATCATGAGGCGCAGTCGGGTTCGCTCACTAAGTTCGGGATCGAGTTCAAGGGTGTCTCGCTCAATCTGCCGCAAATGCATGCGGAAAAGGATTTGGCGGTCAAGGAACTGACCGGAGGCATCGCGTTTCTGTTCAAGAAAAACAAAGTTGATTGGATCAAAGGTCATGCGGCCTTTACGTCCGCGACGAGCATCGATGTGGCGGGTGCGTCTTACACCGCAAAGAATTTCATGATCGCTACTGGCTCCTCCGTCATGCCGCTGCCCGGCGTTGCAGTGGACCAGAAAGTCATTGTCGATTCCACGGGCGCGTTGATGCTGCCCAAAGTGCCCAAGCATATGGTTGTCATCGGCGGCGGCGTGATTGGGCTGGAACTGGGCAGCGTCTGGCTGCGGCTGGGCGCGCAAGTGACGGTTGTGGAATATCTGGATCATATCCTGCCCGGCATGGACGGCGAAGTCCGCAAGGAATCGGCCAAGATTTTCAAGAAACAGGGCTTTGTAATCCGCACTGGCACTAAAGTAACAGGTGCGAGCGTGAAGGGCGGCACCGCGACGTTGACTGTCGAACCCTCACAAGGCCCTTCGACAGGCTCAGGACGAGCGGAGGCTGAAACCATAGATGCCGATTGCGTGCTCGTTGCCATTGGCCGCAAGCCCAATACTGATGGCTTGGCGCTCGACAAGGCGGGCCTCACCCTCAACGCGCGCGGGCAGATCGAAGTTGGTCATGACTTCCAGACCAGCGTCCCCGGCATCTATGCGATTGGCGATGTAACGCCTGGCCCCATGCTGGCCCACAAGGCTGAAGATGAAGGCATTGCAGCGGCCGAATTCGTCGCAGGGCTCACTGGCATTGTGAATCATGATGTCATCCCCGGCGTCGTCTACACTTACCCCGAAATCGCCAGCGTTGGCCTGACCGAGGAAGAGGCAAAGGCAAAAGGCGAAGTCAAAATCGGCAAGTTTCCCTTCATGGCGAACAGCCGCGCCAAGACCAACCGTGACACCGAAGGCTTTGTGAAAATTATTGCTGATGCGAAAACAGACCGCGTGTTGGGCGTTCACATCATCAGCAGCTTGGCCGGAAACTTGATCGCCGAAGCCTGCATGGCGATGGAATTTGGCGCGACGTCTGAAGACATTGCCTACACCTGCCATGCGCACCCGACCCATGCGGAGGCCTTGAAGGAAGCGGCGATGGCAGTGACGGGCAAGCCGATCCATATGTGAAAGACGGAGCCATGCGCCAGATTATTCTGATATTCGCGGCCTTTGCAATCAGTCCAGCACTTGCTGCGCCTGTGACCCCGTCCGCAATCTACGATGATCCCGTGCGCGACGCTGCGCATCCCGCGCGCATGGAAGTGCTTCATATCCCCAGCAGCGACTCAGAGATAAACGGCGTTGCTTATCTTGCAGCGGGCGCAGGTCCGCATCCGACGATCATCATTTGCCACGGTCTTCCGGGCAACGAAAAGAATCTCGATCTGGCACAGGCCGTCCGCCGCGCGGGATGGAATGCAATTACGTTCAACTACCGTGGCAGCTGGGGCAGCCGAGGATCATTCCGCTTTGCGCAAAACCCGCAAGACGCCGCCGCTGTTCTGGCTTATCTGCGCGGCCCAGCCAGTGCAAAAGCACTGGGGATTGATACCACTCGAATCGTTCTCAGCGGGCACAGCATGGGGGGATGGGTTGCGGCCTTGGCATCGGGGGAAGGCAGCGGAGTGGCCGGAACAATCCTCATTTCAGCGGCCAATCTAGGACAGCGCAGCCAATTGCCGCGCGAAGAGCTTGTAAAAGTCATGGCTGGGAACAGCGAGTCATTGGCTGGCACGTCTCCCGAAAGCATGGCTGATGAAGTGATTGCAAATGCGCAAGCGTTCGACTTCATGGGTCGTGCCGCCTCGCTTGCCCGCGTGCCAATGCTGGTGCTGAGTTCAGACGACGGCAACGCCCCGATGACTGACGCTTTGGTCGCCGAAGTGCGCAAGGCGGGCGGCCAGCAAGTGACGACCGTGCATGTTGCCACTGACCACAGTTGGTCAGACCGCCGGATCAGGTTGCAGGCAGAGATTATCAATTGGCTGGCAAAGCTTAAATGACATCCTCTCCCGCGTTCATCACTGCACTTGACCTGTTCGGCATTGCTGTCTTTGCCGCATCCGGTGCGCTGGCGGCGGCGGAGCGGCAGCAGACGCTGGTCACATTCTCCTTCTTCGCGCTTGTGACGGGCGTGGGCGGGGGCACTGTGCGCGATCTGCTGATCGGTGCGCCTGTATTTTGGGTGCATGACTGGCGCTTTTCGGCGACGTGTCTGGCCACGGCCCTGGCTGTCTGGATCACTCCGGTCCGGGTCTGGAAACCACGCGCGCTGGATTGGTTCGATGCCGTCGGCCTTGCGGTCTATGCTGTGTTCGGGGCGTGGAAAGCGCTTTCGCTGGGCACGCCGCCCTTGCCTGCGATGATGATGGGGGTGATCACGGCCTGCGTCGGCGGCGTCATCCGCGATATGCTGGCGGGCGTGCCGTCAATCATCCTCCGCCCTGAAATCTATGTGACAGCGGCGGCACTTGCCTCAGGGCTGTTTGTCGCCATGGCGGCACTGGGAGCCTCAACACCCGTTGCCGCATTGGCCGGAGGATTGGCAGGCTTTGCGCTGCGGGCCGGGGCCATCGCAAAGGGATGGAGCATCCCCAATTATCAGCGTTAGGACGGAACCGACTTTTGGGCGGCATTGCAAGATGCGGGTGGATCGGCCAGATCACGACTTCACGCCTGCACGGAGTATCTGATGCCCACCGCGATTGACCTGATTGCTGCCAAAGTGCGTTCGCAGAAAACGGCTTTGCCAAGCCTTTATGCCAACATGGATTTTGACACCGCGCCCGAACGCTTTGCAGGCGCGGCAGATGATGTTTCCGAACTCAGTACAGCCAAAGGCGTCGACCGGGCGGCCCTCTTGGCGGACACGGAAATGGTTGCACGGTTCCGCGAATATACGATGCTGGGCGACATGACCGGGGATGCTTATGCCGCCCTCATCCCACAGCACGGCTTCCGCAAGCTTGTCGATATGCTGGAACTGGCGTGCGACAAAGGGCTGGACGCTGTGCCGGATGCACCTGTGGAATTGGCCGCGCTGATCGAGGAGATGGAGCGCATTCCCGATTGGCTGGATATGAAACTGGTGGAGGCTGGCGCGCGGGCGGACCGCAATGCAGCGGCCAACATTGCGCCTTTTGCCATTCGCGGCGCGTTCATTGCGACGTTCCTGAACAAATATTCCGCACTGCCAATGGCGCTGACGGGCACGCTGTCCCACGCGACTGCCGCGCGGCGGGTGAAGGAAACAGCGACCTTTTTCACCACGACTGTTTTGCCCGGCGCGCTCAAACGCTTTGGCCCGGGGTTCAAGGCAGCGGCGATGGTGCGGCTGATGCATTCGATGGTGCGCGCCAATGTGCTGACGCGTCCCGGCATGTGGGACGCCAAAACCTACGGCATGCCGATCCCGCAGCTTGATCAGATGCCAGCCGGGCTCATCCCGATTTTCTTCCTGTCTCAGGACGTGCTGAAAAGCGGGCGGACAGAGTTTAATGCCGTTGAGCGGGCCCGCGTCGAACTGTCGCGCTACCGCTGCTATCTGCTCGGCCTGCCGGAGGATTTGCTCGCCGACACCCCAGAAGAGATTGTCAAGATCTGGTACATGCGCAGTGCGACGCTGCGGTATGAATATGATGATGCGATCTGCGGCGGCCTGCTGCGCGCGACGATGGAGGCGGAGATGTCCAAGGATGCGTCGCTTGGCGGGCGCGGGTTCCGCTTGCTCGAACGCTCCTTTTCCCGCGTGTTCTTTGTCAAAGCGTTCCTGAAGGATGATTTTGCGCGGGCCAGCGAAGTCGGCGTCGACGTGTCAGAGCAAGACAAGCTGCTCCACGGCCTCAGCATGGTGGCGATTGCGGGCCGAATGGCGGCGTATAAACTTGCCGATCAAGTGCCGATCCTCAACGCTATTGCCGATAAGCGGCTGGTGCGCCGCCTGAAGGATCAACTGGCGGGATACGGTCATGCCGAATTCACCACCAATGCTTCGGAGTATCGGAGTGTGGCGAAAGCTTAGAGCCTTCACTCGTGCTCCAGGCCACACTTGTGCTCCGGACCACACTTGTGCTCCGGGCCTGACCCGGAGCCCAGGGGGATGTGGCACCCATTTACCACTCGCCCCCCTAGGCTCCGGGTCGTTGCCCGGAGCACAGTCAAACTGACTGAACAATTCCGTCAGATATCGCCGTGACTAGGCCGTTGGTTCAGGCATTTTCGAAGAGTGTAAGTGATCGATTTTCCACTGGCCGCCTTCCATCCGGTAAATGAAGGAATAGCGCGCCTTCACGTCCGTCTTCGCGCCCGTTGCGGCATCAGTGAATGTCACTGTCCATGTGCCCAGACGCGCAGCGGTGTTGCAACCGAGCTTCACAGTGCTGGTGTTGATGGTGCCAACCGGCGAATTTTTGAGGAACGATACGAAATAGTCATTCACGCCTTCCGGGGTGGTGCGCGGCTTGTTTGATACCGTGGCGAGCAGAACGGCGTCTTTGGTGAACAAAGCCGTGACTTTGGCAGCGTCCTTGGTGGCCCACGAAGCGTTAAAATCGGCAAACAGGCCTTCAACTGCAGCTGTGGTGACGGTGGCGCATTTGGTGGATCGCGCCTCTGCACTGGCTGTCATGCCCATGACGGCCAAACCAGCGAATAGGGTATAAACAACTGTCTTCATCTTCTTTTCTCCTCTGTTGAACTTGTGGTGGGTAAAGGGGTCAATCGAACATTTTTTCCAGCCAATGCTTCTGGCGTTTATGCCCGTATTTGGACGGATAGGGCTGCTGATAGCCTGTTCCAAATTGTTGCGGTGGCGGGGCTGGCCGAACGGGCTCAACCTCGACACTGCGCGCAATGATCTTGTCCAGTTCACCCCGGTCCAGCCAGACGCCGCGGCACTGCGGGCAATAGTCAATCTCAATGCCTTCACGGTCGGCCAAGGCCAGGGGTATTTTGCATAAGGGGCAGGGCATTCCCGCCACTTGGGTTTCGGTGCGCATCATTCACTCTCCTTAAATCAGGGGTTGGGCGTAAGGGGTTGGGCTTGGTCCTTCGTTTTCCAGAGCGAGTAGCCAACGCCGCCAAGAATAAGCGCGAACGTGACCACTAGGCTCATGACCGGCGGGAATTTGTCCCCGTCCATGAGGAAGTCAGAGACGAAGATCTTGGAGCCGATAAACACAAGCACAAGCGCCAGCGCATATTTGAGATAGTGGAACCGGTGGACCATCGCGGCCAGTGCAAAATAGAGCGCACGCAGCCCCAGGATCGCCATGATGTTTGATGTGTAGACAATGAACGTGTCCGTCGTGATTGCGAAAATCGCAGGCACACTGTCCACGGCAAACACCAGATCAGCCAAGTTGATGACCACCAGCGAAAGGAATAGCGGCGTTGCTGCGCGGACCATCTTGCCGGTCTTTTCATCCGCCACGGACACAAAGAAATGCTGATCGTGCAGGTCAGGCGTAACGCGCATCTTGGTGGAAATAAACTTGACGACTGGGTTACTGGCAACGTCCATTTCCTGATCGCCAGTGAACAGCATCTTCACGCCCGTCGCGATCAGGAAAGCCGCAAAGATATACAGCACCCAATAATATTCCTGCACAATCGCAGCACCGGCAGCAATCATCAGCCCGCGCAGGACGATCACGGCGATGATCCCCCACATCAATGCGCGATATTGAAATTTGCGCGGGATGGCGAAGTAAGTGAAAATCAGGGAAATGACAAAGACATTGTCAATCGACAGCGCCTTTTCGATGAAATATCCGGTGTAATATTTCATGCCGGAATCGCCGCCCTTTTGAAACCACACCCACAGGCCGAACGCCGCGGCGATGGCGATGTAAAAGACCGAGAGTTTCAGGCTTTCCGCGATGCCCATTTCCCGGTCCTCCTTGTGCAATATGCCAAGGTCAAACGCAGTCAGCGCAATCACGATGCCGATAAAGCTCATCCAGAACCAGACCGGGGTTCCCAGCCAGTCCATCATCAAAAATTCCATAACGATCCCAGTGTGTCAGATGAAGGCCATTAACGCGCAAGAGCGATACGGCTGACGGCAGCCCGTGGGGGGAAGGGGTGAGAACCGCCGCCAGCCGCTTCGCATCAGGCCGCGACGAAGCGTCGGCCAAGCGAAAGGCGGTGGAGCCGGTCTTTAATGCCAAGCTTCAACTTCTTCAGGCGCTGGATGCGGATGCTATCGGGTAAGCGGCGGGATTGTTCGGTCCGCAATGCGGCATCCAGGCGTTGGTGTTTCGTTAAAAGACCAAATACAGCTAACGTCATAACGGCACTCCTCAAGAACAGAGCCACCACTCAAATGAGACGGCTCAGGGTTTGTCCTATCGGGTGAGTGAAGTGCAATGCGGTTGCCCGCTTGGTATGGCGAATAGCCTGAGCCTGCACCGGGATCACCCGATGCGGTCCGACATCACGATGCTGTTTCGGCTTCAAGCCTGACAGCGAATCGCCAGAGGGGCCCGGTCCGCGTGAGCCACGTGGATGGATTTGGTCTGATATGCAAGAGGGAATTTGCGTGTGAGGGGTGGTGGGGGCGGAGTCCGATAAGTTTTCGACCAATCGCTCTACGGAAAATGCTTCCTGAAACCGGACATAGATAGTTGCTGATCTCAGCGACTATCATGTTGGACACTCCGGAACGGCTGCTTTCAACAGCGCGCATTTGGATAGCCGACGCCTCGGGCGGTTGAGGGACATGTCCGCGTCCCGCTTACTATTGCCTGCAACCACAGTTCCACCCCATCCTGCTGTGCGCCATCTTTTTAGTTTGAGTGGCGATCAGCTCAAAGCGTGCTAAGGGGTTTCGATGCCAACGAACATCGAAGAGATAGCAAGAATCCACGAGACCGCTCTGTCTGCAGAGTTAAATCTCGCTCGTGCGACATTCGACCATGCGGGGCAGAAGGGCAACAGCTTGGAAAAGGCGGTCCAAGCGATGCTGCAGAGGTTTTTGCCCAAAAAAGTTGGTGTGACCGAAGGTGTCGTGATCGATTCTGACGGCTTCATCTCGTCGCAACTAGACATCATTTTATATGATCGGATCCATGCCCAGCTCTTCTACGGCAACGGTGGTACCAGCGTTGTTCCAGCCGAATTTGTCTTCGCCGTTGGTGAGGTCAAAGCGACGCTGACGCACGCCGGCTACGCGCAAGCGTTCGAAGCCCAGCAGCGCGTGAAACAAGCCCGAAGACACCTCGCCGCACAGAACTGGACCTATCACGGCTATGGTAAAACATGGCAAGCGCCTCCTATCGCGTCGTTCTTGATCGGGTTTGAGGGAGACAAATCCAACGTCCACGATTGGGCGCTTGAATCGCACAAAAATTTTCCGATAAACGATTGTTTAGACGCAATACTCGTTCCTGAAACGTTTTTTACTGCGCGCGCTTCAGAGTACGGGCCGGATATGCTGCAGGGTCGGATGAAGAGTCTCGAAACTACTTCAGCGCACAGCCTCTACCGCTTTCTGGGCATGCTGGCGAAGGCGGCTGCCGAATGGCACATGCGTGAAACGGCTGAAATGTACCGCTATTTTATGTCGGTTGGAGGTATTCCGAATTCCACGATTTCAACGCTCGATCCGGATCGAGTTGTTCATCCTTACCTTTCCGAGATTGTCGGACGGTCAGCCTGAACGATTGGCAGGTTTGCATGTGCCGCCCGCAGGGCTTTGAAGACCGTCCAGTCAGCGGCTGCTCCCGCCCGGCATCTCACAGTTGAACGGCAGCTTTTTGGATCAACGTCCACAAAACCCGCCTGTCCGCTCCCCCCAACAAACCGGCCATTGCGCTACCAACAGCTGAGCCTCACCTCGTCACATAACCCATCCAAATGTTCATATAATGTTCTTGCAATGCAGGAGATTTTTTGTTGGACCTGCCGGATAACGACCGACACGCATCTTGATTCGCAACTCAGCTTGTCATTCGTTCTCGCCAATCGGGGAAATATGAACATCCGCTCATCAAAACTGCGTTTTCGTGTGACCTTTGTGACCTTTGCTTGCCTGCCGCGTGAGAAGGCTGGGAGGAAGGGGGGCGGAATATCTGTTTGCCGGAAAAGCATTCAGGGGTGAACCAACTGTCAACTTTGAACCGGACATGCGCCTTCCGTTCGATTGCCGCCGTTGGCCAGCGCCTAAACACACCGCCGCATATCTGGCTGATTCTTTTTTTCGATCCCCTGTGCATCCAACACCGCTTTCCCCCCGTACCTCCGTCGTGTTCATCCCCCGGGCACAAGAGATAAGGACTAGCATTCCCATGAAGAAATCCATCCTATTCGCTCTGTCTGCTGTTGCCCTGAGCGGCGCTGCTGTGGCTGCCATGCATCATCCCATGGTCGGCGGTGCTGCCATGATGCCAACTGACAACATCGTCGTGAATGCATCAAAGGCCAACAATCTGAAGACGTTAGTCGCTGCTGTAAAGGCCGCGGGCTTGGTTGATACGCTGGCCAGCCCCGGGCCCTTCACTGTCTTTGCGCCAACCGATGCGGCTTTTGCGAAACTTCCCGCAGGCACAGTCGACACGCTGGTGAAGCCAGAAAATAAAGGCACGCTCACCACAATTCTGACCTATCATGTCGTCGCCGGTAAAGTGACTGCGCAAAATGTGATGGCCGCGATCCGTGCGGGCAAAGGCAAAGCGTCGCTCACCACTGTTCAGGGCGGCACTTTGACGGCCCGTATGGTCGGCAAACAGCTTGTGCTGACAGATGCAAAGGGTGGCAAATCAACTGTCACTCAAGCCAATGTCATGCAGTCGAACGGCGTTGTTCATGTCATCAATTCAGTTTTGATGCCGTAACCGCCTAGACCGGGGGCGCTGCCCCTCCCCCTTTCGCGGTGCCCCCGGTCTTTTCGCTTCCTTCTCATTCTCAAAGTGACTTTATGAGCCGCCCGCGCTACGGCCACGGCCATCATGATCACGATTAATTCCCTTACCGTCCGTCTGGGCGGGCGCCCTATTCTTGACCGCGCCACGGCTTCGCTTCCCTCCAAAGCCAAAGTGGGGCTGATTGGCCGCAACGGCGCTGGTAAATCGACGTTGATGAAAACTATCATTGGTGAGATTGAAGCGGATGACGGCTCCATCGATATGCCAAAGGCTGCGCGCATCGGCTATATTGCGCAAGAAGCCCCATCGGGTATGACCACGCCGATTCAAGCTGTTCTTGCCGCCGATACTGAACGCGAAGCGCTTCTGCTAGAATCTGAAACTGTTGAAGACCTGGACAGGATGGGCGAAATCCATGAACGGCTGAACGCGATTGATGCCCATGCAGCACCAGCCCGCGCCGCGCGCATATTGGTCGGGCTGGGCTTTCCTGAGGATGATCAGCACCGCGCGCTCGATAGTTTTTCGGGCGGATGGAAAATGCGAGTGGCGCTGGCGGCGCTGCTGTTTTCAGCGCCGGATTTGCTGCTTCTTGATGAACCGTCAAACCATCTTGATCTCGAAGCGACGCTGTGGCTGGAAAATTTTCTGAAATCCTACCCTGCCACGATGATCGTCATCAGCCATGAACGCGATCTGCTGAACAGTGTCGTTGATCATATCCTTCATCTCGAAGGCGGGCAGACGACACTTTACACTGGCGGCTATGACAGTTTTGAACGCCAGCGCGCCGAACGCGCCGCGCAATTGGCAGCGGCCAAAGCCTCCCAAGACGCCCAGCGTGCCAAGCTGCAAGATTATATCGCCCGCAACAGCGCCCGTGCCTCGACTGCAAAACAAGCCCAATCGCGCGCCAAAGCCCTGGCGCGGATGCAGCCCATTGCCTCGATGGCTGATGATCCGTCGCTCAGCTTTGATTTTCCCAGCCCCGAAGAATTGCGACCGCCACTCGTCACGCTTGATCTGGCGAGTGTGGGATATACCGAAAATAAGCCCATTTTGGAGCGGCTGAACTTGCGGCTAGACCCCGATGACCGCGTGGCCTTGCTAGGCCGCAACGGCAATGGCAAAACGACCTTGGCGCGTCTGCTCGCGGCCCAATTGGCACCGATGTCTGGCGAAGTGAATGCGTCGGGCAAAATGCGCGTAGGCTATTTTACGCAGTATCAGGTCGAGGAACTGGACGGGGATGATACGCCGCTCGAACATATGACCCGCGCCATGAAAGGCGCGTCGCCGGGTGCTGTTCGCGGGCAATTGGGGCGCTTTGGCTTTTCGGGGCAGAAAGCCACCACGCAAGTCGGCAAATTATCCGGCGGCGAACGTGCCCGGCTGGCCCTGGCGCTGATCACGCGTGAAGCCCCGCATATGCTGATCCTGGACGAACCCACCAACCATCTGGACGTCGATGCGCGTGAGGCGTTGGTGCAGGCCCTTAATGAATATGAAGGCGCAGTCGTGCTGGTCAGTCACGACCGCCATATGCTGGAATTGACGGCTGACCGTCTGGTGCTGGTCGACAATGGTACGGCCAAAGACTTTGTCGGCAGCCTTGATGATTATACGGATATGATCCTTGGCAAGAACCAGAATAAAGCTGGCGCGGACGGCAAAGGCAGCGGCAACAAGAAAGAAGACCGCAAGGCCGCGGCTCTGCTCCGCGAACAGCAGCAAGCCATGCGCAAAGCTGTGCATGATGCCGAAGCTGACATGGCAAAGCTCAGCGCGGTCCGTTCCGCAATTGATCAGGCCATGTTCGATCCGCGCACAGCTGATTCTGATCACGCCAACCTGACCATGACAGAACTGATGCAGCGCCGCGCCAAAATCAGCGATGCGCTGGTTGCCGCCGAGGCCCGCTGGGTGGCGGCGAGTGAGGCAGTCGACCAAGCGGGGTAATCGCGGACGCTTGCGTAACGTTAGGAATACCGCTCCATCAACCCGCGCACATCCACGCGCGCTTTCAGGCGCGTGGCGAGCAAATAAACGCCGCCGAATTTGCGCTGAAGGAACAGTGTATCCATTGGTGGAATATGCCAGAAATCCCGGTCTGTCGCGATGGCAAGCCCCTGGTCACGCATTTGCAGCGCAATCTCATTATCGCCGAAATCAAACAGGCCCGGCGCGCGGAGCGGCTCCATCGCCATATCGAACATGCCCATCACGGCATCCTGATGCCGTGGCGGCGTCTTTTCATCGAACAGGCCAATATCGCGGATCGCTGCGCCCGCATCATCCCGGTTGCCAGAAAGGCCAGCCTGCATCAGCCGGTGATACCCGTCCGCAACATCATCCCCAAAGCTGCGCGTCGCCCCGAAATCAAGCAGAACAAGCTGGCCCGTGGCTTTGTCATACCGGTAATTGGCAAAGTTCGGATCAGTCTGCATGATTTTGAACTCAAACAGTTCGCGCAGCAGCAGTTCGATCAGCAGAGTGACGATCCTGTCACGTTCTTCCTGCGGGGCATCCGTCAGCGTCTCCACAGGCACGCTGTCGATGAAGGACATGGCCAGGATGTTGCGCGTTGTCAGATCGGCATGCAGCCCCGGCACCACAAATTCTCGCGACGCGGCGAGCAGCCCGGAAAAAGTGGCAAGGCACTGCGCCTCTCGCTCATAATCGGCCTCTTCATGCAATTGCCGCTTTGCCTCGGCCAGCATCGGCGCAATCTCCAGCTCCTTGGGTACAAGGCCGGAAAGCTTGAGCAGCGACGTGACATTATCGACATCACTGTTGATGCTTTCGCGCACGCCGGGATATTGCACTTTGATGGCCAGCACGCGGCCATCCGTGGTGGTCGCGCGGTGGACTTGACCAATCGAGGCAGCAGCGATGGGCAGAAATTCAAACCGCGTAAATTGGGCTTCCCAGCCTTTGCCCCAGCCTTCATCCAGCACCCGTTGCACCTGCGCGCGCGGCATGAACTGCGCGTCAGCACGCAGCCGGCCAAGAATGGCGGTCAGTTCAGCAGGCAGGAAATCGCCGCCATCCATTGACATCAGCTGGCCAATTTTCATCGCCGCGCCGCGCAAATTGGCAAGCTGATCCGTCACTTTGCGGGCGTTGGCGGGCGTAAGGAGAAGATCGCTGACGCTGGGCCGCTGCCCCCGCGCCAGTTGCCGCGCGCCGCCTGCAATCATCCCGCCCGCAATGCTGCCCGCCAGACCGCCAAAGCGGGCAAACCGGGAAAGCCGCCCGCTCGGCACGGCGCGGCCTTTTGATAAGTTGCGAGTGTCGGCCATTGGGGCGGCCTACCCCTTGGCCAGCTTCGCCTCAATCCCCGCCCAAAGGCCCGCGAGCGCCCGCGCGGGTGGCGATGATTTCGCGAATTGACCCAGCGGCTTGCGGTGCACGGCCATTTGTTCAATCGCACTGGCCATGGGGATGACGGGCCAGGCCGGGTTCGCCTCCACCGCCTCACGGTGCAGCGCGCGCCTGCGGTCTACCATTGAGTATACGGGAAGGATCGGCACATGCCCGCCGTGCTTGGCCAGCAGATGCGCCCGCACATCATCAAGCGCGCGGGTGGAGAGCGGCGACGGGATAACAGGCACCACAATCAAATCCGCCGCGCGCATCATCTGGTCGCTGGTTTCGGTAATCCCCGGCGGGCAATCGAGAATGATGCGTTCATAGCTTTTGGTCAGGCCATCGCTCAATTTGGCCATCCGCTTTTTCTTGCCCAGCCCAGCAAAAAACAAATCTAGCGCGCGGAGGGACGCGTCTGCGGGAAGAAGGTCAAGCCGTTCGATGCCCGTCCAAAGCGTTAGGTCCTCGGCCTTTGCCGCTTCGGAAAAAACCTTATGTGCGCTTCCCTTGCGGTCCGGCTCATGCCCCAGAAGGAAGCTGGCCGCCCACTGCGGATCAAGATCCCACAGCAAAGTAGACCGCTGACTGATCTGCGCCGCTGCCCAGGCCAGGTTGACAGACAAGCTGGTTTTCCCAACGCCGCCCTTAAGGCTGTAAATTGCAATCACTGCCATGCTGCAGGTGCTAACACAGGGCGGGGGGGAATGCGAGTCAACGTGTGTGGGTCTGACTGATGATCGTGTACCGGTCGCTGTTGTGGGGATTGCAAACAGTCCGATTCTTTCCGTCGTAACTTGAAAATTGCCTTCTCTTAAAACGTGCTTGTATATGTGCATGCACAAAGCTAAAACTATGCGAGAGAGGATTTTCCGATGATCAAAACTGCGCGCCGCCGCCAACCCCCCATTGCAATTCGTTCGGAACGGGCGGCTGCCCTGCTGCGTCGCTTGGCGACTGGTGGACGGAGCCAAGCTGACATCATTGAGGAGGCTCTTGAGCGCATGGCGGCGGAGCGCAAGACGCTCGCCGAAGCATTGACACCCGCTGTGCCGCAGGATTTCGATTGGGAACCCGCCCGTTCAAATGTGGCGGCGCATACCCCCGACTTCACAGACTAGGTTCTGGCACTTATGTATCTGTTGGATACCAATATCATTTCAGAAGGCCGCAAGCTCGGCACCTCCCGGGTTGACCCGCACGCGGCGCTGTGGCTCGGTCGTGTTGATGCAGAGGCGAGTTATGTATCGGCGATGACCATCTTCGAATTGGAGCGCGGCGTCAGGCAAATGGAACGGCGCGACACATCGCAAGGCGCTGTCTTACGACGCTGGTTCAATGACCAAATTATGATGAACTACGAAGACCGAACTCTGCCACTATCGCGCGAAGTGGCGCTGATCTGTGCTGGCCTTCACATCCCCGACCCCAAATCCGAACGCGACGCTTGGATAGCCGCAACCGCAATCGAAGCTGGCTTGACCGTCGTCACCCGCAATGTCGATGACTTCGCCACCATGGGTGTGACACTGATCAATCCGTTTGAGGCTGCGGTAAGCGCATGAGGAGTGGGTAAAAATTCTAGGCCGACTTCAACGTCCGCCGCTTAGATGGGTAATGCGCGATCACTCGCCCGCAATAATATCCGAGACGATGCTGAGTTGATCTCGCCGCGTTATCGCGATCCAGTTGAGCGCTTGCTCGAGAAAATTTGAGTTTGTCCCATCAACCCAAAATCCCCAACGTCCGCGCGATCCGCGCCAAGACGGGAATGACCCAAGAAGCCTTCGCCCAACGCTTCGGCTTCAGCGTCAACACGCTGCGCCACTGGGAACAGGGCAAGCGATACCCAGAGGGACCGGCGCGGTCTTATCTGAAAGTGATCGACCGCGACCCTGAGGCTGTTGTGCGGGCGTTGAGGGCGGCTTGAAGGGAAGCGCTGCGCTGCCATGGTTTGAGGCTTGAAATTATTCTTCGGCTGCTTTGTTGGGGTGAGCTGACTGTCTGGTTTTGTCGCGAAATTTAAGAAAGCGGACATCGGCAATGGCGCGGCTCGCCTCTAGCTGCTGCACATATTCGATGTTGTTTTGTCTTGGCGCAATCGCAGACGGCCTTAATACGACCCAAGATGATCAATTATCTCGAAGACTTTCCGATAGAGTCAACTCTGCTGCCACATAGGCTGCGGGCACTGCTGGCGCCGGTTGGCAAAAACCCTGATTTGCGGGTCGACGTGACAACTCGATTTGAGAATGATCCGTATGGCCATAACTCTGAGCATGTTCACATGATCATGGCTCTTTCACCGGATGCTGGCCCAGGGAACGTAAGACCATTTAACGAGACCGGCCACGGGGTCGTCTATTTCTCCCAACCAGACATCAGTGAATGCGGAGAACTGAAGAACTTCAACATCTCAGTTTCCGGCCTAGACTATGTTGTCATGTCGCGGGGTGGGGGTTCATTCTATGGCTACCAACTTGCAGAAAAGGTCTTAGTTGCTCTCGGGCTGACTCCACGTTTGCTTGGTGGAGGCCACCAGAAATTGATCTATGATGACCTTTCATTGCCCGAATTTGGTATAGCTGAAGGCGAAGTTTCCACCGAATATTATTACACATCGAAGCGGAATGTGAATTGGACAATGTCCAACGAACACCTGAGGAGATATTTGTGGATGCGCGGCGCGCACGGTACGCGCCTCTTTTTCTACCAAGCTCTTTTACCTGATCAGCCCGAACTTCGGGCTCACATGCATGGACAGAAACACGTGCAGCTGACCCCAGAAGATGGCTGGTATGATCTGGATATTAGAGAGCACAAAGGCGGATTGCTCATTCAAGTTTGGGCAATCGTTCACGCGATTGAACCGGAACTCTGCCAGACACCATCTGCAGAAGGGCTTATCTGGCCCGAGGTTGATGGACCGATGACGGATGACCGTGCCAGTGCTCTAGTTCATATCACACCGGTATATTTGGATGATCGCTTCCTAGAGAAATACGAGCAGAGCGCATTCTTTGACACCGTGCCGTTCAAAGATGAGCAGGCTTGGCGCTGCAGCCCGTCGTATGGTGGCCAATGGTCTTTTACGGACTGTGTGCGCGTCGGAAGAAATCTTATTTGGGTGCCGATGCGTGAACTCTACAAACCAAAACCAGAACGGGAGATCGTTCATGCTCATGCGCATGCGCTTACCCCCGCGAAGGTAAAAGAATTCGACAAAAGCGAAGAGCATATTGTTTCCAAAGTCGGGCGTTACGTGGAACAATTATTGCGCTTCGCAGAGCTCCTGTGCGTTCTTGGGCAACACTTTGGAGAGCCGCAAGGCGCAAATGATATTATCTGGATTTCTCGTGCCGAGTTGCGCGCGAATGGTTGGCACGGCTATCCCGAGTTACCTCGCTTGGCTCAGGTTGCACCGTTGGATATGACCGAGCAGGCGTTCTTAGCGCGATGCAAAAGTATTCACGAGCTTTGGCAAAAAATTCCAAACTCATATCTCAGAAATCTCGTTGTTCATGCGGGACATGCGCGCGCAACGCTGAAAGACATGGGCAGCTTGAGACTGATTCAAGCTCTCGCGAACGTACTTGAGCGTTTGAACCGTGACGGCGAAAGTCGTGACGCTTTCGGTGCTGGCGCGGACCCGGGCGATTTGACCGGTCGCAATGCAGCACTCGCTCCACTGTTCATCAACAACGATTTGAGAATTGCTGATGCGCACCATGCTGGCGAGGCGTTGGCGCTACTCGAGAAGCTCGAGTTCGACATTGCCTCAGTAAACCAAGGATATGGTCGAGCGTTGGATCACGTGTTTGATGGTGTGATTGGCGCGTTCGCCCACCTGAACCGGCAGTTAGAGACGATGTTAATGCGCTAAGAACGGCAGGTATTGGATTGGGCGTCGGTCTGAACAAACGACCGAAAAGTTATCGGCATCAGTCATGGCCATCTGTCTACCAAAATCGACTGCCGGGTGTTCCCTTGAACGGGCCTACAAGCGCGCCGGTGATCCACCCGCCGTAAAAATTGCCGGACTGCGGCACGACTGTTTCACTATCGACGCTGCACCGATCAAATGGGCCTGCATAGAATGCGACATGATTTCGCAGCATGGCAAACGAACGGGAGGGGTTGGGATAGCTCCAGCCGACACCACTAAGGACGCGATCGCCCATGACCACGTCCCAATAAACTGCCTCCCCCTTCCACTCGCAGAATGAGCCTCCACCGGCGGGGCGAAGGAGGCCAGGCGCTATGTCACAGGTGGGGATATAGTAACTGGGCGGATGGCTGGTTTCGAGCGTACGGACACTCGCCCGCGTATCGGCGATAATCAGATCGCCGTGTTGGATCACGATATGAGCAGAGCAGCGCTCTGCAATCGCAGGGCGAGGATAGGACCATACACTCTCCTGGCCCGGACCAACAGGATCGGGACGAGGCCTCACGGATTTAACCTGTGTATAGCATAGAAACGCTGCAGTCGCGGCCTCACCGGAAGAAACAGTCGGTTGCCGCGCTCCAGAACAATAAGAACCCACGGCAACCGCGCTGCCAAGGCAAGAGGCGTCAGGATGCGGATGGACCGCCACATTGCTGTAAATGCAGCAGCGCCTGTCAGCATCACGCCGCGCTTCTGCGCATGAACTCGCTCCTGCAAATCCGCGCGATCAATGGGACAAAAGCTAAGGCTGGAGGTAGCTTCGAAGAAATCTATTGCAGCCTTACGGTTAAGCCGCTGCATCATGCCAATTTCACGGCGGCACGAATGGCACCCTCTATCATACCAAATAGTCGCTTGCATCATATGGTACTTATAACACGTCGGTGCCGAATGTTCAGGCCTTGACGAAAAAATTTCGACGGAAACCACTCCGAAAATGACATGGGTCGATAAAGCCCTTGGCACTGTCAGATTTCATGGACCGTCAGGTGCTTGACAACCTTACGAGATGACAGTGTCTAGTCACTCGTTAACTGGTGGCCGAAAAGCGGTTACCAGCTAAATTTGATATAGGGATGCACTCGATCCACCACGTAAATGGATGGCAAGTGTCAGGGAATGCACGAAACTTTCGAATGACAGCAATCTTAGCGAAGGCGGGAAAAACCGTGGAAACGTCTCACCCCGCCCCAAACACGCGCTCAAATATCGTGTCCACATGTTTCAAATGATAACCAAGATCGAACTTATCCTCAATCTCCGCCACGGGCAGCGCTGCCGTCACTTCCGCGTCACCCTTCAGCAGTTCGAGCAGTGACAGTTCGCCGTCTGACTCCCAGACTTTCATTGCGTTGCGCTGGACCAAGCGGTAGCTGTCTTCGCGGCTTACGCCGGCTTGGGTGAGGGCGAGGAGCACGCGTTGGGAGTGGACGAGGCCGCCCATTTTATCGAGGTTCTTTTGCATCCGCGCGGGGTAAACGAGCAGCTTGTCAATCACGCCAGTGAGGCGGCCAAGCGCAAAGTCGAGTGTGATCGTGGCGTCGGGGCCGATATAGCGTTCGACCGAGCTATGGCTGATATCGCGTTCGTGCCACAGGGCGACATTTTCCATCGCAGGCACGACGTAGCCGCGCACCATGCGGGCAAGGCCAGTGAGGTTTTCGGTGAGCACGGGGTTGCGCTTGTGCGGCATCGCGGACGATCCCTTTTGCCCCGGCGCAAAATACTCCTCCGCCTCCAGCACCTCAGTGCGCTGCAAATGGCGCACTTCTGTGGCGAGCCGTTCGATCGATGAGGCGATGACGCCCAGCGTCGCGAAATACATGGCGTGGCGATCACGCGGGATGACTTGGGTTGAGACAGGCTCCACCACCAGGCCAAGCTTGGCGGCGACATGGGCCTCCACCGCAGGGTCGATATTGGCGAATGTGCCAACCGCACCAGACACAGCGCATGTCGCGATGTCAGCGCGCGCCGCCGTAAGCCGCACTTTGGCTCGCGAAAATTCGGCATAGGCCTCCGCCATTTTCAGGCCGAACGTGACAGGCTCGGCATGGATGCCGTGGCTGCGGCCAATCGTTGGCGTCATCTTATGTTCGAACGCGCGGGCGCGGATCGCCGCCAGCAGCGCGTCAAGGTCAGCCAGCAGCAAGTCTGTCGCTTGGGTCAGCTGAACGGACAGGCAGGTGTCGAGCACGTCAGAACTGGTCATGCCCTGATGCATGAAGCGCGCATCATCGCCCACTTGTTCGGCAACCCAAGTGAGGAAGGCAATCACATCATGCTTGGTCACGGCCTCAATCGCGTCAATCGCGGGCACATCAATGGCCGGGTTGGTCGCCCACCAATCCCAGAGCGATTTGGCGGCTGACTTTGGAACAACGCCTAATTCGGCAAGAGCATCCGTCGCGTGCGCCTCAATCTCAAACCAGATGCGATAGCGGTTTTCCGCTTCCCAAATGGCAGACATGGCGGGGCGGGAATAGCGGGCGATCATGGCGGGAGTCCTTATGTGATGCGAGGCCGCTAGCAGGGATGCGTAATCAGCGGAAGGGCTGGGTGCGGCAAATTCGATCAGTGTAACGCACGGGATTGAGTCGATTCTGTCATGGATCGGACGTAACAAAGAGCTTCCAGAAGGAGACAGACGATGCCCAACCAGACCCCCGCCAGTGCGCTCAACGCGCTTCTCGCCGATAGTTTTGCGCTTTATTTCAAGACGAAGAATTTCCACTGGCATGTCTCTGGCCCGCATTTCCGCGACTATCATTTGCTGCTTGATGACCAAGCCGCGCAGATTTTTGCCACGACAGACCTGATTGCCGAACGCGTCCGCAAACTGGGGCAGCGCACGCTGACGTCCATTGGTGACATTGCCCGGCATCAGCGGATTGCCGATAATGATGTGGACCACGTCAGTGCGGCAGCCATGCTGGCTGAACTGCGCGCGGATAATCTGGCGCTGGTGGCCAGCCTGAAAGAGCTGAAAGATATCGTCGACGCGGCCAAGGATAATGCGACGAGCGGTATCGTTGATACATGGACCGATGAGGCCGAACAGCGGGCGTGGTTTCTGGCTGAGGCCGCGCGCGGCTAACGCTGCCTCAGGCGACTTTATCGACGCCGTATTTGCGCATTTTTTCAATGAGCGTGGTGCGTTTGAGGGTCAGCATCCGCGCGGCTTCGGAAATCACGCCGTCGGCCATATCCAGCGCCATCTGGATGCGTTCCAGTTCCATATTTTCCAGCAGCTCGCGCAGGTTAATGGGAATTTGCCCGACGTCGGCGCTTGCAATGGGGTCACGCGGAATGGGGGTCACATCGGGCGTTGGCGCAATGCAACCATTCAGCAATTGCACCACTTCCTGACGGCTGATCATCAGCCCGCCGAACAGCACATTGGCGCGTTCAACGAAATTGCGAAGTTCGCGCACGTTGCCGGGCCAGTCGTGGGACTGGAGAGCGGCCAGCGCTGCGGGGTCAAATTGCGCGCGGTCAGCCAGTTTGGTCTGCTTTTGGAAATGCGCCATCAGCAACGGCACATCTTCGCGGCGGCTGGCGAGATCCGGCACATGAAGCGGAACTACGCCTAGCCGAAAGAATAAATCCTGCCGGAACCGGTTTGTCGCAATGGCGGACTGGATATCCTGATGCGTGGCAGAAATGATCCGCACATCAACCCGCGCCCCTGCATTGCCGCCAACGCGCGTGACAATGCCGTCTTCGAGCACGCGGAGCAGCTTGACTTGCATGTCAAATCGCATGTCGCCAATTTCATCCAGGAACAGCGTGCCAGTGTCTGCCTCTTCAAAGCGGCCGATGCGCCGCGCGCTGGCCCCGGTGAAGGCCCCGCGTTCATGGCCGAACAATTCAGACTCGACGAGTTCAGTAGGAATGGCGCCGCAGTTCAGAGCGACGAACGGCTTGTCCGCCCGCCCACTTTCAGCATGGATCGCGCGTGCCACCACTTCCTTGCCCGAACCGGACGCCCCGGAAATCATGATGCTGACTGATGATTTGGCAACCCGTTTGATCATATCGCGCAGATGGCGAATGGCAGGGCTGTTCCCAATGATCAGATCATTCACGCCCAGTGATGATGATTGCTTATCCAGAACTAATGCCATGAAACGCCCCTGTAACTATGACAACCGGTCGTCGGCGTCACTCGCTTCAAGTGCGGTTTTTACGGTAAATTATTCGTTAAGCTTAATTTTTGATTAAATCCGATATGAATATTCATTCTGTCGGAATTGGAGACAGGTTTACCAGATTCCGCAGGTATCGATCACAATCCGGTCATTGATCTTGTTGCGATCCAAGTCATTAAAGCTTTTATGGGCAACCAGCAGGAGAAGAATATCGGCTTCTTTGACAGCTTGGTCAAAATCCCACAATTTCAGACCTGCCTTGCTGAGCGACTTGGGCAGCGTTTCGACATGCGGTTCAACCAGCAGGAGTTTGCCGACTTTGGCCTTGGCCAGGGCTTCCACAATCGTGACAGCAGGGCTCTCGCGCAGATCATCAACATCGGGTTTGTAGGACAGGCCAAGGCAAGCAATGACAGGATTTTTAATCCGTTTGGCCTTCGCACGAACTTTGTCGACGATGAAATGCGGCTTGGCATCATTCACATGGCGTGCGGTGCTGATCAGCTTTGAATTAACAGGGTCAGCCGCGACAATGAACCAGGGGTCAACGGCAATACAGTGCCCGCCTACGCCCGGGCCAGGCCGCAAGATGTTGACGCGCGGGTGAAGGTTGGCAAGCTTGATCAACTGCCAGACGTTAACGTCCAACCCGTCGCAGATCATGCTGAGTTCATTGGCAAAGGCAATGTTCACATCGCGAAACGCATTTTCGGTGAGTTTTGCCATTTCCGCTGTTCGCGCATTGGTCAGGTGGATGTCGCCAGACACAAAAATCTTGTACAGCGCCATCGCTTGCTGCGCGCATTTGCGTGTCACGCCGCCAATGATGCGGTCATTTTCCACGACTTCGCGCAAAATCTGGCCCGGCAGCACGCGTTCGGGGCAATGGGCCACACGGATGTCGGACAGTTCGCCCGCAACATGCGGAAAGCTAAGGTCAGGCCGTGCCTCGGCCAGCCAAAGCGACAATTGCTCCGTCGCCCCCACTGGCGATGTCGATTCAAGGATCACCAGATCGCCGCGCTTCAACACAGGCGCAATGGACCGCGCTGCGGCTTCGACATAGGCGAGATCAGGCTGATGCCCATCCCGAAACGGCGTTGGCACCGCGAGAATGAAAGCTTCGGCTTCTGCGGGGGCTGTTGAGGCTTTCAACTTGCCACTTTCCACCACTTTGCGCAGCAGCACGTCTAGTTCCGGCTCGACGATATGGGGCTTGCCCTGATTGATTGAATCTACGGCGGCTTGATTCACGTCAACGCCGAGCACATCGACGCCGTTGTCGGCAAAGACAGCAGCTGACGGCAGGCCGATATAGCCCAGCCCGACAACACAGATGCGGTTAAAGCGGCTCATGATAGAGGTGACTCCTGAAGGATACGGGCGAGGATGCGGGGTGCGGCCTTGCCATCGCCAAACGGGTTTTTGGCCTGCGCCATCGCCGCGTAAGCCTGAGGATCATCCAGCAATTCCGTGACTGAGGCGACGAGCGCAGCTGACGATGTGCCGATCAACCGCGCAGTGCCCGCCTCAATCGCTTCGGGTCGCTCCGTTGTATCCCGCGTCACGAGCACAGGCTTGCCCAGCCCAGGCGCTTCTTCCTGAATGCCGCCCGAATCAGTAACGATCAGATACGCTCGCTGCATCAGGGCCACAAAAGGGTGATAGTCTTGGGGCGCGATCAGGTGGATATTGGGGTGGCTGCCCAGCACAGCCTGTGCCGTGTTTTGAACAACAGGGTTCAAATGGACAGGATAGACGATTTCAATGTCGCCGCGCTGTGCCAGCGTGGCCAGCGCGTGGCAAATGCGTTCAAGCCCGCCGTCAAAATTCTCACGGCGGTGCCCAGTCACAAGGATCATTCGCTTGGCTGGATCAATCCAGTCAAAGGATTGTCCGTTCGGGTCTGGCCGCGCCGCGACCCAGTGCAGCGCGTCGATCACAGTATTTCCTGTGACTTCGATGGTGGCAGGGTCAAACCCTTCACGCAGCAAATTCGCAGCCGACTGCGCAGTCGGTGGAAAATGAAGATGCGTTAGCTGGCCAATCAAGCGGCGATTGCCTTCCTCTGGCCAAGGCGACAACATATTGCCAGTGCGTAAGCCCGCCTCAACATGAGCCACACGCACTTTGCGGTGAAAGGCCGCTAGGGCTGCGGCAAAGGCCGTGCTGGTATCGCCTTGCACAACCACCCAGTCAGGCTGCCAATCGTCAATGATCTGGCCGACACCCGCAAGGACGCCGCTAACCACGGCATCAAGCGTCTGGCCTGATTTCATGATGTTCAGATCATCATCCGGGGTAATGCCAAAAACCGCCAGCACTTGGTCAAGCATCTGTCTGTGCTGCCCTGTCACGCACAGCCGGTGTTCAGCCGTTGCGCAGGCATCCGCCGCAAGAATGAACGGCGCAAGTTTGATGGCTTCGGGGCGAGTGCCGCAAACAGTTAGGATTTTAGGGCGGGGGTTCGGCATCGTGCAGTTCAGGTCTCTGGTCGTGTGACAATGAACCGCTGCAATAACAGCAAGAGGTTAAAGGAGCCTGTCTGTCTGGCCGAATTGTGGTGATAGCGGAGAAGCTGGAGAGATACGCGTTGCCGGTTTCTGGCAGACAAAAAAATGGCGGCTGGGAGGCCGCCATTTTTTCATATTGAATTCGAAGAGCTTACTTGCTCTTCGACTTTCCGCCTGCGGCCAGCGCGATGCCGCCGATGACTGCTGCTGCTGCAACAATCGCAATGATTGTGCTGGCGCCTTCAAGCTTCGATGCCTTACCGTTGCCAGCTGTGCCTGCACGAACTGACTTCGAGATTGACAGCTTTGACACAGGGGCAGCAGAAGCCACAACTGGAGCAGCCAACATTGCCGTCGCTGCTGATGCAGCCAAAATGGTCTTCAAAAACTTCATTACTGTCTCCTGTAGTCGAGATCGGATGTCTGATGACTTAAGTGATATGCCAGACGCGTTTGTGCAAATCAACCAACTAAAGCCAAAAAAAGCAGCGTTCATCCGCTGGGCTGCACAATTCATCCTTACCTGCCGTAATATCGCGAAAAAATTTGACCCGATGGTGGCCCACATCGAGGCCGATATGAGCGTTCTACCAGTTGAACTCAGTAAAACACATCCCATATTGCGAATCACTCCAAAGGATTGGTGAACCTTAATGACACAGGAATTTGCAACATTTGCCGGCGGCTGCTTTTGGTGCGTCGAAGCCGTTTTCAAGGATTTGCGCGGCGTTAGCGCTGTTGAAAGCGGATATATTGGGGGTCAAATTGAAAACCCAACTTACCGCGAAGTGTGCGGCGGTGGAACTGGCCATGCAGAAGCGATTCGCATCACGTTCGATCCTGCACTGATCACTTATGATGATCTGCTGGACGTGTTTTTCGCAACTCATGAACCCACTCAACTCAACCGCCAGGGCAATGACGTTGGCACGCAGTACCGGTCCGCAATCTTCCCCCACGACGCAGAGCAGGAGGCGCAAGCCAAAGCCGGAATTATGCGCGCACAGGCAGATTGGCCCGCGCCAATTGTAACGACCGTTGAGGCGATGGCGACATGGTATCCGGCGGAGGACTATCATCAGAATTACTGGACCGGCGAAGGCCAGCGGAACCCTTATTGTCTTGCCGTAATCCCGCCCAAAATCGCCAAATTGCGCAAAGGGTTTGCGGACCGGCTGACGTAGGGCGAATTGCTCCAGTTGCGGTGACAAAGCGAAAAAAAGGGGCCGCGTTTGCGACCCCTTTTCGGTATTACGTTCTGCCAAATGAGCGGCAGGTCAATGTTATCAGTCGTCAGACTTCAAAAACGCGGGAACGAAGTTGGGGTCTCCGCCTTCATTGCTGCGTTCGGGCCGAGGTCCCCGATCTCCTCTGGGGGCACCACGATCACGGTCGCCACCGCGTCCGCCACCACCGCCACGAGGGCCACGGTCATCGCGTCCACCGCCATCACGGCGGGGGCCACGATCACGATCACCGCGTGGGCGATCTTCGCGGGCTTCACGGGGCGGGCGTGTGTCTTCGAGTTCGGCACCTGTTTCCTGATCAACAACGCGCATCGACAAACGAACCTTGCCGCGTTGATCAATTTCGAGGACTTTGACCTTAACTTCCTGGCCTTCGCTCAAGACGTCAGAGACTTTCTCCACCCGGTCATTGGCGATTTCAGATACGTGCACCAGCCCGTCCTTGCCGCCCATGAAATTCACGAACGCACCGAAATCAACCATGTTGACGACTTTACCGTCATAGATTTTGCCAACTTCAGCTTCTTCGACAATGCCTGAAATCCACTTGCGTGCCGCTTCGATCTGGCTTGGGTCAGAAGAGCTGATCTTGATCAGGCCTTCGTCATCAATGTCGACTTTTGCGCCGGTTGTGGCGACGATTTCACGGATGACTTTGCCGCCTGTGCCAATGATGTCACGGATTTTGGCCTTATCGATCTGCATGGTTTCAATGCGCGGGGCGTGGGCGGAGAGCTCCGTCCGTGTTTCGCCCAGGGCCTTTGCCATTTCAGCCAAAATATGTGTGCGACCTTCTTTGGCCTGATGCAGTGCCTTGGTGAAGATTTCTTCGGTGATGCCGGCAATCTTGATGTCCATTTGCATCGTGGTGATGCCTTCGGACGTGCCCGCCACCTTGAAATCCATATCGCCCAGATGATCTTCATCGCCGAGAATGTCTGACAGAACGGCAAAGTCCTTGCCTTCCAAAATCAGCCCCATCGCAATGCCACTCACAGGCCGTGTGATGGGCACGCCAGCATCCATCATCGCCAAGCTGCCACCGCAGACTGACGCCATGGATGAGGAGCCGTTGGACTCCGTAATGTCCGACGTCAGACGGATCGTGTAAGGAAATTCTTCCTTCGTTGGCAAAACGCCGTGCAGAGCGCGCCATGCGAGCTTGCCGTGGCCGATTTCGCGGCGTCCGGGAGCACCGAAGCGACCGACTTCACCCACCGAATAGGGAGGGAAGTTATAGTGGAGCATGAAGTTTTCGTACTTCAAGCCGGTCAGCCCGTCGATCATCTGCTCTGACTCTTTGGTGCCCAGTGTACAAGTCGCGATGGTTTGCGTTTCTCCGCGTGTGAACAGGGCAGAACCATGCGCACGGGGCAGGAAATGCGTTTCAGCCACAATCGGGCGGATCTGCGTGGTGGTGCGGCCATCAATGCGCGTGCCATCCTTCAGGATTGCGCCGCGAACGATTTCAGCTTCCAGCTTCTTCATCAGCTTGTTGGCGGCCATCTGGTCTTGCGCGCTTTCGGTGGCGAAAGCTTCTTTCGCTTTGGACCGCGCGGCATTCAGCGCGTTTGAGCGCTCTGACTTGTCGGTGAGCTTGTAAGCAGCGGCGATATCTTTGCCGATCAGCTTCTTCAGCTTGTCTTTGGCGGCGCTCAGATCAGCCTGTTCGGCCATTGCCCAAGGTTCCTTGGCGGCTTGTTCGGCCAGCTTGATGATCGCTTTAATCACATCTTTGCACGCTTTGTGTGCAAACAGGACCGCGCCGAGCATGATGTCTTCCGAAAGCTCTTTGGCTTCGGATTCGACCATCATCACCGCGTCATAAGTGGCTGCAACAACCAGATCGAGTTCGCCAGCCGCCACCTGTTCGTCGGTTGGGTTCAGAATATACTCGCCGTCGACATAGCCCACGCGGGCTGCACCAATGGGGCCCATGAATGGAACGCCGGACAGCGTCATTGCAGCAGACGCTGCAACCAGTGCCAGAATGTCTGGCTCATTATGGCCATCATAAGACAGCACTTGCGCGATGCAGTTGATTTCGTTGTAGAAACCTTCTGGAAACAGCGGGCGCAGCGGCCGGTCGATAAGCCTCGAAACCAGTGTTTCCTTTTCCGTGGCACCGCGTTCGCGCTTGAAAAAGCCGCCGGGAATGCGCCCGGACGAGAAATATTTCTCTTGATAATTGACAGTGAGGGGGAAGAAATCCTGGCCCTCTTTCACTTTCTTTGCAGCAGTAACCGCGCAAAGAACGACAGTTTCGCCGAGCGTCGCGATGACCGCGCCGTCAGCTTGGCGGGCAACTTTGCCCGTTTCGAGTGTCAGGGTTTCTCCGCCCCACTCGATTGTTACAGTTTTCGTGTTGAACATTTTATTTCCTTCTATCCGCTGCCCAATGCACGCGGACTTCCTTCTATGTGCGGACGGTTCGTCCGCCGCGCCGAGCGTTCACCTTATTGTGATCACCCGGATAAACAAACGGCCCCCAAATGGGAGCCGCCTGAAATCTTATTTGCGAAGACCAAGCTTCGCGATGAGGCCTGAGTAGCGCGCATGATCAATCTTTTTGAGATAATCGAGCAGCGAACGGCGGGTGTTGACGAGCGTCAAAAGACCACGGCGCGAATGGTTATCCTTCGCATGGGTTTTGAAATGCTCTGTCAGGTTGAGAATACGGGTCGTGAGGATCGCGACTTGAACTTCAGGGGAGCCTGTGTCGCCTTCGTGGCGGGCGTGTTCCTTGATCAGTTCTTGCTTGCGCTCAGCAGTAATTGTCATGTTATTTCCTTCGACATCGGGCTTACAAATTAAAGCCGCGTTCCACCGTCACAGTGCCGTCGTGCATCATAACAAGCGCGACGGGCGTTTCAGCCAGTGTTGCGAGGGTGAGGCCATCAGGAGCGGCTATCCCGGTCAAGACCCGACCCTGCTGGATCAGCTTTGCCTGTTCCGGGTTGAGGGCGAGCGCCGGGATGTCGACCAGCGCCGTCTTCAGCGGCAAAGTGATGTCTTCTAGGCATCGCGCGTTAGACTTTTCGAACAGAATGTCTAGCGAAATCGATTGGAATTCCCTGAATGGCCCGGCTTGAGTGCGTCGCAAATAGGTTACGTGGCCAAAAGTTCCCAAGGCGCGAGCAATATCGCGGGCTAGCGAGCGGATATAGGTTCCCTTCGAAACGCGAGCGACAAACATAATGCTGTGCAGCTTTTCATACCGCCCCGTATCTGTCGCATAATTAAAGTCTTTCCGCGATACATCATTCCACCAGCCGTCGTCCGCCTCTGCCAATTCGGCGCTCCGCATCGCAAGACCGGGCGACACCGATTCTAAACGATGGATCGTCACGGATCGGCTCGCCAGCACAACATCCTGGCCAGACCGAGCAAGGTCATAAGCGCGCTTACCATCCACTTTCAGGGCCGAATAGGCCGGTGGTGTCTGTTCGATCGCCCCCGTGAATTGCGCTAAAACAGCATCAATCTCTACTCTGGTCGGGCGGGCATCACATGTCGCAATAACCTTGCCCTCAAGGTCAAGCGTGTCTGTCTCTGCGCCGAACGCTACTGTGAAATAATATTCCTTATCGCTGTCCAGCATCCGCCCGGCCAGCTTTGTGGCTTCGCCTAAGGCAATCGGCAGCACACCTGTGGCCAGCGGGTCAAGCGTGCCGCCGTGGCCGACCTTGACCTTGGCGTAGCCGCCTTCCCGAAGCGCGCGTTTCACAGCGCCAACTGCTTGGGTTGACCCCATGCCCAGCGGCTTATCAAGGATGATCCAGCCGTGTAGTGCAGCGTCAGCGGCCAATGATCAGCCCTGCCACTTTAAGCACCGCGTTGTACGCCCATTCGAACGGCGGAAGGACCAGATTCTGTATGACATTGGCTTGCGGGGCGATCAGCGGCAGACCGACCAGCAACAGCAGCATGATCGGGAATGCAAAACGATCCAGTCGCGAAAACTGCCGGCCAAGGCGCGGAGGCAGCAGCCCGCCGAGGACTTTGGACCCGTCAAAGGGCGGAACAGGCAGCATGTTGAACAGGGCAAGAAACAGATTGATTGCGATGAAGTTGTTGAGATTGGCGGTCAGGAACATGAGGCCTGCGGACTTTGCAGTGCCCAGCACTGGCCATGCTGCAACCAGAATGAGCGCCGTCAGGAACGCCAGCAGAATGTTGCTCAGCGGCCCCGCCGCCGCCACGGCCACCATGTTCCAGCGCGGATTGCGCATGCGGAGCGGATTGACAGGCACAGGCTTTGCCCAGCCGAAGATCGGCGCGCCGCTGATGGCCAGAACCAAGGGCAATACCACAGTGCCAATGGGGTCAACATGGCGAATGGGATTGAGGCTGAGCCGCCCCTGATCGCTTGCCGTCCTATCCCCGAACCAGCGCGCAACGCGGCCATGCGCCACTTCATGAAACACAATCGCAAAGGTCAGTGGGATCAGCCACGATCCGATGTTAAACGCCGTCGCGCCGATACCGCTCATGTGGTTGTTCCCTGCCTCGCTGCCCACTCACCGGCCAATACCGAAAAGATCACAGTATCGCGCACGCGGCCCGTCCACGTCACTCGTTCAGCGCGCATCAGGCCTTCGCGCGTGCAGCCCAGTTTCATGACAGCGCCTTGAGACCGCACATTGATCGCATCGACCTTCAGCGCCACACGTTTCAATCCGCAAGCAAAGGCGTGATCCAGCATGAGTTTTTTAACGCGCATGTTGAACCCTGTGCCGCGCAGGCGGGGGACGATATAGCTGTTGCCAATTTCGCTGGAATATCCGGGTGCCCCGTGCGCGATCCAAGCTGTCATCCCGACCAGCGCGTCGCCGTCGAAAATCGCATAGGCTTGCCGCGCCACGCCAGCGTTCAACATCCCTTCAAAACTATCGTCGAAATGATCGCCCGCGTAGGAAAAAGGGTAAATCTCCCAGATGTCAGCATCTTCGGCACAGGCCGCGCGCAGCGGCTCTCGGTGACGTTCGATGAGGGGTTCCAGGCGCAGATTGCCTTCAGCCAGAGGGGCGTAAAGATCAACCACGCGTTCGCTCCATATAATGTTTGCGGCACAGTGCAATGTAGCGATCGTTGCCGCCAATTTCGGTTTGCGCGCCTTCACGCACAGCCTTGCCCGCGCCATCGACGCGCAGGTTCATTGTCGCCTTGCGCCCGCATTCGCACACAGCTTTTAGTTCCACCAGAGTGTCGGCAAGCGCCAGCAATTGTGCACTGCCGGGAAAGAGCTCAGCCTGAAAATCCGTCCTCAGACCGTAAGCAAGAACAGGAATACCCCCTTCGTCACAGACCCTAGCCAACTCAAACACTTGCGGCTTGGTGAGGAACTGCGCTTCATCAACCATTATGCAAGACAGTGGCCGCCGCGCGTGTTCTGCGGTGATCGCAGCGTAAAGATCAGTCTCCGGCACAAACTGGTGCGCGTCGGCCTGGAGCCCGATCCGCGACGTAATCACGCCGCCGTCATAGCGATCATCAAGCGCAGCGGTCCACAGCATCGTCTCCATCCCCCGTTCCTGATAATTGAAACTGGATTGGAGGAGCGTGGTCGATTTACCGGCGTTCATCGACGCGTAATAGAAATAAAGCTTGGCCATCAAACGCCAAGCAACTCAACCGTCACAGGCGAATCGCTGCCGACCTTTTGCGCCATATCATCAAATGTGACGAAGGATTGGCATCCCACAGAAGCAACGATATGAATAAGGTCTGCGACATCGGCACCAGCGCGCATCCGGTCCACGATCCACGACAAGGAAAGCTCACTTGCCATCATGATATCGGGCAAATTCCCAAGTTCTGAAAGGGTATCGGCCACAAGCGAACGGCTATATCCGTATCGCGAACGAAGCAACCACGCGAGTTCCAACGCAACAGTTATCGGAACAAAACCCCCCTGCTCAATTTGCTGTTCAGCAAGAAGCGTCTGGACGGGATCATCGCCAACAAAATACCGCGCCAATATACACGTATCAAGAGCCTTCATGCAGGATCGAAACTGGTGTCGTTGCGGAACATCTGATCAATGGCCTCATCCATCTCACCTATGGTCGCTGGTGGCCCTCGATAGGTATTTCGAGCCCGAACCCTTGCCGTGATATCTTCGAATGACTCCGCGCTTTTCGCCTTTGGTAATCGAAGCAACACGCCAGCGGGTGTTTCGACGACCTCAACTGTCTGACCTTCGACAAAGGCGTGACGGTCTCGGATCGCCTTGGGGATCACGATCTGGCCTTTGGTCGATATTTGCGCCGTTTCCATGAGAAGTGGGTTACGTCTTACCAGGCGTAAAGTCAATCTCCGCCCAAATCTCCGCCCAAATCTCCGCCAAGGTCCTGGGCCACTTGCGGGGCTTTGAGCAGCGTATCGATATGGCCGCCTTCGTCAAAGCTATCGTCGGCCAGAAACTTGAGCTTTGCGGCATATTTCTGCTGCACTCGGGCAGCCACTTCACGTTGCAGATAGGCCGTGTTGGTGCGCAGCGCCTTGATGACAGCAGCTTCGTTGTTGCCCAGTAAGGGCTTCACGAACACAGTCGCGTGGCGCAGGTCCGGTGACATCCGCACTTCCGTGACGGAAACCATGTGCGCATCCAGCGTATCGTCATGCACATCCCCGCGCGCCAGGATTTCGCTCAAGACATGGCGCACTTGTTCCCCCACACGCAAAGTGCGGACGGATTTGGTTTCCGGGGCCGTATGTTGGGGCATGTCTGCACCCTTTCCCTAAACCCCTTCCCACGGTGGGGAAGGAGAACCTGTCTAAAGCTTGCGTTCGCGTTCCTCGACATCGAAGGTTTCGAGGAAATCGCCCTTCTTGATATCCGTTGTCGCCTCCAGCGTGACGCCGCATTCCAGGCCAGCGCGCACTTCGGGCACGTCATCCTTGAAGCGCCGCAGGTTGGAAATGGAGCCTGTGTAGATGATGACATCATCACGTGTAACACGGGCCCGCAATGCCTTGCGGATATAGCCTTCGGTCACAAGCAGACCAGCGGCCTTGCCGTGCTTGCCAGCGGGGAAGACTTCGCGGATTTCGGCGCGGCCAACGACTGTTTCGAAATATTCCGGCCCCAGCTGGCCAGCCATACCCGCGCGAATGTCATCGATCAGGTCATAGATGACATCGTAATATTTCAGCGCGACGCCGTTGCGCTCCGCAATTTCACGCGCCTTGGCATTGGCCCGGACGTTGAAACCGATGATGGGCGCGCCACTTGCCCGCGCCAGCGTCACATCGCTTTCAGTAATGCCGCCCACGCCGGAATGAAGGATGCGGACCTTGATATCTTCGTTCGGAATTTTGGCCAGACTGCCCAGGATCGCTTCGACGGTTCCCTGAACGTCGCTTTTGATGACCAGCGGATATTCCTGCGCCTGCTTTTCCTTGAGCGCTGAAAACATCGATTCCAGCGACGCTGGGCCAGTGCCCGTGCGCTTCTTGGTGGCAACAGACCCGCGATAAGCCGCAACTTCACGCGCGCGCGCTTCGCTTTCCACAACAGTCAGCGTGTCACCAGCCGACGGAACGCCGGTCAGCCCAAGCACTTCAACTGGAAGCGATGGCCCGGCTTCCTTGATCTGCACGCCCTTGTCATTTTGCATCGCGCGGACGCGTCCGCTTTCAGCGCCAACCACAAAGATATCGCCGATTTTCAGGGTGCCGCGTTCGATCAGGATCGTCGCCACTGGCCCCTTGCCCTTATCAAGCCGCGCTTCAATGACTTTGCCTTCGGCTGCGCGATCAGGATTGGCGGTGAGTTCGGACAGTTCGGATTGCAGCTGAATTTTCTCAATCAGCGTATCCAGGCCAGTCTTCTCTTTGGCGGAAACTTCCACTTCCTGAACATCGCCCGACAGGGATTCCACCACAACATCATATTGCAGCAACTGTTCGCGCACTTTCTGCGCGTTGGCTTCATGCTTGTCTGTCTTGGTGATCGCGATGATCATTGGAACGCCAGCGGCCTTCACATGGTTGATCGCTTCCACAGTTTGCGGCTTGGGGCCATCGTCGGCTGCAACCACAATCACGACAATATCCGTCACATTGGCACCGCGCGCGCGCATTTCGCTAAACGCTTCATGGCCCGGCGTATCGAGGAACGTGATTTTGGACTTGTCCTTCATCGTCACTTGATAGGCACCAATATGCTGCGTGATGCCACCTGCCTCGCCAGACACAACGTCCGTGCCGCGCAGCGCATCCAGCAGCGATGTCTTGCCGTGATCGACATGGCCCATGATGGCCACCACGGGCGGACGCGTGACTTGGGTTGTGTCCGCATCAACATCTTCATCATGGGCAATATCAACGTCGGAGTCCGAAACGCGCACGATGTTGTGGCCAAATTCTGTTACCAGCAGTTCGGCGGTATCCTGATCAATAGTTTCTGTCAGCGTGACTGGGCTGCCCATTTTGAACAGGGCTTTGACCAGATCTGCGCCGCGTTCGGCCATGCGGTTGGCCAGTTCCTGCAATGTGATGCTTTCGGGCACTTGCACATCGCGGACTTGCTTGACCGACGGCCCGCCAGACTGGTGAGAGCGCTTATCTTTTTCGCGCGCACGCTTTAGCGCCGCCATGGACCGGGCACGAACCCCGTCATCATCACCGAGCGCTTTGGTAACAGTCAGCTTGCCAGATTGGCGGCGATCATCACCCATCCGGCCGCGTGCCGGGCGCACTGGCTCCACACGGCGCGGCGCAGGGGTAATGCCAAATTTCTTCGGCGCTTTGTCACTGTCGCTAGCTGCGGCAGCCGCAGGTGCAGGCGGTGCCAAAGCAGCCTGACGCGCAGCTTCCACAGCGGCCAACCGGGCGGCCTCTACGGCTTCTTCTTCGGCGCGGCGATTATCTTCAACGCGGCGCTTTTCGTCGTCGGAATTTTCGCGCTTGGCCACATCTTCGCGGCGGCGGGCCTCTTCAAGCATGTTAAGGCGGGCTTCTTCAGCCTCACGCAGGAACTTGGCCTGCATTTCCTGACGCGATAAAACCGGTTCTGCGGCGCGCGGGGCAGGCGGGGGAGGGGGCGGCGGAGGGGCCACAACAGGCGCTGCAACAACAGGCGCTTCGATAGGCGCTGCCTCAGCTTCGCCGGGTTTGCCCAGGATGCGGCGGCGCTTCACTTCCACAACGACGGTGTTTGAACGACCGTGGCTAAAGCTTTGCTTCACTTGGCCCGTTTCAATTGTCCGCTTGATGCCCAGCGGCGCGCGCATGCCCAGCTTTGGCTTTTCCGTTTCACTCATGTGTTTAACCTAGCTTCCTGTTCCAACGTTTCTGATCCCAGGGTTGCTGGGTCAGTGTCATGCGCGTCATCTTCATTTAACGAAGCCCCGTGAACCTTTAGCGGCGATTCCGCAAGGTCTTCGGGGGTTTGACGCCCGATAAAATGGTGCCAGCGGTAAAGATCCGCGGCGATCCTTTTGGCTGCGCCTTTGTCCGTCACAGCCAAGTGCACAGTGTTTTCCCGGCCCAGTGCGGCGCTTAACCGGTCCCGGTCAACTGACAGCATGATGCCGGACAAGCCAGAGCCTTCAGCTGCGCGGCCCACACGCCACGCCTGGGCCAACTTGCGACAGCCATCGTCGCCCGCGTCCGATGCGTGGAGCAGCATGTGCACAGTGCCGCGCCGGGCTGCCTCAGCAATCCGGTCTGATCCCGTCGCGATTGTGCTCGACCGTGCTTCTAACCCCAGCCGGTTGAGCGTTGCGTGCGTCAATTCGCTTTCCACACGGTCTGCCAGATCGTCGGGAATAGTGAGCGCAGTTGTTTTGAACGCGCGGTTAAGCGCGCCTTTCAGCTTGCCTTTGGCGAGTGCGGTTTCCAGTTCTGCTTTCGTCACGCCAATCCAGGCCCCACGTCCCGGCGCACGCGCACGGACGTCAGGCGCAATCTGGCCCTCTGGCCCGCACGCAAGGCGCACCAGCATCTCCCGCCGGGCATGATCACCCGTCAGGATACAGCGACGTTCGGGTTCGCTTAGGCGGTCATTCTGAGGAACCCGCATCCGCGTCTCCCTCTGCGCCAGTCGCTTCGTCTTCGAACCAATGCGCACGCGCGGCCATGATGATCTCATTGCCTTGTTCTTCGTTCAGGCCGTAGGTAGCGAGAACGCCGCCTTTATCTTCAGCCTTGCCTGCGTCACGGCGACGCGGCTCGCTGCGCTTTTTCGCGATCAGTTCATCGGTGGCAAGGTCAGCCAAGTCGTCAAGCGTCTTGATGCCCGCCTTGCCCAGCGTGACCAACATAGCTTCGTTCAGGTGCGGCATGGCAGCCAGCGCGTCTTCCACGCCCAGTTCACGCCGTTCGATCCGCGATGCTTCTTCGCGGCGATCCAGCGCTTCTTGAGCGCGGTTTTGCAACTCCGCGCCCAGTTCGTCATCAAAGCCTTCGATAGCAGCAAGTTCTTCAACGCCGACATAAGCGACTTCTTCAAGCGCCGTGAAGCCTTCAGCGACCAGCAACTGCGCCAGTGTTTCGTCCACATCGAGTTCCTTTTGGAACAAGTCGCTGTTTTCAACAAATTCACGCTGACGCTTTTCGCTGGCGTCGGTTTCGGTCATGATATCAATGGCGGAATTGGTCAATTGAGAGGCCAGCCGCACATTCTGTCCGCGGCGGCCAATGGCCAGGCTCAGCTGGTCATCAGGAACCACCACTTCGATGCGGCTTTCTTCTTCATCAATCATTACGCGGCTGACGGTGGCAGGCTGCAATGCGTTTACAACGAACGTCGCCGTATCTTCTGACCACGGAATGATATCGATCTTTTCGCCCTGCATTTCCTGGACGACGGCCTGCACTCGGCTACCCTTCATGCCGACGCATGCGCCGACCGGGTCAATGCTGGAATCGCGGCTAATAACGCCAATCTTGGCGCGGCTGCCGGGGTCACGCGCTGCGGCCATGATGGTGATGATGCCATCATAAATTTCGGGTACTTCCTGCGCGAACAGCTTTTTCATGAACTCAGGATGAGCACGGCTGAGGAAAATCTGAGGGCCGCGGTTTTCACGCACAACGCGCAGGATGACGGATCGGCAGCGATCGCCGACGCGCAACACTTCGCGCGGGATCTGCTGATCACGGCGAATGACGCCTTCGGCACGGCCCAGGTCAACCACGACATGGCCAAACTCAACGCGCTTGACGACACCAGTGATGATTTCATTCACCCGATCTTTGAATTCTTCATGCTGGCGTTCGCGTTCAGCGTCGCGCACCTTTTGAAAGATGACTTGCTTGGCGGCTTGCGCTGCGATGCGGCCAAATTCAATCGGGGGCAGCGGATCAACGATGAAATCGCCAACGACTGAACCGGCCTGCAATTTCTGCGCGTCCTTCAGCGTCACTTGCTTGAAATAATCGTCCACTTCCTCAACCACTTCAACCACGCGCCACAAACGCATGTCGCCTGACAGTGGATCGATTTTGGCGCGAATGTCATTTTCAGCGCCGTAACGCTGGCGCGCCGCGCGCTGGATCGCGTCTTCCATCGATTCCAGCACAATCGCCTTATCAATCAGTTTTTCGCGCGCAACAGCATCGGCAATGGCAAGCAATTCGGCCTTATTGGCAGCAATGGCAGTGGACATGGGCTTTACCTCTCTAACTTAATGATATCAGCGCCGTCGGTCGTTGGCGGGGCCGTGGCTTTAATGAGCGCGTCGGACAGCAACAGCTTGGCTGTGGCCACCGCCGCAAAGGGAACAGAAACAGTTTCGCGCGTCTTGGGCGTGACAATGCGGATCATATCGCCTTCAACGCCGAGCAACCGGCCATCGACTTGCTTGCGGCCCTCGACCACTTCCAGCAGGCGCAACCGCGCATCAAACCCGGCCCAATCCTGATAATCCGACAGCCGTGTGAGGGGGCGGTCAATGCCCGGAGAACTGACTTCCAGCCGGTAAGCGTCCTCAATCGGATCAAATTCATCCAGCAAGTCAGAAATACGGCGGGACAGTTCAGCGCAGTCCTCAACCACCATTTGCCGCGTATCGGGCCGTTCGGCCATCACCTGCAATACCGGATCGCTTTTGCCGCCAAACATCTTGATGCGCACCAGATTCAGCCCCATGTCCTTGACATGCGGTTCAATCAATTGCGTCAATGCGGCGATATCTGCCATTCAAACTCCGGTTCAAATCAAGTGACTTCGTCGCCGGAGCCTTGCGGTTCCGACCCCAGCATCCAGCGATGTGAAGAAGACTTGGTGGCGTTAGACGTGAGTCTCAAAAAAGGCAAGAGCAAGCGTAGGGAGATTGTGCTCCTAGACTATTGTAAGGGTGCGAGCCCCCACACACCCCGTCATGGCGAGCGAAGCGCGGCAATCCAGACTATGTGCCGCGTCCACTGGATTGCCACGCGTCGCTCGCAATGACGACCCAATCTGGAGTCATTGCAACTCTGGACAAGCCCACGGGTGCTAACCAGCATCAGGATCAACGTGCAGCCAGTCCGCATGTCGCGGTGCTTTCTTGGTGGCGGCCCATTCATCCAGCATCAAAGGCGCAACCCGCCGAAGCTCCGCCAGTTGATCAGGCGTGCCGATATTACAGGCCAGTTCCACGCGGTGCCCGTTGGGATCAAAGAAATAGATGGATCTGAAAATACCGTGAAACGTCGGCCCGAGAACGTCGATATCTTGCGCTTCGATATGGGCCTTCGCCGCCAGCAAAGCGGCCATATCAGGCACTTCGAACGCAATATGCTGCACCCAGTCCGGCGTGTTCGGATCGCGGCCCATTGCGGGCTGCTCGGGCAATTCAAAAAACGCCAGCACATTGCCGCCGCCACAATCAAGGAAGACGTGCATATAGGGGTCATAGGCCCCAGTTGACGGCACATGATCTTCGGAAAACGCGCTGACATAGTCCATGCCCATGACGCGGGCATACCAATCGACGGTTTCCCTGGCATCTTTGCAGCGGTAGGCAACATGGTGAATGCGCGACAGGGCAAAGGGCACAGTCATGACGCAAGCTTTTCGGACACGGGTTCGGTAACTTTCAAAGCACCGCGCCGCAGCTGATCCTCCTCCATTGATTTGAACAAAGCGGTAAAATTGCCATTGCCAAAGCCTTCGTCTTTCTTGCGCTGGATAAATTCAAAAAACACCGGGCCAATCACGGCTTGCCCGAAAATTTGCAGCAGCAGGCGCGGGTCGTTATTTTCGGTGGACCCATCCAGCAGGATGCCGCGCGCCTGCAAATCAGCGGTCGGTTCGCCGTGCCCGGGCAGTCGCTGTTCCAGCGCTTCATAATAGGTCGCTGGCGGCGGCGTCATGATCGGCGCCCCAAGGGCTTTGATCGTGTCCAGGCATGTGATCAGATCATCACAAATGAAGGCAATATGCTGAATGCCTTCGCCATTATAACTCCGCAGGAATTCGTCGATCTGCCCGCCGCCTTTTGCGCCTTCTTCGTTCAGGGGGATGCGGATCAGCCCGTCGGGCGCTGTCATTGCCCGGCTGGTGAGGCCAGTATATTCGCCTTTGATATCGAAAAAGCGGATTTCGCGGAAATTGAAAATCCGCTCATAAAACCGCGCCCAGTGGTCCATCCGGCCGCCGTAAACATTGTGGGTCAGATGATCGATTTTTAGAAATCCAGCACCAACTGGGTTGCGGTCAACGCCGGGCAGATAGTCAAAATCAATATCATAAATGCTCAGCCCGTCGCCGTAGCGGTCGATCAGATAAATGATGGCCCCGCCAATGCCCCGGATGGCCGGAATCCGCAATTCCATGGGTCTCGTCATAGTTTCAACTGGTTCTGCGCCGCGCGCCAGGGCCTCTTCATAAGCAAGAGCGGCATTGCGGACGCGGAACCCCATCCCGCACGCCGACGGGCCGTGCTCAGCGGCAAAATAGGCCGCAGGGCTTTTCGGTTCATAATTGGCAATCAAGTTGATGCCGCCCTGGCGCCACAATTGGACGTCTTTTGATCGGTGCCGGGCAATGCAGGAAAAGCCCATCCGTTCAAACACAGGCTCCAGCTGCCCTTTTTCAGGCGCGCAAAACTCGATGAATTCAAAGCCGTCAAGCCCAAGTGGATTGTCAAACAAGTCTGCCACTGGAAATGCCTTTTCCTGATATTAGTTACAATTGTAACCAGTTACGCGCTTGTTCATTCCTTGTCAAACGATCACAAAAGTGAGCAGCCAGCCATGGTGCGCGTATTTCCACCTTATCATCCCCCTAGACTCGCCCCGCCACCGTGGTAGCGTGAGCGTAACGAGAGGAACGCCCAAAAACATGGCCAGTCGCGCAGAGATTCCGTCACCCCCCACTTTGCCGCTGATTGGCAATTTGCATCAAATTCCCAAGGCCGGGCTGATCCAGCATTTGATGGATGTCGCGCGTGATTTTGCCGATCCTGGCATCTTCAAGCTTTATTTTGGTTCTTATGTGTCGATGTGGGTATCTCACCCTGATTTGGTGGCTGAACTGTGCGATGAGAAACGATTTCGGAAAATTCCGGGGCCAGGCCTGAGGTCTGTGCGTGCTTTTGCAGGTGACGGTCTGTTTACATCGTTTAGCGAAGAACCTAACTGGGCTAAAGCGCACAATATCCTGTTGCCTGCGTTCAGCCAGCGGTCGATGCGCGGCTATTTTGACATGATGGTCGAAGTGGCCGATGCGCTCATCGCGAAGTGGGACCGGCGCGTAGGCGGCGAAGTGCAGGTTGCCGATGATATGACGCGCTTCACGCTTGATAGTATTGCGATTGCGGGCTTTGGCTACCGGTTCAATTCCTTTGAAAAGGATGAGCTGGACCCGTTCCTCGAATCGCTCGCCACTGCACTCATCGAAAGCATGAACAAGACCACGCGCCTGCCCATTCAGCAGCGCTTTGCCGCCAAATCAAAGGAGCGTCTGGCCGCTGCGATCGCCACCATGAACACGCTGGTTGATGCTGTGATTGCAGAGCGACGCGCGAACCCCAGTGACAGCGGCGATTTGCTCAACCTGATGCTCACGGCCAAAGACCCGGAAACGGGCGAGCGTCTGGAGGATGTCAACATCCGCTACCAGATCCTCACGTTCCTGATCGCGGGCCATGAAACCACGTCGGGAATGCTGAGTTTTGCTTTCTATCACCTGCTCCGCAACCCCGCGATCCTCGCGCAGGCTTATGCTGAAGTTGACCGCGTGTTGCCCGGGGACAAGCGCCCTGACTATGCCGATGTGGCCAAGCTGGATGTTATCGAGCGCATCCTGAAGGAAACTCTGCGCTTCTGGCCCACTGCGCCAGCCTTTTCAGTGGGGCCGTTCGAAGATGAAGTGATTGGCGGGCGCTGGACCATGCGCAAGGACCGGCCGATCAATGTGATGACGCCTGCGCTGCACCGTCATCCGGCGGTGTGGGAACGGCCGCTTGATTTTGACATTGATCGCTGGTTGCCCGAAGCTGAGGCCAAGCATCACCCCCATGCCTATAAGCCGTTTGGCAACGGCGTGCGCGCCTGCATCGGACGGCAATTTGCGATGGTGGAGGCTAAGCTTGCCATGGCCATGATGCTCCAGAAATTCGCCATATCTGACCGGCGGGATTACCGGCTGTCGATCAAGGAATCGCTGTCAATCAAGCCCGATGATTTTACAATGCGGATCGACACGCGCTTGCCCCACACGCGGATGGTGGCCCAAGCCCCGGTTGCGGCCAATGATGATAGCGATGCCCCAACCCAAGTCGCAGGGGCAGGCCAGCGGCTCTCCGTCATCTGGGGAACGTCGCTGGGCACTGCCCGCGACATTGCCGAAGAAATCGCGGAACGCGCCGAAGCGGACGGGTTTGAAGTCCGCGTGCGGTCAATGGACGAAGCCCTGGGCACTTTGCCGGAGGACCGCGTCGTCGTGATCGTGACGGCAACTTATAACGGCAAAGCGCCGGACAGCAGCGTGAAAGCAGAAGCTGCGTTGGACGCGGGCCATTTTGCCGACGCGCGCTGGGAAACGACCAAATTTGCCGTGCTGGGCATCGGATCATCGAGCTGGCCCAATTATCAGGCCTTCCCCCGGCGCGTCGACGCTGCCTTTGAAGCCACTGGTGCTGAGCGGCTGGTTCCGCGCGCAGAGGCCGATACCGAAGGCGATTTTGACGGGGTTGTGGCTGGGTTCCTCAAAGGGCTGTGGTCAGCTCTTGGCGCGAAAGGAGAGGCGGCCAAAGCATCCGGGTTGGGGCTGACCTTTGTCGACAACCGCGATGCCCGGGCAGCGGTTCTGCCGGATCAGGCCCAGCCGCTTGAAATCCTGAGCAACACCGAACTGGTTCAGCCTGCCGACGGGCTGTTTGATGTGAGCCGAACCACGCCGCGTGCGTCAACTCGGCTGATCCGCGTAAAACTGGCCAGCTGCATGACCTACCAGACCGGCGATCATATCGCGATCTATGCCAAAAACCCGAAGCATCAGGTTGATCTGGCCATTGAACGGCTTGGCATTCCGGGGGCCGCGCAACTGGTGCTGTCTGGTTCTTCAAGCCGCTTCCGCCATTTGCCAGTGGGGCGCACCGTTACAGTGCGGCAGTTGCTGACCGATTTTGTCGAGATTCAAGACCCGCTGCCACGGCGGGCCTTGGACGCTGCCATTGCGGCTACGCGGTGCCCGAACACCAAGCCCGCGTTGGAAAGATTGGCAGGCGAGGGCTGGCATGAAGTGGCCGAGGCGCGGCTGTCTTTGCTGGGGCTTCTGATAAAATATCCGGCGATCGAGATGGAACTGGAGGCGTTTGTTGAGCTGTCCGCTGCGATATCGCCACGCTTCTATTCAATTGCGTCCAGTCCGCTCGCCTCGCCGGATGTGGCCGACCTGATTGTGGGCACGATGCGTGCACCCGCCTGGTCTGGCGTGGGGGAGCATCAGGGCTTTGCATCATCCCACATGCGCGATCTGGAAACAGGGGACGCTGTGTTCGGCTATGTCCGCGCGCCCAATCCAGCCTTTGCGCCGCCTGCTGATCCGCTGGTTCCGATGATATTGGTTGGCCCTGGTACCGGCTTTGCGCCGTTCAGGGGCTTTCTACAGGACCGCGCGGCGCAGCGGGCAGACGGCAAAGCGACGGGGCCGATCCATCTGTTTTTCGGCTGCAAACATCCCGAGCATGACTGGTTGTGCCGGGATGAAATGGAGGGCTGGCAATCGTCGGGGCTGGCAACAGTGCACTTGGCCCATTCCGGCGTTGCGGATCACCCCCATGCCTATGTGCAGCACGCTCTGGCGGGGGTTGGCGACACGATCTGGCCGCTGATTGGAGCAGGCGCGCAAATTTTCGTCTGCGGCGATGGCAAGCGGATGGCCCCGGCAGTGCGCGATGCCTTCATTACGCTGCACCAGACCCGCACTGGCAGTGACCGTGACACGGCCTCTTTGTGGCTTGAGGGCCTGATTGACAGCGACTGTTATCATCAGGATGTTTACGGCTTCGGCAAATAGACCAACGAACAAGGGGAAAGTCATGCGCGTGCGTTTTCTGGCAGTGTTGGCGGTAAGCCTGGCATCAACTGGCCTGGCATCAACGGCGCAAGCCAAGCGGCCGATGGTGCCAAGTGATCTGGCCAAAATCGCGGAAGTGGCAGACCCGCAAATTGACCCCAAAGGCGAATGGATCGCTTACACCGTCAAAACCGTGAACGCCGAAAAAGACAAAAGCGAAACCCATTTGTGGATGGTGAGTTGGGACGACAAACAAAGCGTTCAGTTGACCAATCGCAAAGGCGAAAGCGAAGGCACGCCCCGGTTCAGCCCCGACGGTCGTTCGCTGGCCTTCATCTCGGGTCGCACCGATGACGATGAAAATGGCCAGTTGTGGCTGATGAACCGCGCAGGTGGTGAAGCGGCAATGCTGCCTGGCATCAAAGGATCAGTTGATGATCTGGCCTGGTCACCTGATTCCAAGTCGATTGCGCTCATCGTGACAGATGCTGATCCGGAGCCTGCCAAAGATGCGACTGAAGACGAGAAGGATCGGCCCAAACCCATTGTGATCGACCGCTATTATTTCAAAGAGGATATCTCTGGATATCAGGAGAAAAAGCGTTCTCGTTTGATGCTGTATGACCGCGCGACGCAGACGGTGCGCAGGATGACGACGGGGGATTTTAACGAAGCGCTTCCGGCTTGGTCACCTGACGGCAAGTTGATTGCTTTCACATCCAACCGTGACGCTGATCCAGACCGGACCTATAACAGCAACTTGTTTGTTATCACGCCCGGCACCGCGCAAGCCGAACCCCGCGCGCTGACGACTTATGCTGGCAAGGATAATGATGCGGAGTGGGGCAGTTACCCCGCGTGGAGCCCAGACGGCAAAAGCATTGCTTATTTGCAGGGCGGGCCTGTTGAGCTGTTTTCTTACGGCGTCACACTGCTTGCATTGGCACCGGTCAACGGCGGCGCGCCCAAGATATTGACGGCCAAGCTTGACCGCAATGTTGCGGGGCCGCAGTGGAGCGCGGACGGGAGGTCCCTGCGCTTCACCGTCGAAGATGACGGCACGCAGAGGTTGGCCAAAGTTGATGTCGGCTCCGGCGTGATTGCGTCTGTCGCGGACGGGTTTCAGGTTTTTTCATCGACCACGCGCGATATCGCAGGGAAAACGGCGACACTGCTGACGACGCCAGACAAGCCCAATGAAGTCTATGCACTGGAAAGTGGCAAAGTCCGCCAATTGACTCGCCATAATGATGCGCTGCTGGCGGAACTTTCGCTGGGAACAGTCACAGCCACTGGGTTCAAAGCCAAAGATGGCACGGACGTTCACGGGTTCCAGATCCTGCCACCGGGTGCGGCGGCCAAGGCGCTATTGCCCACGCTGCTGTTTTTGCACGGCGGGCCACAAGCCCAGTTTGAAGCGGAGTTTTCGCCGCTGTGGCAGATCTTCGCGGGCCACGGCCTTGCCGTCATTTCCCCCAACCCGCGCGGCGGCACCGGGCGCGGAGAGGCTTATGCCAAAGCGCTTTACGCGGATTGGGGTGGCCCTGCCGTGGTCGACGCTCTGGCTGCTGTTGATGACGGCGTGGCGCGCGGTGTGGCTGATCCCAAACGGCTGCTGGTGGGCGGATGGAGTTACGGCGGGATGCTGACCAACTATGTCATCGCGTCAGACACTCGGTTCCGCGCAGCGATGAGCGGCGCGTCCATTGCCAATGTGTTTGCAGGTTACGGCACAGACCAATATATCCGCGATTATGAAGTCGAACTTGGCAAACCGTGGGAAAAGCCAGAGGTGTGGATGCGCAACAGCTATCCCTTTTTACAGAACCAGAAAATCGTGACGCCGACTTTGTTCATGGTGGGGGAAAAGGATTTTAATGTGCCCGCACTGAACAGCGAACAAATGTATCAGGCGCTGCGCAGTCGCGGGGTGAAATCACAGCTGGTGATTTATCCGGGCCAATATCACGGACTGACACGTCCAAGTTTTGTGGCGGACCGGGCGGCGCGCTGGCTCGCCTGGTATGATGAGGCGCTGAAATAAGCCCATATTGGTTGACGTTAACGTAAGCCAGTCGTATTTGTGAGGATCAACCCAAGGAGAATCTCCCGTGAATCTTGAATTCAGCGCCGAAGAAATGGCCTTTCAGCAGGAAGTCCGCACATTTATTGCCGATCATTACCCCGCCAACCTGCGCGGCAAGCAGGATGAGGGCGATGAGCTGGCTAAGGAAGATTTCCTTGAATGGCACCGCGTTCTCCACGCCAAGGGTTGGGTCGCGCCTGCATGGCCCGTTGAATATGGCGGCACGGGCTGGACGGCGACGGAGCGGTTCATCTGGTCGGAAGAAACCGCGCGCGCTGATTGCATTCGGTTGATGCCGTTCGGCCTGTCGATGGTTGGGCCCGTGATTTACACGTTCGGCACGCCAGAACAGAAAGCCCAATTCCTGCCCGGTATCCTGTCCGGCGACGACTGGTGGTGTCAGGGTTATTCTGAACCCGGTGCTGGATCTGATCTTGCCTCTTTGCGCACCATGGCTGTGCAAGACGGCGATGATTATATCGTCAACGGGCAAAAGACTTGGACGACCATGGCGCAGCACGCCGATTGGGGTTTTTTCCTGGTCCGCACCGACAAGGAATCCAAGCCACAAGAAGGCATTTCGTTCCTGCTGATCGATATGAAATCGCCTGGCATAACCGTGCTCCCGATCATCACGCTGGGCGGCGAACATGAAGTTAATGAAGTCTGGCTTGAAAATGTGCGCGTCCCCGTAAGCCAGCGGGTGTATGAAGAAAACAAGGGCTGGACTTGCGCCAAATTCCTCCTTGCCCACGAACGTACTGGCATTGCAGGCGTTGCTGCATCCAAGCGCGGCGTTGACAAGATCAAGGCGATTGCGCGTGCAGAGCAAGACGGCGACAAGCCACTGATTGCCAATGCCTTTTTCAAGCGCAAAATTGCTGAGCTGGAAATTGATCTGACCGCGCTGGAATTTACCGAGCTTCGCAGCTTGGCCGGGGCGAACGCTGGCAAGGGGCCGGGGCCGGAATCAAGCTTGCTGAAGATCAAGGGCTCTGAAATTCAGCAGCGGTTGACAGAACTCGCGCTGGAAGCCGTTGGCCATTACGGCGCGCCTTATTTCCGCGGGTTTGATGAAGGCGATAATGCGCATCCGATTGGCCCGGATTATGCGCACCGCACCGCGCCCACCTATTTTAACGCGCGCAAAACGACGATCTACGGCGGTTCCAATGAAATCCAGCGCAACATCATCGCAAAGATGGTGCTGGGGCTGTAACGCCTGAATGAACTCCCTCCCCTTCAGGGGAGGGCAGGGGTGGGGGGTTGAAGACGTAAGACAACTCCAAAAACCTTTCATCGCCTTGACCGCCCCACCCCAACCCCTCCCCTGAAGGGGAAGGGCTTAAAATGGACTGACAAAACCATGGATTTCACCTACACCGAAACGCAGGATATGATCCGCGATACGCTCTCGCGGTTTCTGGCCGACACCTATGATTTCGACAAGCGCCAGAAAATGATCGCGAGCGAAACAGGCCGTGATCCTGCGATCTGGCAGGCGCTGGCCACGGAACTGGGTATGCTCGGCGCGTCGTTCAGCGAAGATCACGGCGGCCTTGGCGGCGGTGCGCTGGAAAATGCGTTGATCATGGAAGAACTGGGCAAAGTCATCGCGATTGAGCCTTATCTGCAAACTGTGGTGATTGGCGGCGGCGCACTCAAAGCCGTCGGCGGCGCGATTGCGGACGCGGTGATCCCGGAAATTATCGCAGGCAAGGTCATCATTGCCTTTGCCTATGCAGAACCACAAGGCCGCTATGATCTCGCCAATATCCGCACGACGGCCAAGGCGGACGGCGCAGGCTTTGTGCTGAACGGGCACAAAAGCGTGGTTTACGCCGCACCCTGGGCTACGCACTTGCTGGTGACAGCGCGCACCGGCGGGCAGGGCCGTGACCGCGACGGTGTGGAGCTTTTCCTGATTGACGCGACAACCAAAGGCATTGTCCGGCGTGATTATCCTACTGTTGACGGGTTTCAAGCGTCAGAAATCTATTTCGAAAATGTGGCGATCCCCGGCGATGCGCATTTGCCCGGCGGGATTGCGCTCATCGAACAGATTGTCGATGAAGCCACTGTCTGTGTTTGCGCCGAAGCCACAGGCGTGATGGAAAAACTGCACCAAGGCACACTCGATTATTCGCGTCAGCGCCAGCAGTTTGGCCAGCCGATCGGGCGGTTCCAGGTCCTCCAGCACCGCATGGTCGACATGTTCATGGAAGTCGAACAGGCCAAATCCATGACGCTGATGGGCACGCTCAAAATCGAACTGCCAGCCGACGAACGCAAGGCCGCAGTGTCTGCGTGCAAGGCAAAGGTCGCGGCAGGGGCAAAGTTCGTGGGGCAAAATGCAATCCAGACCCACGGCGGCATTGGCATCACGCAAGAGCTTTCCATCGGCCATTATTTCAAACGCGCCACGATGATTGAGGGCCAGTTCGGATCAGCCGACTATCACCTGGATCGCTATGAGCAATTGGTGCTGGCGGATTAAGCCGTGGCGCGGCTGGCTAAAGGTAAAGCTAGCCGCACCGCGCGGATGACAGCTGCACTGCGCGCACGCCATGCGATGGGTGGCAAGCAGCCCCGCGTCTTTGATGACAGGTTTGCCCGGCTGTTCCTTGATGCTCCAAGCCTGGCCATGGCCGTGCCCACCCCACTGAGCGACTGGCTGTTCGGGCGTGCCCTAGGCCCCGTCCGCGCGCTAGAAGGCGAAGTGCTGGCCCGGTCTCGCTATGTCGAAGAGGCGCTGCTGCCGATGCTGGCGGGTGGGCTTGATCAAGTGATTATATTGGGCGCGGGCTTTGACAGTAGCGGACTGACGCATGCGAACAGTGGCGCGCGCTTTTTTGAAGTTGATCATCCCGCAACGCAGGCTGAAAAGCAGGCGATCCTTGCGCGACACCCCAGCATATCACACGCGATTACGTTCGTTCCTGTTGATTTTGCGACTGACAATCTGGCAGACGCTTTGATTGCTGCCGGGTTTGATGCCACTCGCCCGGCGCTGATATCGTGGCTGGGTGTGGTGATGTATCTGGAACAGGATGTCACGGTGGCGACGCTTAAGTTGCTCCGCACTATTCTGGCGTCCGGCAGCACGATCTTGTTCGATGCCTATCCCCGGACGCAGGAGATCAGCGCGGACGAACAGCTGCTCTTCTCGTCGGCCCGGGCCTTTACAGCGGCAAACGGGGAGCCGATGATTGGCCTGTTCAATAGCCCTGCCTTTGCCACGGCCATCGCAGACAGTGGCTGGCGGATTGCTGACATTCTGAAAGGCGATGCCATGCGGAAGCGCTGGTTTGGCGGCCAGCCCCGGATCATTCACCCGCCAAAGTCCGTGCTTTTCTACACACTGGCGGCAGAATAGTTCAACTGCCCTTCCCCTGAGATTGACGTGCACAAACTCATTTTTGTGCACTGCACCATTTTCCTCTTGCCAAGCACGAATCATCTCACTATTGTGCACTGCAACATAGAGATAACCAACCTAGACCACCCCAAGTGAAGGAGGCCACCATGGCTCAGACTCGTGCAAAGAAATCCGTTGCTGCTGTTGCAAAGGCAGTTGTGGCTCCGAAAGCAGAAGCCGCTCCTAAAGCAGCGCCAAAATTGAAGACTGTTCGCGCAGCTGCTCAAACAGCAGAGGCCAAGACCATTTTTTCCAAACCCATCGTCAAGTTACCAGAAGGATTGACCGAAATGACTGACACTGTGAAAAACGTCGCTGCAGAAGCAACCGAAAAAGCAACAGCAGCCTTCAAAGATGTGAGCGGCCGCGCCAAAGACATGATGAGCAAAGGTGGCGAAATGACCAAGGACGTTATGGAATTTAACAAAGCCAATGTCGAAGCCATCGTGGCATCTGGCAAAATCGCCGCCAAGGGCGCGCAGGCCGCTGCTCAGAACGCAGTCGAATTGGGCAAGAAGAATTGGGAAACCACCACAGCCCACGCCAAGGCCGTCGCTGGCGTTCGTGCGCCAGCCGATTTCTTCCAGATGCAAACCGAATTCGCGCGCAAGCAGTTCGACATGGCCGTTGCCGAAATGTCAAAGAACACGGAATTCACGTTAAAGCTGGCCGGTGAAGTCGTTTCCCCCATCCAGAACCGCTACGCCGTGATCGTCGATCAGGTAAAGAGCCGCAAGGCCAACTAATCCGTTTCCGGATTGGCCGTAAAAAGGCCGCCCTCCACAATCGCGGGGGGCGGCCTTTTTAATGCTCGTCAGCGGGGGAAGGAGGGTGGCGACATTCGA
>JANPCO010000147.1:0-1988 GCA_031430995.1 Sphingomonadales bacterium | reverse complement strand
GAAAAGCCGGTCATCATCGCCAAAAGATAAATCAGCAAACGCATGAAATGCCCTGTTCTGTGTCTGTGGCCATATAGGGATGGCTAACCCATTCGTCTATCCCGAAACAATTGCCCCATCGTTGCGCGGATCGAAATTTATTCCTACACGCCAACCTCTAAACAATCATTACGCTGAAAAAGGTTCAAAGGTGTCTGAAACATCTCCTCTAGCATTACCATTTCCCGAACTGCCAGATATCAACGGTGTGAAGCTACGCATAGCTCGGGCGGGTTATAAGGATTGGGGCCGGTGTGATCTGACTTATGTCGAGCTTGCGCAGGGCAGCTCTGTAGCGGGTGTGACAACCCGCAATATCTGCTGTTCTCCAGAAGTCGAGATTTGCTGCAACCATTTGCAGGGCGGCAAAGCACGGGCGCTGATCGTTAATGCAGGAAATAGCAACGCTTTTACTGGACAACGCGGGCGTGCAGCAGTCGAGGCGATCACAGCCAAGGTTGCGGCGCATCTCGAATGCCCCGAGAGCGAAGTATTTGTTTCTTCGACCGGGGTAATCGGCGTGCCTTTGCCTATCGACAAGGCTGAAGCCGGATTACAGGCAGTGTTTGGCGCAGACCCGTGCAGTTGGGAGGATGCGTGCAACACCATCGGCACCACCGACACCTTTGCCAAGGGTGCGATCGCTAGCGCGATTGTAGGCGGCACTAAAGTGCAGCTTGCAGGCATCATCAAGGGATCGGGCATGATTGCGCCCGATATGGCGACGATGCTTGGCTATATCTTCACCGATGCTGCGATCAATGCGGCGTTTTTGCAAGCACTGCTGTCGGCATCGAATGCGCAGACTTTCAGCTGCATCACCGTCGATAGTGACACATCGACCAGCGACACAGTGCTTGCCTTTGCCACCGGCAAGGCAGGAAACGCGCCGCTTACCTCATTCGACGATGCGGGGGCAGATGCGTTTGCGGCTGCGCTCAACGACATATGCCGTCAACTTGCGCAACTGGTGGTTCGTGACGGCGAAGGCGCGCAGAAATTTATCGAAATAAACGTCACCAGCGCGGTCAACGACGACAGCGCGCGGCGCGTGGGGCTTGCGGTCGCCAACTCGCCTCTAGTGAAGACCGCAATTGCTGGCGAAGATGCCAATTGGGGGCGTGTCGTGATGGCTGTGGGCAAGGCTGGCGAACCCGCTGACCGTGATCTTCTATCAATCCGCTTTGGCGCAACGCAGGTCGCCAAAAACGGCGTTGCCGTCGACGGTTATGACGAAGCACCAGTTGCGGCACATCTAAAGGGGCAAGAAATCGACATCGGTGTCGATATGGGCCTAGGCGAAGGACGCGCAACCGTTTGGACGTGCGACCTGACCCACGGCTATATCTCGATCAACGCCGATTATCGCAGTTAAAGCGCTGCCTCAAGCCACTGCTTCAACTGCGCCTTTGGCGCGGCTCCCACTTTGGTATCGGCAACGGCACCGTCCTTGAACAATATCATTGTCGGAATACCGCGCACGCCGTATTTGGCGGGGGTATCGGGATGATCGTCGATATTGAGCTTCAAAATGGTGACATTGTCGCCTAGTTCTTCGCTGATTTCTTCAAGGCTTGGGCCAATCATCTTGCACGGGCCGCACCATTCGGCCCAAAAATCAACGAGCACTGGCTTGCCCGATTGCAGAACTGCCGCGTCAAAATCATTATCGCCTACTGATGTAGTTGCCATCAAAAATCTCCTTTTGCTTGATGCTAAATGTATGTTGCCTGAGCCGCACTGACAAGCGGTGTAGGCAATAGTTTTGCTTGGAGGCTTAAGAGAGGGGTTTGTGCGGGGCGAGCGCGTCGTCAGATAGCGTTATCAGACTCGGTGCGTAGGTGAACAGCAAGGACGCCTCAATCTTCGAATCCGGGAATATCGTTCCAAGTGCAGCAACATAATGCGCCATCTGACGGAGATATGGTAACGGCACATTGGCCTCTCCA
>JANPCO010000146.1:0-15227 GCA_031430995.1 Sphingomonadales bacterium | reverse complement strand
GCTTGATTTGAAAGGGCAATGCCCCGATCCATATTGGCAGCCCATACCGTTTCGTCGGCCTGGGTGCGGCGCAGTGTGGATATTTGAGCGGCGGCCAGCGGATCGTCCGATGCGCGCTGCACCCGCTTGCCTGTAGAAACGGAAATCTGAGTATCAGAAATCAGTTCTGCGAGGACGGATTGCCGCCGGATTTCGGCGGTCATACGGTTGCCTGTGGCGTTGATCATGGCAGGCCTTTCTTCACCTGTGCTTGGGCTTAAATGGCGTTCAAGATAGATTGAAACGTCTCACGTGCAACTTGGATGACGCGCGCTGACCCTTCATAAGCCTGTTGAAAGCGGAGCAACTCGGCCGCTTCATGGTCGAGATCTACTGCGCTAACGGCGTCGCGGGCTTGGCTGGCCGTTTCAAAACGTGTCTGGTTGGCAGCATTTTCTGCGCGGGCGAAGGATGTCCTTTGGCTTTGCCCAGCAACGAGTGTTGCCCAGCTCGATTCGACGCCGCCTCCAATGCGCAGGGCATTAAAGGCAAGCATCGCACCGTTATCGCGCGTGACGCTAGCCGCAGCGACTTGGCCGGGAAGCAGCGGCGTGGCTGCGATGGTGGCGGCACTTCCGCTAAAGGTCAGCAGCGGCAGCCCTGCCTGCCCGTTTGCATCAAGACCTGCCTGGTGGGCTGCGTTGATTTGAGTGGCAAACTGGCCCGCAAGCACATCGAGTTCCGACCGCTGCGAAGTGACATGATCGGCCGCATCAGAAAGGCCTGCTAACCGGCCTGACGCAGCCGGAGTGAAAGCGCCACCGGGGGATAACGAAAAACTAAGGTGACCAGTCGCAGATGCCGAAACACTGGCTTGCGCGCGTCCGCTTTGATTCAGCAACACCGGCGCGCCTGGCCCTGCCATTCGCAGCGAGACGGATTGCCGCGCCTCGACAATGATGGTCACGGGCAGGATCGTAGAGATTGCATTCACCAGAGTGTCACGCTGGTCCAGCAAGCTGGCCTGATGAGTTGATCCTTCGCGGGCGCGTCGCAGGCCGTCATTCACTTGTTCGAGCGACGCGAGATTGGTGTTGAGATTGCCGACGCTGTTTTGCGCGTCCGCCGCGATGCCTGCGAAGACTGACCCAAGCTGTGCTGAAGTGCGGCGAAGCGCGCTGGCGGCTCCTTCAACGCTTTGCAGAAATTGCAGGCGGGCAGGGGTGCTGCTGGGGTCTGCGGCCAGCGCGTCCGACGCGTTGAAAAGCGCAGTGGCAGATTGGCCAAAGCCGTCCGGGCCGTCATCAAGCGCCATCTCGGCAGCCCCCAGCCACTGCGCACGCGCGGCGGAGCGTTCGGCAATTCCTGACGACAACCGGGCATCATCGGCCAGCCAGACGTCAACCGCCCGAGTGACACCTGCGATCATCACGCCGCCAGGTCCGTTGGAGCTGGATTGCAACGGCGTACTGCCCACGGTTGGCGCTTCGGCCAAGCGAAGCCCGCGGCGGACATAGCCCGCCGTTTGCGCGTTCGCGACATTATCACCTGTTGTGGCCAGCGCCTCTCGGTATGCTCGCAGGCCCGAAGCGCCAATTGAAAGAAGCTCGCTCATAGTTTCGTGCCTTTTTGGATGAGGCTGCGTTCGACCAGTGCTGCAATCCCGAAGCTGCCTTTTGCAGCAATAGCATCGGCAGTGCGGGCATCGGCAAGCTCCCGAAATTGGTCGCTCGCGCTGGACCCGAACATATCCGCGGCCAGTTGTGCCTTGCGCATCGATCCGATCGTTTCGCGCAGGAACACAGCTTCAAAGCCCTGCGCGGCTTTTCTGATCGCTGGATCGAGTTTGCCAGCGGGGGATGCGCTGTTTATCTTCATTGGATCACCAATTCTGCTTTGAGCGCTCCAGCTTGTTTCAGCGCCTCAAGGATCGCAACCAGGTCCCCGGGGGAAGCACCGATCCGGTTGATGGCTTTGACAATATCCGCAAGTGAAGCGCCGCGCGGCATCAGGAACATCGGGTTGCGGTCTTCCTCAACCTGAATGGTGCTGCTTTGCTCAACCACCGTCTGGCCCCGACTGAACGGCGCGGGCTGAGACACGCGGGGGTCTTCATCAATGCGCACGGTCAGTTTGCCGTGAGTGATGGCGGCTGGCATGATCCGCACCGCGCCGTTGATGACGACAGTGCCAGTGCGTGCGTTCACGACGATGCGGGCCGGGGCCGTAGCAGAGGTGATTTCCAGATTTTCAATTCGGCTCATCATCATGATCCGCGCGCTCGGGTCTGCGGGCGCTATGACGCTGATGGAGGAGCCATCGAGCAGAGAGGCCGCTGCGCCTGCAACGCTTTTGTTGATGGCCTCTGCCACGATTTTTGCCGTGGTCAGGTCATAATCCGCCAGCGTGAAGGTAAGGGTGGTGCCAAGGCTAAACCCCGTGTCAATCGAGCGTTCAACGCTTGCGCCGCCACCGATCCGGCCAGCGGAGGGAATGTTGATCACGGTCTTTGACCCGTCAGCTGCTTCCACACCCAAGCCGCCGACAATCAGATTGCCCTGCGCCATGGCGTATATCTGCCCGTCCGCGCCGATCAGCGGGGCCAGCACCAATGTTCCACCACGCAGCGACTTGGCTTTGCCGATGGCAGATACTGTGACGTCCAGCCGCTGACCCGGCTTGGCAAAGGCAGGGAGTTCAGCTGTAATCATCACCGCTGCGGCATTCTTGAGCGAAGGATTGACGCCGGGCGGCAGGCTGAGTCCGAAGCGGGAAATGGCACCTTTCACGCCTAGCGTCGCGTAATCAAGGCTGTCATCGCCTGTGCCTGCAAGGCCAACCACGACGCCGTAGCCAGTGAGCTGGTTAGACCGCACGCCTTGAAACTGGCCGATATCCTTTATCCGTTCAGCATGTGCCGGAGCTGCAAAGAAGATCAATAAGAGGAAGGTAAAAAGTCTCATCATGCGGCCCTTCAAAACGGACTGATCTTGGAGAAAAAGCGCTGCAGCCAACCCTGGCGAGAGGCGCGGGCGATTTCGCCTTTGCCGGTGTAGTGAATGCGTGCGTCCGCGACGCGGGTGGAAGCGACGCGATTGTCCGGGCTGATATCAACCAGCCGGACGATCCCTGATATCTGAACGCGTTCCTCCCCCCGGCTGAGCGTGAGCATCTTTTCGCCGCTGATCAGGATGGTGCCATTGGGGTAGACTTCGGCAACGGTAACGCTCAACTCGCCAGACAGGCTGTTTGATTGAGCCGCATCGCCTTTGCCTTTGAACGACTGATCGCCCGACATCGCGATGTCGCTGGGCTTGACTGCGCTGAGCAACCCTGTCGTTGGGGGCTTCAGGCCAAACCCCCCGCCCCGGGCAGTGTTGGCGGAATTGGATTTGGAAGCCATCATCCGTTCCACCAATATGATGGTCAGGATATCGCCGGGCCGCGATGCCCGCGCGCCGGATGTCAGGGCTGTGTAATTCCCCTGAAAAATGGCGCCGTTCGCAGGCGGTACAGCTGCCGGTTCTGCGCGTGTGGCGGGGAAGCTTGGCTCAGGCTTTGTCTTGGCAACGGCGGGCAGTGAAAGCAGTGCCAACAGGATCATCGCCGCCGCTTTCCAAGTTCGACACTCACTAAGCCTGAATCGTCTTTGCGAGGAGCGTAGCGACGCGGCAATCCACGTCGCGGCGTGCAGTCTGGATTGCCGCGCTTCGCTCGCAACGACGTGTGAGGCGACTTTACCGCAAGGCGGCTCAAAGCTGCTGATTGGCATTGCGCATCATTTCATCAGTGGCCTGGATCATCTTGCTGTTGACTTCATAAGCACGCTGCGTTTCGATCATGTCGACCAGTTCTTCAACGACATTGACGTTGGATGCTTCCAGCGCGCCGGACCGCAACGATCCGCGCCCTTCGCTGCCTGGCGATCCGAATTGCGGCGCGCCTGAAGCTGCACTTTCAACCAGCAAGTTATTTCCAACCGGCTGCAGCCCTGCCGCGTTCACAAAACGCGCTGTTGCGATCTGGCCTATTTCGGTGGGTGTTGATTGGCCGTCGACGGTTGCTGCAACAGTGCCATCCGCAGCGATGGAAATTGATGTTGATCCCTCTGGTATTTGCATCTGAGGTTGCAATGGCATTCCGTCTGGCGTCACGATGGTGCCATCAGGCGACAAGCTGAAATTACCCGCGCGTGTATATCCGGTGCGGCCATCAGGCATTTGAACTTGAAAATATCCGCCGCCTTCAATCGCCAGATCAAGCGCGTTGCTTGTGGTTGTCAGCGAACCTTGCGTGTCGATCCGTGCGGTTCCTGTCATTTGCACGCCTGTGCCCAGGTTCAGGCCAATCGCGTAGCGGTTTTCGGACGATGACGGCGCACCTGCCGCCACAATCTGCTGGTAAGCTAGGGTTTCGAAGCTGGCGCGGTCGCGCTTGAAACCAACGGTGTTCACGTTGGCCAGATTATTGGCAATGACTTGCATTCGCTTATTCTGAGCGTCGAGCCCGGTGCGGGCGACATGCAATGCTGAGTTTGACATTTACGGGTTTCCTTATTCGGGGAGACGCATGAGGTCAGCCGAAGACACATCAAGCTCGCGCGCGTCGTTCACGAGTTTAAGCTGCGCATCCCAGGCGCGGCTGGCTTCGATCATTTCAACCAGAGCCTCCGTCGCGCTGACGTTGGAGCCTTCGAGATGACCACTGGTTGTGCGTGCATCGGGATCAGATGGAAGCGTGCCGCCGCCTTTGACACGGAACAGCCCGTCAAGGCCTTTGGCAGTGTCGCTTCCTGCCGGGCTCACCAGCTTGAGCTGGTCAATCTCCTGCGGTTGAGACGCATCGCCGCCGCGCGGAACAACCAGCACGCGGCCTTCAAGGTCAATCTGGATGCTGTCGGCTAGAGGAACGGAAATTGGGCCTTGAGCGCCAAGCACGGGATGACCGTCCCCAGTGGTGAGCAGCCCTGAAGCGGAGACCTGCAAATCGCCGCGCCGAGTATAAGCCTCTTCACCGTCGGCTGCTTGAACAGTCAGAAGCGCGTCACCGCTAAGCGCAATGTCAAGTTCGCGACCGGTGGGCATGACGGTTCCTGCCTGCATATCAGCGGCAACGACTTCTTCTGAAGCCATTGCGCGCGTGGAGGCTGTGCCGCCCTTGATCCACAGCGCCTGCGCCTCGGCAATGTCCGCGCGAAAGCCCGGAGTGTTGACGTTGGCCAGATTATGCGCCGTTGCCGTCTGCCGCGCCATCGCGCCGCGCATCGCGGTCAGGCTGGTGTAAATCAGCCGGTCCATCAGTTGATGTTCACAATCGTCTGGGTCATGTTACCCGCAGTTTCAATCGCTTTGGCATTGGCCTGAAAATTCCGCTGGGCCGAAATGAGCGCGACCAGTTCCTCCGTCACGTCGACATTGGCCCGTTCCAACGCGCCAGACCTGATCGTACCAAGCGGCCCGTTGGTGGGCGCGTTGATCAGCGGCGTGCCGCTATCACCGGTTGATTGCCAATGGCCATCGCCGATTGGGCGCAGGCCTTCTTGCGCGGTAAAGCTGGCCATCATCACGCGGCCTAGCGCTTGGTCGCTGCCATCAGAATAGGTGGCCGTTACTAGCCCGTCGATGCCAATCGAGATGTTGACCATGGCCGCATTGGGATTGCCCGGCGCTGCTGTTGGCAGCACGAAGTCAATTGCATCGGCCAAGTTTGTTGACGTGGTGTTGCCCGCCGCATCAACAGGCAACAATTGCAGTTTTGATCCGATGGTATCAACCACCTGGCGCTGCGCGTTGGGCTGGAACGAACCGTTGCGCGTGTAGCTGATATCTTGACGCGGCGCGCCGCCTTTAACGACGAAAAATCCTTCGCCTGCAATCGCCAGATCAAGCGTTTTGTCGGTGGACTCCAGCGTGCCTTGGGTAAATTGCTGGATGATGCCGTTCAGGCGCGTGCCGTGGCCCGCCATCATCCGTGTGGTCTGAGTGGGCGCGCTGGAAAAAAGATCGCCAAATTGCGCACGGCTTTTCTTGAATCCCGTCGCGCCAACATTGGCCAGGTTGTTCGAAATTGTCGAAAGGTCGGTTTGCGCGGCCTTCAGGCCAGAAAGTGAGATGTAGAATGACATGGTTCGTGCTCCTAAACGGTGGGGACAGCAGGCGCTTCGCTGCGGTTGCGAATTTCAGAGAGGATGGCGGTTTGCGCCGTGATCTGGTCGGCAATGGATTTGAGCGAGACATTCATTTCGCCAATGCCCGCAACGCTAGAAAACTGCGCCATCTGCGCCACCATTTCCTGATTATCGACAGGGTCAAACGGGTCTTGCTCCTTCAGCTGCGTCGTCATCAGGCGCAGGAATGCGTTTTGATCCAGCGTCTGGGCGCTTTTGCCCGGCGTTGGGGTCAGGGCATTTGGATTTACGGAAGTGATCATCGTCATTGTCCCAACCGCAGAGTTTCAGCGATCAGGCCCTTCGCGGTTTGCAGAACCTGAACATTATTTTGATATTGGCGCGATGTTTCAACCATCTCGACCAGCTCTGCTGCGCTATCGACAGCGGCTTCCCAGATATCGCCGTTCGCATCAGCCAGCGGGTGCAGCGGATCGTGCCGCTGGGTGGGGCCAGCGCCTGCATTGGCGATACGGTCGACAGCAACAGTCGCACGGCCCCCTTCGCCCATCACAGTGCGGAATACGGGTTTGAGCGACCGGAATGCGCTAGCCTCACTGCCCGCCACCGTTCCGGCATTGGCTAGGTTTGACGCCGTGGTATTCAGGCGCACCAGATTGGCGGCCATCGCGCGGCCACTGATATCAAATATCGAAAGGGGGCCAGCCATTTTCATTCGCCTTTAAGCGCGCGAGACAAGGTGCTGATCCGCCCCTGCAGGAAAGAGAGGCTAGTGCGATATCCCAGCGCATTTTCGGCAAAGGCGGTTTGCTCAGTTGCCATTTCAACTGTGTTGCCATCCAGTGACGTCTGCACGGGCACACGAAAGCGGAGCGCGGCGTCAGCGGCCTGACCCCCTTCGGCCAATTTTAGTGCGGCACCAAAATCCAGATCGCGCGCCTTGTAATTGGGCGTGGCAGCGTTTGCGATGTTGGACGCAATAATAGCCATCCGGCTTTCGCGAACCTTCAGGGCAGTGGCGTGAATGCCAAAGATGCTCTCACCAATCATATCATGCTCCTTTTCTCAAACGCACGCAGATGTCGTGATGAGGATCAGCAAAGTCCGTGCCAATCGTTCGGGGTTGGCGCATTTCAGGGGGATGCAGCGCGCTGGCCGGGCGGCTGGCTGGCTGATGTCAAAAAACCAACGGGGGCTTTGACGCTTGCGGAAAACGGCACTTGGCACGGGCTTTGCTCAGTCAGTCTTACGGCCACCTTGCGCCCATTTTTTGGAGACTGACTATGAAATTGATCTTTGCCTTATGCGCCTGTGCCGCAGCCAGCCCTGTAATGGCGGCCACCGCGGCGTTTGAAGATTTGGCAGCGTTAGACGCGCGCATATCCGAAACGCAGGATGAAGGCCTGATCGCTCAGCCAATTGACCGGCGGGTCAAGCTGGCCCCGTGCCCGTTGCCGGCAGAAATCGATGCGCCAGTGGCGGGGTCTATTACAGTCCGCTGCTTGGCACTTGGCTGGCGGATCAGAGTGCCATTTTTGGCGACTGCCAAGCCCGCCGACGCCACGACAGTTTTAGTACGACGCGGAGAAACGGTTGAATTGGTTTTCCGAGGAGAGGGCTTTGCGGTTTCCAGCACCGCCATTGCGCAAGACGATGGCGGCAAAGGGCAGGCCATTCGTGTCAAAATGCCGACATCGACGCAAGGAGTGACCGCAATTGTCGTAGATGTGGGTGTAGCGTCGCTTTCTCGCTGATCTGGGGCAGTGAATTGCGAACATAAATGTTCAAAGGATTTGCATCATGCTGACATCAATTGCCCAAAGCCTTGGTGCAGGTTCAGGGATCGACACGCGCAGTCTGGTTCAGGATCTGGCGAATGCATCCCGCGCGCCGAAGGCTGAAGTGCTTGATACGCGCGCACGGGCACTGCAGTCAAAGATCAGTGCCGTTGCGCAAGCGCGGTCAGATTTGGAAAGCTTCACAGCTTCATTGTCAAACCTGGTTTCAGGCGGCACAATCCAGACGCAGCCCGCCACGTCCAACCCGTCAATCGTCACGGCCACGGCCAGTCCTGGCACACGGCTGAGCGGATTTGCAGGCGAGATTGTCGTCAATCAAATTGCCAAGTCACAAACCCTGTCGTCTGCCACAGTGGCAAGCGACGTGGCGCCAATTGGCCAAGGCAGCTTGACGCTTTCGGTAGGCGGGCAAGATTTTGCAATTCCCGTTGGCGCGGGAAATGACAGTCTTTCCGGCCTCGCGGCGGCGATCAACGGCGCGGGCAGCGGCGTTAGCGCTTCGGTTCGCACAGATTTGGGCGGCGCGCGATTGGTTTTGAAAGGCCAGACAGGTGCAGCCAACGCATTCACCCTCTCGCAAACGACGGGCGATCCAGCACTTGCCAGCTACACTTATCCCAGCCCCACCATGACGCTTGGCCAAGCGGCGCAAGACGCGAATTTTGCAGTGGATGGTATCGCCTACATAAGGGGCAGCAATAGCGTTTCAGACGTTCTGCCCGGTATTACGTTCACATTCAAAAAAGCAGCGTCCGGTGAAACAGTGTCGCTTTCAGGCGAACGCCCGACTGTACTCATTCGCCAGACGATCGATGATTTTGTGTCAGTGTTTAATACGCTCAAACGCAACATATCATCCGCGCGTACAGCGACAGGGGGCGACGGCGGATTACGCTCGCTTGACCTGCAACTCAGCGCACTCATTGCAACGGCGATCACCAGCGATGCCGCAATAAACAGCCTGTCAGACCTTGGCATGACCACCAACCGCGATGGCAGCATCACCGTGAACGCTGCGCGTCTGGAATCCGTTTTGCTATCCAACCCCGATGCTGTTGAAGCTCTCTTTTCCCCCACGCGTGACGCTACTCATAGCGCAACGAGCGACCCTGGCATTGCCGCTTCACTGAAGGCTTTGAATGACAGAAGCACGGGAAGCGGCGGTGCGCTCAGTGGCCTGAAGCAGCGGCTGGACAAGGACGTTGAAAATCTGGCCAAAAACCGGACGCGCATGGAAGAACGGGAGGCCGTCTACAAAACCCGCCTTGAACGCCAGTTTGGATCAATGGATGCCAGGATTGCAGGCCTGCGCGCGACGCAGACCTATCTGGAGCAGCAAATCAAACTCTGGTCCAGTAGCCGGTCATAAGCAGCTGTGGCCTATTCCATTTTCTCTCGGTCTGCGCTGCGCCACTATCAGGAGCTTGCCCTGTCTTCGCGATTGGAAGCAGCGACACCGCACGCGCTTGTCAGCTTGCTTTACGAAGAATTGATCATCACCCTTGATGTTCTGAAAGCAGCCATCACCAATCGCCCCAGCGCGGCTCGCGCATCGTCAATTTTGGTGTCGTTGGAGGCAAGCCTTGATTTCGAACAAGGCGGGCAGTTGGCGCAAACATTGGCTGGAATTTACCGGACGATGCAGGCCGAACTCACCTTTGTGATACGCCATCAAGATCAAGCACGCCTGGCGGTGCTGCGCGAAGGTGTGACAGACCTGTACCAGGCGTGGCGACAGATTTAGGGGTCAAAGCGCAACGAAGGACGATCCCTACTGTTCCGCTCAACCTGAAAGCCGTTCCCGAAGCTTATCCATCGCAGCCTTTTTGATCTGGCAGACGCGAGCTGCGCCGACATTCAAGACGGCACCAATTTCTTCAAGGTTCAGCTCTTCGACGAAATAAAGGTGTAACACCATGCCTTCTCGCTCACCCAATGTTGCGATCTCGCGCGCCAAAGCATCAGCGGCCTCCCGTCGCTCCAGCATAGTATCCGCAGCTTCGGCACCGTCAGCAAATCCCAGGTCCTGATCGGAATAAACTTCTTCGATGGACTCCTGCTGCAGCGGCTGTGTTGTCGCGACCAGCGCAAAATAGGCGTCCGGCCCCAGTTCCATCGCGGCAGACATTTCAGCATCCGTCGCACGGCGACCAAGTCGGTTTTCGAGTGCACTGCGCGCCTGTGCCAATTTCCGGCGGTTGGCGCTGCCTGACCGCGCCGTGCGGGACTCACGTCGCAGATGATCAATCATGGCGCCGCGTGCCCGGGTTGCGGCATAGTGAGAAAAAGCAACGCCGCGGTCCTCAAACGTCCGCGCCGCTTCAACCAAAGCGACCATGCCAATTTGCATCAAATCGTCCACTTCAATTGCTGACGACAGGCGCGAATGCACGGCCCAGGCAACGCGGCGCACCAGCCCAGCGTGGGCGCGCACCATTGCTTCTGTGTCAAGGCCAGCGCCCCGGCGTGTATAGACTGGCGCGGTATCGCCAAGCAAAGCATGGGCCATCAATTCTCTCCTGTAGATTGGGACAAGGGATCGGGGGGCAGCAAAGCCGGTGGCTCCGCTTCACTGCCCACAACAGCAATCACATCGACTGCCTTGGTTTCGGGAATTTCAAGGAATGACAGCACAGGCACTTCTGACAAATGCGCGCGCAGCAACCGGGCAACGGCGGCACGGCAGGCTGGCGGCGTCAGGATCGCCACGGCGCGCGCGGCCATCAGTTCAGGCTGCACAGCATCACTGACAGCTGTCACGATCCGGCGTGACAGCGCTGGTTCAAACGGCCAAATCGCAGAAGGCCCAGCGGCGACGGATTGCACCAGCAACCCTTCAAGGTCAGGTGCGAATGTAATGACGGGCAGCGGCATCCGGGCGGGCACAATCGTCTGCACGATCAGGGCACCAATGTGCTGCCGCACGCCTTCAACCAATGCGGCCTGATCAAGGCCCTGCGGCGCAAGCGTGACGAGTGCCTCAGCAATCTGGCGAAAATCGCGCAGCGGCACGCGTTCACCCAGCAGCGCGCGGCAGACGCCTGTAATGGTGGCCAGCGAATAGGGCTGCGGTGTCAGTCCTTGCGCGAGCTGCGGATAAGAAGCCCGCAGCGCGTCAACCATCGCCTGGCCGTCATCTAGGCCAAAGAGAGTTGCAGCACTGCTTGCAATACTGGTGTTCAAATGCGTCGCGATGACGGTTGGCGCATCAACCACAGTATAGCCTGCCACGATGGCATCAGCGCGCTTGCCCTCTGCGATCCAGACTGCGTCCAAGCCAAAGCTTGGGTCTTTGACCGGCCGGCCTTCTACCGGATCAGGATTATCGCCTGCATCAAGCGCCAAGAGTTCGGCCGGCCAAACCTCATCATCGCCCAGCATCATGCCAGAAATGATGATTTGATACTGGTTGGCCGATAGCGCGAGATTATCTTTTACGCGCACCAGCGGCAGGACGAAACCCAGATCGCGTGATACTTGTTTGCGGATGCCAGTGATGCGCCCCATCAGTGGCGCCCCTTCGCGGTCATCAACCAGATCGATCAGGCCGTATCCCAGCTCCAGCGTGATCGGCGCGCTGTCTGTTATGTCAGTCCATGAAATGCTGTGCAGCGGCTCTGGGGTGGTTTCCGCGGGCACAATCACTGCTGCTAACGTCTGGCGTTGCTTTAACCGCCAGCAATAAAATCCGATCAAGGCCGCAGCCGTCAGCAGGACGAAATGGGGCATGCCTGGCATGATGCCAAGCAACCCCATGATGACTGCGACTGGCACCCAGGCCCGCAAATGCGCGAACTGAGATGAAATCTGGCCCGATAGATCAAGCGGCGAAGTGACGCGCGTGACGATGGAAGCTGCCGCAATGGACAGCAGCAAAGCGGGCACCTGAGCCACAAGCCCGTCGCCAATGGCAAGCTGAATATAGGTTTGCGCCGCCTCACTCAAACTCAGCCCGTGGCTGATAACACCAAGCAGCAATCCCCCAAAAATGTTCACGAACAGGATCAGGACTGCAGCAATGGCGTCGCCTTTGACGAACTTGGATGCGCCGTCCATCGATCCGTAAAAGTCAGCTTCAGTTGAAACTTCGATCCGCCGTGCTTTGGCTTCGTCAGGCGTCATCAGGCCTGCGTTCAGATCAGCATCAATGGCCATTTGCTTGCCCGGCAAAGCATCCAGCGTGAAACGCGCCGAAACTTCTGACACGCGCCCCGCGCCTTTGGTAATCACCACTAGATTGATGATCATCAGAACGGCAAAAACGAAAATGCCAACGATATAATTGCCGCCGATGATGAAACTGCCAAAGGCCTCAATCACATGGCCTGCCGAGCCCGCACCTTTGTGCCCCTCCACCAGAACCACACGCGTCGATGCAACGTTGAGCGCTAACCTGAACAGAGTCGCAAGCAGGAGGACAGTGGGAAAAGCTGAAAAGTCGAGCGGCTTGGCAGCGTTCATCGCTACCATCAGCACAGCGAGGGAAATGACGATGTTGGTGACAAATCCGATGTCGAGCACAAAGGCTGGCACAGGCACGATCATCAGCGTGACAAGCATCAGGATCGCCATGGGAAGGACGCCGCCACGAATGGCTGCCGTCCAGACGGACCAGTTGAGTGCGCGCATCACAGCCCTCTGTCGGCTGCCACACGGGCATAGGCCGATTGGGCAAAAGCCAAGGATAATTTGCCAGGCATGGCCGCAAAATCCTGCATCGCAAGCGCACGCATCGACTGTAACTGTGACTTTGATTGAGCGGTGGTGACCAGCGCGAGCGCAGCCGACGCTGGCGCGCCCGCCTGCATTTTGGTGGCAAAGGCCCCGCGCATTTCGCTTAATGTTCGCGCACGCCCGTCCCCGGTATAAAAAATGGACCGGTTGGCTGCCGCTGCTGCGGGGAATAGCGGTGCCGCTGGTGTGTCAGGAGCTGAGGCGTGAGCGCTTAAAAATTTCGCTGCACCCGCAGCGCCGAGGAAATGGGCAAGATAGAGATCAACGGACTCTACGTCACGGCCAAGGCGCTGTGATAAATAGTCGCGATTGTCGCTAGCAAATTCTGCGGCCATTGCCGAAGCTGCATCAGCGTCAAAACGCATGTCGAGGACGGACGGGCCCATGTTTGGATTTGTGATCCGGTAGGTGCCATCTGCGCCTTTGGTGATGGCGTCGGCGGCCCATCCCATCCCGTGTTCTGTGCCGTGATCTTTCACGGTTGCCAGCCAGGTTTGGCGGGTGAATTGAAACAGGCCAGACGCGCTGGATGTTTTGGCTTTTGCTGCAGGATCAAGCGCACTTTCCACCCGGGCCTGATTGAACAAATAGTCGAAATCAACACCTGTCCGCGCGGATGCCGATGCAATGGCGCTGACCACTGCTCGTGGGGCGGCTTTGGCCGCGGCAGGGGCTGGCTTTAGGGGCGGAACGCTGGCTATTGACATGACTATCCTGAACTTTTGTTTCAGAAAGATCGTAGCAAAGGCCATGCCAGTTTAAGCCCTGGCGTTAAAAGGCCTCGGTTTTGCGTAAGTTCCAGTAGTCTTGACTGATGATTGCCCGCGCAGTTCGGCTAAGCGGTCAATCCTTTGACGCGTCCAGTCAGACAGGATGTTGACGCGAATGCGTGCGGCTTCGCTTTGTTTTCGGGCGTGGTCAACGCGCGCTGCATCGGCCGGCGCGTCACGCAGCAACGCAATCAGATGCGCCAAAGTGGCTGTCTCCGTCTCAATTGCCGTCACGTTGCGCGCATCAAGTGCTGTCAAAAGCCGTGATTGGCACGATATGATGTCTTCGATGGTGGCACTCATGTCCATCCTCGGGACCGATCAGCAAGGATCGCTTCGGCAATCCTCATCGGGCTTATGGTTAATCTCCCACTGGCAATCGCTGCTTTGATTTCTGCAACCTTTGCCACATCGATAGCTGGTAGCGTTTGAAAAAGGCTGACGACTGCCTTGTCGACCATCACTAGTTTTTGACGTTCTGTGGGAACGTCGCCCGCAAGATGATTTGCGTGCAGTCCCCTAGGCAAGGGGCGGAGTGGGGTTATATCAACCATGCTAACGTCCTCGGTTTTGATGCACTGTCAAAAGAATGACAGTTGGGTTCTCTAGGATAACGGCAGGTGTCGGGATTTGTTAAGCCTGGGCAGCGCCAAATTCATCAAACCTCTTTATCGCAGGCACATCGACATCTGGTTGAGCCGCGCCCGCTGCCAAAGCGTCTTCAAGGCGGAAGACGAAGCCCAGCACAGTGGCGACTGCGACGTAAAGGTCTTCGGCGATGGGCTGGCCAGCGCGTGATGTGAAGTAAATGCCGCGTGTCAGTTGCGGGTATTCCAGTGTGGGCACGCGCTGTTCGCTGGCCAGGGCTTTGATTGCGAGGGCCGTTTCCCCGCGTCCACGTGCCACCACAATTGGCGCACGGTCACGCCCAGGATCATAGCGGAGGGCCACTGCAAAATGGGTGGGGTTGGTAAGAATGACTGTGGCGTCCTGCACGGCCTTGCGGGCACTGTTCATGGCGATATCGCGTTGGCGCTGGCGCAAGGCTTGCTTAAGCTCAGGTGACCCTTCGGACTGGCGCATTTCCTGTTTCACGTCATGCTTGGTCATCCGCAGCCGGGCGGTGCGGCGGAAGAATTGCACAACTACATCAATGCCTGCGATCACGATAAAGCCGCCAACAAGCACCGTGATGCCTGAAACGATCATGGACCCCATGCTGGCTGAGGCCGCCTGCACGGACTGTGCTGACAACCCGAACACGGCCCGCAAGTTTGTTGAGAGGACATTATACCCAATCCAGCCTAGCAGGACCGTCTTGGCCAGTGCCTTGCCCAGTTCAACGATGCCGTGACTGCCAAACATCCGCTTCAAGCCAGACAGCGGATTGATGCGGCTGGCCTTGAACGCTATCGCACCGGTCCGAAAGCCAAGTGATCCCAGTCCAGCCGCTGAAGCAACCGCCGCGGCCAGACTGATCCCGAACAACAACGCAACAGGCAAAATGGCAATTCGAATTAAATCGGTGAACGCACGGAACGGTTCGAAATGCGTTATGTCAGTGACACTTAGGTTTAGCCCCTGTGTCAGAACCTCGCGAGAGGCAGACAAGATCGTCGGCCCACAAAGCGCCAGCCATAGCGCGCCAGCAATCATTGCAAATGCCGCCCCTAAGTCTTTGGATTGAAGGATATCGCCTTGCTTTTCCGCGTCCGCCCGCTTCTTCGCGGTGGGGGCTTCGGTCTTCTGGTCTTGGTCAGTATCATCTGCCACGGGCAACCTCTTGCGCGGCGATCAATCCACCGTCGAGCGCCGCCA
>JANPCO010000145.1:0-10152 GCA_031430995.1 Sphingomonadales bacterium | reverse complement strand
CCGCACTTTCCCGGTGGCGGTCGGTTGATGGGGCTTGATGTGGGCACAAAGACCATCGGAACGGCGCTGTGTGACGCAGGCTGGAGCTTTGCGTCCCCCGCAGAATTGATCCGCCGCACCAAATTCGGGGCCGACAAGGCGCTGGTCGCGGCGATGCTGATCAAGCAATCGGTAAAAGGGATCATCATTGGCTTGCCGCTCAACCTTGACGGAACAGACAGCCCGCGTACTCAGTCAACGCGCGCCTTTGCGAAGAATGTTGAGGATTTGGGGCCACCCATCCTCCTTTGGGATGAACGCTGGTCAACTCAAGCCGTGGAGCGCGCGATGATTGCTGCGGACCTCAGCCGCGCCAAACGCGCTGAACGTGTGGACAGCGCCGCTGCTGCCTATATTCTGCAAGGGGCAATTGATGCACTGGTGCGGGTGTGACGATGACACGAACTGAAACCGACAGTTTTGGCCCCATCCAAGTGCCTGCCTCCGCTTATTGGGGTGCGCAAACACAGCGCAGTCTTGAGAATTTTCCGTTCCCGCCACGCGAAAAAATGCCAATGGGGATCATCCACGGCCTCACCCATGTAAAGCGCGCGGCGGCACTGGTGCACAAAGCGTCCGGTGCGGTGGATGAAACACTTGCCGACGCCATTGTGGCCGCGGCCGACGCGATCCTTGCCGGGCATCATGATGACCAGTTTCCGCTGACCATCTGGCAAACTGGATCTGGCACGCAGTCCAACATGAACGTTAATGAAGTGATTGCGGGCATCGCCAATGAGGCGCTGTCTGGCACGCGCGGCGGCAAGGTGCCGGTGCATCCCAATGATCATGTGAACAAAGCGCAGTCGTCCAACGATAGCTTTCCCACAGCCCTGCATATTGCAGTGGCACTGGCCGCTGAACATCAGCTTCGCCCTGCCCTTGGCGCGTTGATTGGCGAACTGGGCGCAAAGTCTGAAGCGTGGATGGATATTATAAAGATTGGCCGCACGCACCTTCAGGATGCCACGCCGCTCACTTTGGGTCAGGCCTTTTCGGCCTATGTCCAGATGCTTGTCATGTCGGATGTCCGGTTGACGGTCGCGCTGACTGAAGTGCACCATCTGGCACAGGGTGGAACAGCGGTCGGCACGGGCCTCAACGCGCCTGCCGGGTTTGGCGATGACATCGCGCGCGAAGTGAGCGCAGCCACTGGGCTTCATTTTGAAACGACCCCGAACAAGTTTGAGGCTTTGTCCGGCCATGATGCCCTTGTCGATTTTTCGGGGCATTTGAATACGCTCGCTGTTGCCTTGACCAAAATGGCCAATGACATTCGCTTGCTCGGCTCTGGCCCGCGCGCTGGGATTGGAGAGCTGATCCTGCCCGAAAATGAACCTGGCAGTTCGATCATGCCGGGCAAAGTGAACCCGACCCAGTGCGAAATGCTGACGATGGTGGCCGCACAAGTCATTGGCAATCATCAGGCGGTGACTATCGGCGGAATGCAAGGGCATCTGGAACTGAATGTGTTCAAGCCCCTGATCGGCGCGAATGTGTTGCGGTCAATACAATTGCTGTCGATTGGGATGGAGAGCTTTGCGACACGCTGCGTGGCGGGGCTTGAACCTAACCGCGCGCGCATTGCTGAACTGGTGGACCGGTCCCTGATGCTTGTCACTGCTTTGGCGCCGGAGATTGGCTACGACGCCGCTGCAAAAATCGCCAAACACGCGCACCGGAACGGCCTTACTCTCAGAGAAGCTGCCCTGGCGCTCAAACTGGTGGATGCAGAAACCTTTGACCGCGTTGTCAGGCCTGAGGCGATGCTGGGGCGCTAGCGGGATCCCTACGCATCAGCAGCAAGACAAAGGCCGCAGTCGCTATGCCCGCCGCGAGCACCAGCGGCGCGCCGTCAAAGCGGAACGGTGCTGCTCTGCTGGTGAAATAACTGTGGAGCGGATTGAACATCAGTGGCGCCGCGATTGCCCCTAGGGCCATGACTGATGAGGCAAAACCCTGCACTTCGCCTTGCGTGCTTGGCGTGCCGAACCGCGTCATCATGGCAGTTAGCGCAGGGTGCGTCAGCGACTGAAATGCCACAATTGCGCAAAGCGGAAAGAGCATCCAGCCAGCAGGTGCATAGGCGTTGGCCATCATCCCCGCGATCCCGACGGCCATGCCGATCAGCGCCGCTTTCTTTTCACGAAACCGCTTCATAATCCGCGGCGCGACAAAGATGTTCACAAGCCCCATCGACACGCCAATGGTGCCAAGCGAAAGCCCGATCAGTTCTGGCGGCCAGTCGAATTTCCCCTTCGCATAATAATTCCAGATGAGGGGGTAACAAAGGCTGGCCAGTTGCCAGAGGAAATAGATGAATGCCAGCGGCATGATCCCGGGGATCGACTGTGCCTGGCGCAGCGCGCCGATCGGGTTGGCCCGCCGCCATTCAAACGGGCGGCGACGTTCAGGCGTCAGCGTTTCTTCGCAGGCTCGCAGGCCGTAAAGCAGATTGGCCAGTGCCAGCGCCGCTGCCACGATGAACGGCACGCGCACACCCAGGCCGCCGAGCAATCCGCCGATGGCTGGCCCTGCCACAAATCCAATCGCAAAGGCGGCGCTCAACAGACTATACACCCGCGCCCGGTCATCAGGCGTGATAATGTCTGCAATGGCTGACTGGGCTGGGCCTTGCGTTGCGCCAAACATGCCCGATAATATCCGCGCAACAAATAGCCAGAACAGGCTAGGCGCAATGGCCATTGCCAAAAACTCAATTGCAAAGCCGAACAGCGATATCAAGATGATCGGCCGTCGCCCGAACCTGTCGCTTAAATTGCCCACTATCGGCCCGAAAATGAACTGCATCGCAGCATAAGACGCGGCCAGCCAGCCGCCAATCGCCGTCGCGCCAGACAGGTCAGTGCCACCCAGTTTCATCACCAGATCAGGCGTGATGGGTATGATGATCCCAAAACCCATCGCATTGATAAAAATCGTAAAGAGGAGAAAGCGGATTGCAGGCGTGATCAAAAATGGTCCTTAATCTGAAAGGGCTATGCGAGTGCCCATGTGATCGCGCATAGGGTTTGCCGGGTCAACCACTCGGCGTGAATAAGAGGTTGAAGCATGGCAAAGGGCGCGCAATGACAGTAGGACGGGCGGGAATAGCTGCCAGATTTGGGACATGGCGCGGATTATGCCGCCTGGCCCTTTCCTATATTCAAATCCTCACAGTCAAAAAAACTGATCCGGCGCGGGCGAAACGCCTTGTGTTCGTATGTCACGGCAATATCTGCCGCAGCGCCTTTGCCGATGCTGTTGCACGGCAAAGCGGCCTCGACACAGCATCATTCGGGCTGAGCACAGCATCTGGAAAGCCCGCCCACGCGCCTGTCATCGCCGCTGCGCGCAGCATGGGCGTTGACCTTGACTATCACCGATCTGTGGCGATTGAAGATTTCGAACCGCGCGCTGGCGATTTATATCTGGTGATGGAAGTGCGCCAAATCACAAAACTGCGTTCGATCAAAGGATATGCGCATGCCGACATCGATCTCATCGGACGCTGGATTGATATGCCGCACATCCATGATCCTTACCAGTTAAGCAAAGCCTATGTCGCAACGTCGCTACGCCGGTTAAAGCGCGCAGTGGACCGGATGATCGCGCCGTAGGGGGGTAAGTTTCAGTTGCCACCCCCGTCATTGCGAGCGCGGCGCGGCAATCCAGACTGAGTGGCGTGGCCCTCTGGATTGCCGCGTCGCTCCGCGCCTCACAATGACGAGTGAGTCAGGCAGCACCGCGCTTTGACTTAATCCAAATTTTAATCAAAATATTGGCCATATCCCTGAAAAACGGGGCCATATCAGTGATGCTAAAAACATAGCCTTTAACCCTCAGATTGAGCACCCCCGTGGCATAGTCAAACACCTCTCTGGCCCGGCTGATTTTGAAAAATGGATCAGATATTTTCGAAGGCGCGAACAAAATTCTTGCCAGCCGCCGTGTTTCGGGAATGAAATAGCGCGCAGTGACGCGGCGGTACTTGCCCGGGGAAACCGGCTCGTCATTGTCCAGCACAGCCGCCCGGAACAGGGTCCACGCGAACTCCGCACCTGCCGCCGATGCCAATGGCAAACTTCCCCAGAAACGACCGTTAATTTCCATCAGCCAGAATGTGTTGCTGGCGGGATCATAGCGATATTCGACCATCGCCGGGCCTTCCCAGTCAATCGATTTGAGCAACGCCTCTGACAGCGCCATCTGCTGCTCAAACTCACTGAGCGGGATGGTTTCACACAGCGTAGACACCCCGCCTTCAGGTGGCCATTCGTGCAACCGGCGGTGCTGGAACCTCAGGATCGCCTTCCCCTTGTGCAGGCAAAGCATCTGGCCAACACCTGATCCGGCGCAGTAATGCTGCACCAGCGGCCAGGCGCCAGCACAAGTGTAGCGGCCAAGCACAGCGATCAGCTGATCAGGCGTCTGCGCATATTCAGCCTTGATCACGTCCAGCCCATGCTTCGTTAACAGCGCGCCGACGGTATTTGGATCCGCCCATTTGAGAACAACTGGATACTCAAGCACCGCTGCGCGCTCTGCAAACTGCTCACCCACAACGGGTTGCCAGCTTTGCGGCACGTTGATGCCCAGTGCCTTCGCGCGCGCCAGCGTTTCCGATTTATCCAGCACAATGGAAAGTGGTCCCAGACGCGGAGTCAAAATGGCGCAGCGGTCAATCACAGCGGGCAAATGCGCCAGAGCGATCAAATCGCTTTCAGACACTGCCATCAGTGCCTTGGCCCGCGTCTCCGATATGATCACGGGCAGCCAGTCAGCAATATCGCCTGCGGGACGGATACGGTGCGACGCCGCGTAGCGTGATGCCCCGCCAATGGCATTTGCCGTTCGGCCAATGGCGTGGACAGCAACGCCGTTCCGCCCCAATTCACGAATGACGGCCAGCCCGATTGGCGTGTCTGAACCAAGAACAATTGCAATCATCGCGACGGCAACTTGCGATCATAGCAAAGAGTTGACCATGCTTGGCCTGCGACACGGGCCAAAGTGCGGGCGATATTGGGCGGCAGACGGGGACGATCCTGCACCACGACAGCAGCTGGCGTTAAATCAGCAAACACTGCACTTCGCAGATGCGGGGTCTGCGAAGTCATCCGAGCAAGAGCTTCCAGACGCGCAATGACGGTGCGGTTGGGTCTCTGGCGATCACGCGAAAGCATTTCAAAACTATGGGTCACAGTGGTAAAAACCGGGTGTTGGTTCATGCCCGCATGGCGCAAAGCTGACCGCATTTCCCAAGCAGAAATGGCACAGACCTGCGCTGGCCGGAAATGTCCCGGCCGGTCGAACAGCCCGGAAACAGGAAGCTCGGTGACCCTGCCTGCGCGGTAAGGCATAGTCTGATTGACGTCGCAGGTTATGCGGCAGTTACGCCCAAGGTCGTCTGCATTCACACTGGAATCCCAAAGAAAGCCAAGGGTATCCAACGCGCGGATCGTATCATCATTGGCCCCGAAATTGCCTGCGCGAAAAGCAATTGGCGCATAGCCGCAAGCCCTTTTCAAGATGTCAGCACCGGTGCTCAGGATCGAAAGCTGGTCGTCATAGTCAAAATCACCAATGTTGCGCCCAGTTCTGCCCTGAACAGGCGATTTAGTGGCCCATGTCAGCCATTCCGTGTGACAATGGAGCTGAACGCTATGCCCCCGGCGCAATATCAAATCTGTGATGTCGCGAATTCGCTCCTCTCCGTAAATGAGCGCAGGCATGGGATCGACGAAAAACACCGCTTTTACGCCGAACTTGTCATAGATACCCATCTGGAACGCGATGCCAAAATCGCCGTGCGGCGTTTTACCCAGGATGGATGATTTGAAATTATCCTCAGCGCTGGCACCGCGCTGATGCAGTCCAGCGGATAATTCTGTGTCAATCGTAACCATGACATGCGTCATCTGTGCGACCCTGCGAGCAAATCGGCGTTGAACAGTGGACAGCAATAGTCGTGAGGCATGACCAAATGATTGATGCGGTTCGCCACATGAGCGGATGCGGGCGCGTATTGGTGAATTTCGGCTGGAGCGGGTGAAGGGAATCGAACCCTCGTCGTAAGCTTGGAAGGCTTCTGCTCTACCATTGAGCTACACCCGCTTCCTTTCCGCTATGGCGGACAGCACGGGGATTGTCACCCCCACATTTTTTGGGCCATAATCCAGAAGCACACCAGCGCTGTCGCTGATCCGCCTGCAATCGTTGTAATCGAAGCTCGCCGGATCATCAGCATCTGTGCGTCGATCGAGGAACAATAAGCCGCGAGCAACCGCATGATCATGACGTTGCGATTCTCATCAGCACCTTTCAGGTCAAATTCTTCCCCCACCAATATCCCGCGCACGCAGAAATAGGCCGCAACGGAAAGGATGCCCACACACAGGCTGACAAGGATGACTGCTAAGGGTTGAGTCGGCGCGTCAAGGCTGAGCGGCGCACCGGGCGATGCTGCGATGGGGTTAATAGCAGCGGTCAAAATCAGAGCATCAAACGCCAACAACGCGCCAAGGCGGACGCTCATATCCAGATCCTTGGATTGCAAAAATGCCAGATCATCCTGAAAACCACTGCCAGGAATATCTTTTCGTGCTTGTTGAAACACACGAAGTTGAATGCGGGCAGAGGTGAAATTTGATCGGGCCATTGGAATTGTTTGCCATGAAGGCAACGCGCAAATCAAGCCTTTGCCCTAAGGCGTTCCGATGCGGGGTCCACTTGGTGCTTCGCGGTAGCTGCCAAAGACCCTGTCCCATGCACTGATCGCAAAGCCGAAATTGTGATACGCATCGTCGCCGTGCGCGGAATGATGAATGCGGTGGAAAGCGGGCGTGACCAAAAAGCGCCGCACAAAACCGTCTGCCGTCGCAGGCAAGCGGATATTGGCATGTTCCACCATGCTGCCTGCCATCAACCAAAGCTCAAACAGCGCCACGGCCCAGACCGGCGCACCCAGCATCACCACAACAGCCGATTTCCAAACCATGGACAACAGGGCCTCTGCCGGGTGAAACCGCAGCCCAGTTGAAAGATCCAGCGCCTGATCCCGGTGATGAAGGCGGTGCCAACGCCAAAACCAAGGGACTGTATGGAACGAGCGGTGCTGCCAATAAACGGCTAAATCCATCGCTACGATTGTGATCAGGCCAACGGCGAAAGCCGGAAGCGTCAAACTGTTGAGCATCCCGACGCCGTGATGAGCGGCCCACAATGCTGCACCCATCGGCGCAATCACAGCGAACAGGCGCACTATGACCAATCCGGCCAGACCAAGCCCGATGTTAACTGGCCAGCGCCGATAGTCACGCTCGCGGGCAGGGTGCAGCACTTCCGCTAGCGCCAGCACCCCGAACAGGCAAACCGCAATGATCAGCGCTAGGTCCGGCGTCATCACATATCCTCAAAGGCGATATCGAGAACCGGGTATTTTTCCCAATCCCGGTAATCGAAATGCCACCATTCGTTGGACATTGGCAGAAACCCCTCTGCGACCATCAGCTGTTCGAGCAGCGCCCGATTTCTGGTCTGTTCCGCTGTGCCGGCAGCATAATCACGGTGAGCGCGGGGGCTGAAATCGTCAAAGCCGCTTGGCATGTCCAGCTCCGCGCCACTGACGAGGCTGTAAAGCGTCAGGTCAACGGCACAGCCCCGATTATGGCGCGATCCCCGCTTGGGATTGGCGACATAATCACGCTTGGCGGGTACCGTCGCATCCCAAAGCTGCTTGGTGACAGCCCAGGGCCGATAGGCATCAAATATCGCAAGTCCCCTGCCCCCTGCCGCTGCTGTGCGGTGCGCGCGGAGCAAAGCCTCAGCTGCATCCTCAACCATGAAAGCACGGGCCTGATCGTAGAGCACGCGGCCCGTAAAATTGTTTGCGGTCGCATAGCGCAGATCAAGCTTGATCGTGCGGTCAAGCTGCTTAAGTTCAACCAACCCGGCCTTGCCGCTGCGCACAGGCACCACATCATCTGTGCTGCTGGTCCCAACTGGGGCCTTGTCACTGCTGCACCCACCCAAAGCCGAAGCGAAAGGCAGAATGAAGCCAGCTTGCAAGCCCATTTGCACAGCTGTGCGACGGTTAAGACTTGTTAGGGTTTGGCGGTTCATACTGCCCTCATAACGACTCTGGTAACCAGCGACAACGGGCCAATAACTGCGGCGTATCTTGCGCGAAACACGGCCAACCGCAGTATGACGCCTCGACCGTCTGCACAGCACGGGTTATGACTTAGCCAATGCAAGCATTTTCGGTTTCACGACGGGGCTTTTTTACAGGGTCAGCTGCGCTCTTGGGGGCTGCAACGCTTGGCGGCGCAGCGCGCGCGGCAGGTGGCGGTTCCGTCTTAGTTGATACCCAAATATTCGATACAGCGAAACGCGAACTCAGCCGCCTTGGTAACCGGGTGTGGTTGACTGATATGGTGGGCATCGCCGATTTTTCGCGGCCTTCGTATGAGCCACGGTTTTTCATCGTCGATATGGTCTCTGGCAAAACGCGGTCTTATCTGGTGGCGCATGGTTCGGGGTCAGACCCTCAGCACACAGCGCTGCTGCATAGTTTTTCCAACGAATTTGGCTCCAACGCGACATCGCGTGGGGCGTTCCTCACGCATACATGGTATGATGGCCAGCACGGCACATCGATGCGGCTAAGCGGCCTTGACGCGTGCAACAGCAATGCCGAAGCGCGCGCCATCGTTATCCACGGCGCGGCTTATGCCAATCCGTCGATGATCCTTGAATGGGGCAAACTTGGCCGCAGCCAGGGCTGTTTCGCTTTTCCGCAGGCCAACCTGATGGAAATCATCGCGCGGTTGGGGCCAGGGCGGATGATTTTTTCTGATCGACTGGTCGCAGCATAACAACCCACGCTTTTCTGCCCCCTGTGCTGCACATCACGGTGCAACCGCACATGCCTGCGCTACACCCATTACTGACGGGGCTTCTCATTGAAGCCAATGTTGTATAGATTTCAAAAGGGTCGCACGTGATTCATTGGAAATAGTCAAGGCAATGGTCTGGCATTTCTCCCTTCCCGGAGGTGGGCGTGCGCAATTTATTCATCCTTTTATCCAGCGGTGTTGCAGCGGCATTCCTTGGCGTTTCCCCTGTTTCTGCCCAATCCCAGCAGCCATTGCTGGCTGATAGCTTCCGACTGGGCCAAGGCGGCGGTGTGCTTTGCCAGGTGCAAACACGCGGGCGTGATCCTGCCATCGCTGGGATATTTGACCGGGCCTGGTCTATCGTCTGCCGCGACTCTGCGCGGCCAGTTGGCAAACTTTATGCCCTGCGCGGTGACGCAGCGAGTGTCGGCGCGCGTCTTTCCGAACTCCGCAAAGCTGAGGCTGCCTGCTCAGACGCGACCAATGAAGCCATTGAAGGCCTGGGGGCCGCCAACGCCTCAACATGTCAGCTGACCGGTGCCGCTGTCGGCTATAAAGTATTGTCAGTCACACGCGGCGGCATCATCTGGGTGGCAGAGGGGCTTGCGGCCTATGACAGCGCCCTGAAATTAGGGCTGCGCACAGTCATTGCTGACCGGATTGTGCCCGGCAAAGTCGAAGTGGCAACATCTGCTGTTGATGATCCCGTTGCCTTCGCCCGGGTGCAGGCTGGAACGCTTGATCCAGATCAGGCGCTTGCCGAGGGATACCGGCGGAACAACAGCGGCAACTATGCCGAAGCCGCTGAATTTTTCGATACGCTGCAACAGCGCATGACAGGCAGTGCTGCTGAAAAAGAACGGCTGGGCGAATATCTGATCAACCGCGCCCTGCAAAAATCCAACTTGGGCGACGTGGCAGAGGCTGATGCGCTGTTCAAAGAAGCCCGCGCCTATCCGTTGAATGACCGTGTGCAAAGCCGGTTGCGGCGCAATTTTGAGGCTGTGCATCTGCTCAATCAGCAACGCTATGACGATGCATTAGTGCGGCTTGATGAACCCGTCGCCCCGATTGGTCTGGTCGCACGCTTGCCCGGCAGTGCCATTGAAATTGGCGCGCAAGTTGCCGCTGAAATCAATTCCGGCATCCCGATCAATCAGCGGCTTGGCGCGACGGAATCGACATCTTTAACATCAGAAGAGCGCGCCCAGTT
>JANPCO010000144.1:0-1906 GCA_031430995.1 Sphingomonadales bacterium | reverse complement strand
GGCAAAGTGGTGGGTTCGATGCCGATCAACGCGCGGTCTATCTTTGAGGAAGGCGTGCGCATTCCGCCTGTGAAAATCTGGCGCAAAGGCGAATATAATAGCGACGTGATCAAACTCGTCATGCACCAAACGCGCAAGCCGGATTGGTGTCAGGCGGATTTGAATGCGCTGATTGCATCCTGCCGGGTCGCGTCGAACCGCGTCATCGAAATATCCGAACGGTTCGGTGATGATGTGTTTGTTTCAGCAACCGAAGAACTGCTGGCCCGCAATCACCGTGCGATGAAGGCGCTGATCGGAATGGCGGTCGCCGAAGAACCGGTCAGTTTTGAAGATTATATCTGCGACGACGGTCTGGGCGCGGGGCCGTTCAAAATCAGATGCACAATGTGGCGAGACGGGGAACGCGTCATCCTCGATTTTGCAGGCACTGACCCGCAAAGTGCGGCATCGATCAATTTCTATCTGAATGAGAATATGTTCAAAATGTTCTTCGGCATTTACATGATCATGGTCTTTGATCCGCAGATATTGTTCAACGACGGTTTCTATGACCTCATCGATGTGCGCATTCCAGAAGGGTCATTGCTGAAACCCAAATTCCCTGCCGCGCTGTCGGGCCGTACCCATGCGCTGGGGCGGATTTTTGATATTCTTGGCGGATTGCTGGGGCAGAAAACGCCAGAGTTTTTGAACGCGGCGGGTTTCTCCTCATCGCCGCATCTTTTTTATTCGGGCAACGATACGCGGCCGGGGAAGGGCGGGGATTGGTTCCAGCTGTTCCAGATCGGCTTTGGCGGCATTCCGGGGCGTCCACTTGGTGATGGGCCTGATGGCCATTCGCTTTGGCCGGGATTTACCAATGTGCCCAATGAATTTCTGGAGCGTTACTTTCCGTTGCTGATCGAACGCTATGATACGGCACCAGATAGTGGCGGCGCTGGCCTTCACCGGGGTGGCAATGGGATACATATGACTTACCGGTTTCTGGCCGACGGTACGATTTCTATCCATGACGACCGTTGGTTTGTGCCGCCGTGGGGCGTCAATGGCGGCGATCCCGGAAAACGCGCGCGCAAGATTATCGAAAAGGCCGATGGAACGACGCGGATCGTGGGCAACAAAGTTGATGAGATTGTAGTGGAGGCTGGCGATCAGCTTCACTTCATCACATGGGGCGGCGGCGGATGGGGCGACCCGCTGGACCGTGACGCTGCCTTGGTCGGCAAGGAAATTGTGCAAGGTCTGGTGACCGCAAATGGTGCCAAGGCTTACGGGGTAATCGCGGATGATCACGGCGTGATTGACGTGCCAGCGACGGACGCTCTGCGCGCGCAATTGCGGCGGGATCGACCAGTATCGGATAGTGTGTTCAACTACGGCCCGACCATGGACGAACTGCGGGCCAATTGTGAGGCGGAAACAGGGCTGCCCGCTCCGATCCAGCCAGTTTGGGCGTTGGCTGAGGCGGCAGAATGACAGCAGCGAATGAAGGGGCCCTGAAAGGTCTGCGCGTGATCGAAATGGGGCAGCTGCTCGCTGGGCCGTTCTGCGGGCAGCTGCTTGGTGATATGGGTGCGGAGATCATCAAAGTTGAGCCGCCCGGTGACGGAGACCCCATGCGCGAATGGGGATTGGGCGAAGACAAGGTGAATTGGGAAGTCATTGCCCGGAACAAGAAATCCGTTTCAGCCAACCTGCGCGTTGCAGAGGGGCAGGCGCTCGTTCGCCGCTTGATCGAAACTGCCGACATATTGGTAGAAAATTTCAAACCCGGCACACTGGAAAAATGGGGGCTGGGTCCAGACGCTCTCCACGCGATCAACCCCGGCCTCATCATTGCGCGCATGTCAGGCTACGGCCAGACAGGGCCTTATTCCAACCGCGCGGGCTTTGGCGGCATTGG
>JANPCO010000143.1:0-3928 GCA_031430995.1 Sphingomonadales bacterium | reverse complement strand
TCCAGTGGCGTCATTCCGTATTGGACCATCACTTTGAATTGGCCGCCGACCAGACCGTGCGGCATTACGCCAGCATCAGACCCAAACACCATCCGCACGCCAGCTTTATGGGCTTTGCGGAAATTATCGCGCTGGATTTGGGCGATTTCACGGTCTTTGCGCAGATTATCCTCCAGCACGCCATTCTTCGCGCCTTCGGCCTGCGTGTAATCAGTGTTAAAGATATCCATTGAAAACCACACGGGCTGCTTGCGCTCTACAGCCAGTTTAATTCCCTCATCATCGACCAGCGACGCATGTTCGATGGTGTCGATCCCGGCGCGGATTGCGGCTTTGATCCCGGCCCCGCCGTGCGCATGGGCCGCAGTGCGCAGACCCCATTGATGCGCTTCATCGGCAATCGCGCGCAGCTCGCTTTCGGAAAGCTGCTGCTGGCCCGGCTCTGTATTGCGGGAGAAGACCCCGCCTGTGGCGCAGACTTTAATCACTTGCGCCCCGTATTTGCGCTGTTCGCGCACGCGCTGCCGCAATTGCTGTTCGCCGTCGCCCACGGCAACGCCTTTGCGCTGGTAGGATGGCGGCAGGAATGTTTCATCGCAGTGGCCGCCTGTCGCCCCAATGGCAAAAGCGGCAGGCACAATGCGCGGGCCAACGGCATAGCCCTCTGCAATGGCCTGGCTCAGGCCAACATCATTGTAATTGGCTGACCCCACATTGCGCACGGTCGTGAAGCCAGCGCGCAGCATGTCGCCTGCGTTCTTGACCGCAACGATGCTCCAGAAACTATCCGTATATTCCAGCCCGCGATAGCCGCCGATTTCGGCTACACTATCCAGGTGGACATGCATATCGATGAGGCCGGGGATCAGGGTTTTCCCCGGTAGGTCGACGTGCTTCACGTCGCTGCCCCATCTCACAGTACGCGCATCGGCGATGCTGGTAATGCGCCCATCGGCCCCGACAAAGACGGCAGGATGATCAACAGTCTTGCCAGTCAAGACATCTATCATTTTGTCTGCTGTAAACACTGTGTTTTGGGCATAAGCGGACGCCGAAATTGCAAAAGAAAATATCAGGCCACTAAGGCTGAACCCTCCCAGTTTTCTTACAAAATTAAATGTGCGTTGCATCAATTCACCCTATCAAAACTGTAGATTTCAAGACGATGGCAAAAAGTAAGCATGTAGGACAGCAGAAAGATCGCCAGCGCTTTCAGTTGGCGGTGCTACGCACATATTTTCAATATAGAAGCGGAAAAAGACCCCGTATTCCTGCTATTACGCCGGCACGATCCGTTTCAGACAAAGCCCCTATATGGCGGTCCACAAGCTCATGTGCCGCAGAATTCAACTTCATTCTGACGACGCAGGGGTGACTAAGTCCCGCTCCTGCCAAGTCAGCGATCGCGAAATCCAATGGCCACGCCGAACGTTTTGCAGAGGTAATCATGGCAACAATTGAAATGCCACTTTCTGCGCTGAAACCGGTATGGCCTGACAATATAACCACTGGCCTCTTCACAAATCCGGCCTTTTCAACAAAGGGAAAGGCATATGTGACGACGTCAAACGGCTTAAAGATCACGAAACGCCTCTTCGTCCTCTGGGCTTAGCCATTCGGGGGCAAAAGCCATCCAAGCCAGCGGGTCCCAACCCATCAGACTGCGCGGCATCACCCGCAATGTTGCAATGCCGTCTTTAACGTCCCAACCGATTGTATCTCCGGCTTTTATACCAAGCGCGGCGCGAACGTCAGATGGAACTGTCGCCTGGAACTTTGAGGTCATTTTGCTATATTGCATGTGGTATTACGTAATACCCATTACTTACGACGTCAATCACATGTGCAGCGTGCGGCCATAAGCCCCAAGCACGCTTTCGTGCATCATTTCACTTAGCGTCGGGTGGGGGAAGACTGTGTTCATGAAATCTGTTTCCACCAGCTCAGCCGTTTTGCCGACGGTATAGCCCTGAATGAGCTCCGTCACTTCAGCGCCAATCATATGCGCACCGAGAAGCTCACCCGTTTTCGCGTCGAACACGGTTTTGATGAAGCCCTCCGCCTCACCCAGCGCGATGGCCTTGCCGTTGCCGATGAAAGGGAAATTGCCGACGCGAACTTCGTAGCCCGCGTCCTTCGCCTTGGCTTCGGTCAGGCCCACGCTGGCCACTTGCGGGTGGCAGTAAGTGCAGCCCGGGATGTTGAGCGGATCCATTGCGTGCGGATGATTGCCCACTATCGCCTCAACGGCAATTACGCCTTCATGGCTGGCCTTGTGCGCAAGCCACGGCGGCGCCGTCACATCGCCAATTGCCCAAAGGCCTGGCACGTTGGTGCGGCACATAGCGTCAGCATCGATATGGCCCTTAGTTGTTTTGACGCCCAGCGCCTCCAGCCCGATATTCTCCGTGTTGGGCACAATACCAATCGCAACGATGCAGTGGCTAAATTCGTGCGCAGCACTTTTACCGTCCTTAGTCTTGATCGTCGCGGATACGCCAGTTGCGGTGGCCGAGAGGCTTTCGACCCCTGCCCCAGTCAGGATCGTCATGCCTTGTTTCTTGAGCGATTTCTCAAGGAAGGCCGACACCTCCGCATCCTCAACCGGCACGACGCGGTCGAGCATTTCAACGACAGTCACTTCCGCGCCCATGTCATTGTAGAAACTGGCAAATTCAATCCCAATCGCGCCGGAGCCTATGACGAGCAGCTTGGTTGGCATTTCAGGTGGCACCATCGCGTGACGGTATGTCCAGATGCGCTTCCCGTCCGCCGGCGCAAACGGCAAATCGCGGGCACGGGCACCAGTGGCGATGATGATGTTCTTGGCGGTCAGCTCTTCGGGTTTCCCATCCTTGGTGACGGTGAGCTTGCCCGGCGCGGAAATGGTGCCATCACCCATGTAGACCGTGATTTTATTCTTCTTCATCAGATGGCCAATGCCCTGATTAAGCTGCTTCGCCACCCCGCGAGAGCGTTTGACGACTGCGTCGATATCCGCGCTGATCCCCGTCGCAATCAGCCCGTAGTCACCTGCATGCTGCATATAGTGAAATATCTCCGCCGACCGCAGCAGGGCCTTGGTCGGGATGCATCCCCAGTTGAGGCATATCCCGCCCAGCGTCTCGCGTTCAATGATCGCGACTTTCAGGCCGAGTTGCGCGGCGCGGAGCGCAGCGACGTAACCACCGGGTCCGGAACCGAGGACGATGAGATCGTAGTTAGACATGAATGTCTCCATCAAACCCCTCTCCCCTTGAGGGAGAGGGAGGGAGCCGTCCTGAGCGAAGCCGAAGGGCGGCGGAAGGGTGAGGGGCTGAAAGCGCGAGCAAAATTGTATCTGCGATACCGTGCATGTTCGTCAAAATGTCATTGTTCCAAAACCTAAGCACCCGGTAGCCCGTACTCTGAAGAAATGCATCCCGCCGCACATCATAGTCATTTTCAAAATGCTGTGACCCGTCGGCCTCGACGATGAGCCCATGCTCCTGACACACAAAATCGACGATGTAAGGACCGATGGGCTGCTGCTTTCGAAACTTGTGACCGCCCAGTCGCCGGTCCCGAAGTGCTGCCCACAGCTTCTTTTCTGCATCCGTCATGGTCTGACGCAACTGCTTGGCGCGGACGAGTGTTGCTTTCGTGTAACCCGGAATCATGCCCTCACCCTTCCGCCGCTCTGCGGCTCCCTCCCTCTCCCTCAGGGGGAGAGGGGTTTTCGCTTAAAGCCACCAACCCCAACCACATGTCTGACAGCTTCTTTGGGGCCATCACGACTCCCCCTTCACCAGATGCACATTTGCAGTTGACCACACCGGCACACCAACACCGAAGAAGTCCACATCCTCTGACCAAATCTCGCCTTCGAACGCCATGGCTGCGGCCAAAGCCGGCCAATCGGATTTACCGCCTTTGCGTAAGCGCTCAT
>JANPCO010000142.1:0-22344 GCA_031430995.1 Sphingomonadales bacterium | reverse complement strand
CGATATTGTCGCGCCGCAGCGGCTGACATATTTCCTGCTGAACAGCGTGCCAGTATCCCAGATTGCCATCGGACTGGCGGTGTTGGGCTGGGCAGTGTCTGACAACCACCGGTTTACCCGCATTACGTTCCGCCAGGTCCTCATGCTGCTATTCCTCATTTATTGCGGCGTCACCACAACAGTGGCTGATTTCCCGCTGCCAGCAAGTGACAAATGGAGCTGGGTTTGGAAATCATTGGCCTTTGCCGTGTTTTTGCCGTTCACGCTGACGACAAGGCTGCGGATGGAGGCTTTGGCGCTGTTCATGACGCTTTCTGCCGCCGCCATCATCATTGTCGGTGGCATTAAAACACTGGCATCGGGCGGTGGTTACGGCGTGCTTGACCTGATGATATCCAATAATGTCGGCTTGTACGAATCGAGCAGCATTTCGATGGCGGCCATCTGCATCATTCCGCTCATCCTGCACCTGCGCAACCACAATACGATATTCCCGAAGGACTGGCGCATCACCCTGTTCTGCGCGGCACTGATATTCGCTTGCCTGTTGATCCCCATTGGCACGCAAGCGCGCACTGGGTTGATCTGCATTGCTGTGCTGGCTCTGCTGTCGCTGCGCAGCACAAAGCGGCGGTTCCTTTACATCTTCATGCTGGGGGCTGCTGCGCTTGTTGTTGTCCCGCTGTTGCCAAGCAGCTTTTCTAGCCGGATGGGCACCATCAAAACCTATCAGGGCGATCAATCCGCCGCGACTCGTATTGCGGTGTGGAAATGGACCATAGACTATGCCGCGGATCACCCGTTGGGCGGCGGCTTTGATGCCTACCGCGGCAACAAGATCCGTTTTGAAACTGTCACATCAAGCGAAGCTGGCGGCCAAGTGAATATCGAAGCCAAAGTCGTGGAGGATAAAGCGCGCGCCTATCACAGCGCCTATTTCGAAATCCTCGGCGAACAAGGCTATCCCGGGCTCATCCTGTGGCTTTCCATCCATATCGTCGGACTGTTCCGCATGGAGTTGGTGCGGAGGCGTTACAAAAAGCGCGACGAACAAAATGGCCAGTGGATGGGCAGCTTGGCCGAAGCCCTGCAACATGCCCATGTCATTTACCTGATTGGTGCCCTTTTTGTCGGTGTTGCCTATCAGCCGTTTGTCTATCTGTTGATCGGGATGCAAATTGGGCTGGATAGCTATGCCCAGCGCCGCCGTGCGCAGGAGCCAGACGATGAGGGCGAATGGCAGGCAGCGGCTGCGGGTTGGGGCAAACTGCCTCACTGGAAAACCGCCACGTGATGGCAAAGCCTCAGCAGCTTGACGCTTTAACTGGCGCGCGCGGCCTTGCGGCTTGGTATGTCGTTTTCTATCATATCCGCGACGCGTTTGGCCCTGAAGTGCCAGACGAGCTGATCAGCTTTTTCTCAAAAGGCTATCTGGCAGTTGATCTGTTCTTCATCCTTTCCGGATTTGTGATGTGGCTGAATTACGGCGCGAAGTTTGAACGGGATGGTCTACGTGCCGCCCCTGAATTCCTGTGGAGACGCTTGGCACGAATTTACCCGCTGCATCTGTTCATCCTTGCCGCAATGGCTGTATTTGCCGCTCTGGCGCTCGCCACAGGTCGATATGACGGCGCGCGGTATCCGCTGGCCGAACTTCCCCTGCACGTGCTGCTCATCCAGAATTGGGGCTTTACAGGTGCGCTGACCTGGAATGATCCGGCCTGGTCGATCTCAACTGAGTTTGCCGCATATCTGATGTTGCCTTTCGCCGCCTGTGGTCTGGTTCGCTGGAAACGCGGCGTGGCGGTTAATCTGGCCATCATAGCGCTGTTGTGCATCACGCTTGCGTTCGTCCTGCGCAGTCGCGGGGCACTGACGCTCGGGGACGGCATTTCCGAAAACGGCCTGATCCGCTGTCTGTTCCAGTTCCTGATCGGCACGCTCATATGCGCAATCTGGCAGCAGGCCAGTGTTTTGCAGGACCGGTCCCTCATGATATTTGCGGCGCTTGTCATCGCCGTGACGGCCAGTGGCTGGGCGATAGGGGGCTTAAGCGAAATGGCCGCAGCCCCTGCCCTGTTCGCGGCAATTGTCTATGTCCTTGCGCAGACTTCGCGTTGGGCAGGCAACCCCCTTTCCACCCGAATTGCCGTTCATTTCGGGGATATCAGCTATTCCACTTATCTCGTCCATTTCTTCGCGTGGATCCTGTTCAAGCTGCTGTTCGTGAGTGATCCGACGACAGTCTCTCTGCCGCTCATGGTCGGCTTTGCGACCCTTACCTATGCGGCGTCAGAAATTCTCTACCGCGTCATTGAAAAGCCGGGCCGCACATGGATGCAAAGTCACAAGCCATCGGCATTGATGTCTGTGCGACGGGTTGAGCACGAAGGCGTCCGCCGCTAAACGCGGTCCATGATCACAGCCAGCATCCCCCTTCTTGGCGATAACCGTCCGCTTTCCGGACAAGTCAGTGAAATCGGCCTGGAAGTTTCTGCCTGGGTGAGTAGCCACGCCAGCCAGATCATCCTGTCGATTATCATTGGCGGCGTGATTGTCGGGCTGCTGTACGGGGCCAGGCTGTTCGGTGTGTGGCTGCTCCGGCCTGGCCGCAGTCTCAGCCGCTGGCCTGAAGTCATTGGCCGCGCGCTCAGCAAAACCCGGGTCTGGTTCAAAATGGCCGTTGCCGCGCAAGTGATTGCTGTGGTCGGTCGTGCCCCCACCGAAATTGCAACGCCAGTCCACGCGCTGTTCATCATCGCGGCTGTGTTGCAATCGGCCATATGGATGCGGTCGCTCATTTTGGGCATTGTCGAAATGCGGGCGGCAGAGACGGACCCGAACGGCAGTTTGCAAAGTGCAGTTGGTCTTATCCGCGTCCTGGTCACAGGCGGCGTCCTGATCCTTGCTGCCATCGTCATCCTCGCCAATCTAGGGGTGGATGTCACGGGTTTGCTAGCAGGGCTGGGCATTGGCGGTATTGCCATTGGTCTGGCCGCGCAGGGCATATTTTCTGATCTGTTCGCGGCTCTTTCCATCCTGTTCGACAAGCCGTTCCGCAAAGGCGATGTGATCCGCTGGGATACGACAACTGGCACTGTGGAAGCCATTGGCCTGAAATCCAGCCGCATCCGCGCGCTATCGGGGGAAGAAATCATTGTTTCCAACGCCAATCTGCTCGGCAAGGAACTGCGCAATTTCACGCGCGTTGAAACGCGGCGGTTCAGCCAGATACTCAGCCTGGTATTCAACACGCCGCCTGAAACCTGTGCGCTATTAGGCGATATTATCGCACCGTTGGTCAATGCCAATGCCAAGTGCCGCTTTATCCGCTGCGGGCTGGAAGCGTTCGGCCCGTCCAGTCTGGATTTCACGCTGATCTATGACATTGCAGCGGACGATCCCGATGAGATTCTCGCCTGCAAAAACGGCGTGAACATTGGTGTTTTGCAGGAGTTTGCAAAGCGCGGCATCGCCTTTGCCTACCCGACACAGACGACTTACACAGCCGCACCCAACGGGACGCTGGTGATGCCTTATGCCCAGGCGAAATGAGGGGGAAGGCGTGCTCCGGGCCTAACACCCAACCTCATCCAGACTGAGCAAAGATGCATTGCCGCCTCCGCTGGTCGTGTCAGTGCTCGTCACGCGCTCCACACAGAAGCGGTGGAGATAATTCGGCCCGCCTGCTTTCGGGCCTGTGCCCGACAAGCCTTCACCGCCAAAAGGCTGAGACCCGACAATCGCCCCAATCATTGACCGGTTCACGTAAAGATTGCCAACCCGTGCAAGCGCCTCAACCTCTTCAGCCGTCCGCGCCATGCGACTGTGGAGGCCCATGGTAAGGCCGTAGCCTGTGGCATTGATGCGCTGCACCGTTTCCGCCAGTGCCCCTGCTTTCCATGTGGCGACGTGCAGCAGGGGCCCGAACCATTCAGCGGCAAGAGCTTCGATTGAGGGCAAGCGGATGATCGTCGGTGGCACGAAAAAATGCCCCTTACCTTCGCGCGGCGGGGCGAGCGAGTGCACCCAGTCCGCTTGCTTGCTTTCCCGGTATTCCATCAGCCGGTCATAAGCCGCTTGGTCAATCACTGGGCCAACATCTGTTGCGGGATTAGCCGGATCGCCAACCACCAGCGCGTCCACCGCGCCTGCCAGCATTTCCAGCATGCGTTCCGCAATATCCTCTTGCAGCACCAGCAGCCGCAACGCTGAACAGCGCTGCCCGGCAGAGCGGAATGCCGACGTGACAACGTCTTGCACAACTTGTTCAGGCAAAGCGGTGGAATCGACAATCATCGCATTGATGCCGCCAGTTTCGGCTATGAACGGAATAAGGGGCCGCGCGTCATCTGCCACCAGCGCCCGCGCAATCCGCTTGGCCGTCGCAGTTGACCCCGTGAAGGCCACACCAGCGATGCGGGGGTCAGCCACAAGGGCGGCCCCGACGTCTGGACCGCCCGCTGCCAGCACAAGCACATCCTCTGGAATGCCCGCCTTATGCGCCAATGCCACTGCCCGCTCTGCAATCAGCGGCGTTTGCGGCGCTGGCTTGGCAATCACTGTGTTGCCCGTCACCAAAGCCGCTGCGACTTGGCCCAGGAATATCGCCAGCGGAAAATTCCACGGCGCAATGCACACCCATACCCCGCGCCCGCCGTAACGCAGCACATTGCGCTCCCCCGTTGGACCGGGCAGCTCCACTGGTTGCAGCCCGTCACGCGCTTGGGCCGCGTAGTAGCGGCAAAAATCGACCGCCTCCCGCACTTCGCCCAGCGCATCAGGGATGGTTTTCTTGGCTTCATGGACGAGGATCGACATGAGTTCGGTGCGGTGTGTTTCAAGCAGATCAGCAAGGCGCTCTACCATAAGACAACGGTTTTCAATCGATGACGCCGTCCAGTTTGGGAAACTTGATGCCGCCGCATCCACATCTCCCTCTGCGCCTTTGTGCCTCTGCGCGAACCCAACCTTCTTTTGTTCGCGCAAAGGCACAGAGGCGCAGAGGAAGTTCGCGGTATCGGCGAGTATCGTTTGATCTTGCAAATCAATCCCGGCGCTATTCTGTCGTCCGGGAAATAAATCGACTGGCAGCGGAATGCTGGAATGCCGCTGCCCGCCAACGGCTGCAACTTTAGCAACAGGATCACCCAGCAGCACTTCGTCGCTAACATCAGCATCAGCGAGCTGGTGGACGAAGCTTGAGTTCGCGCCATTTTCCAGCAAGCGCCGCACCAGATAAGCAAGCAGATCGCGGTGGCCACCGACGGGAGCATAGATGCGGCACTGATAGCCCTCCTCGCGCACCAGCGTCTCATACAGCCCCTCACCCATGCCGTGCAGGCGCTGAAATTCAAAATCGCGGGCGTCGCCTGCCCACTCAATCACGGTCGCCACTGATAGCGCATTATGCGTTGCAAAGGCCGGTGCGATATTCTTGGCGGCCAGCATATCCTTGGCGCAGGCCAGCCAAGACACATCAGTCGCGGCTTTGCGCGTGAAGAGCGGATAATCGGAAAGCCCCCATTCTTGAGTGCGTTTAATCTCACTGTCCCAATACGCCCCCTTCACCAGACGCGCAGCAATACGGCGTCCCGTTTCTGCACCCAGATTATCCGCCCAAGCAATCACCGCTGGTGCGCGTTTGGAATAAGCCTGCACCGCCATGCCCAGACCGTCCCAGCCTTTCAGCGATGGCAGGCGCGCCGTGCGGCCAATGATATCTAGGCTCATGTCCAGCCGCTCAGACTCCTCCGCGTCGACAGTCAGTGCAACGCCCGCATTGGCAGCGGCCAGACACAGCGCCGCCAGCAAATCCGACAGCATGGGCACGCACCGGTCCCAGTGCGCCACTTCGTAGCGCGGATGAAGGGCGGAGAGTTTGACTGAAATCGAATGGCCTGCGCCCGGCTCACGCCCCACCGCTTCAATCGCATTCAGGTAGGATTTGAAATAGCGTTCCCCGTCCGGGAATGTCCGCGCGGCTTCCCCCAACATATCAAAGCTCGCGGTAAAGCCATGATGCTCCGGCTTTCGCATCCGCTCGCTGGCTTCTGATATGGTGCGGCCCATCACGAAAATTTCGCCCATCATTTTCATTGCCGCGCCAACCGCTTGGCGGACGAACGGCTCTCCAGCACGCGAGACCAGACGGCGCAGGACGCCCGCTTCGCCGCCATCACTCACCAGGGCGCGGCCAATCACGAGGCCCCATGTCGCCGAATTCACCAGCGCAGAATGAGATTTGCCGGAATGGGCGCGCCAATCCGCATCGCCCAGCTTGTCAGCGATAAGCGCATCTGCAGTTTCGGCATCAGGAACCCTCAGGAAGGCCTCAGCAAGGCTCAGCAGCGCGACACCTTCGGATGTGTTAAGTCGGTATTCGGTAAGGAACTGATTGACCCAGCCTGACGCCTGCGCCGCCCGTAAACCCTTCAACAGTCCCCCGGCCCGCCCGATGATCCGCTCACGCTCTGGTGGAGGCGATTCTGCGCGCTGTAACAGCGGGCCCAGCACATCCGGCTCTGCCATGCGGTGAAGTTTGCGCATCAATGACGTTGGGGAATCCATGATCTTTGACTCACAGTCTTTTTGGGGCCTAGGGGGTGGTGTCGCTTAAGCCTGCTTGTAATAATGTTGCGCAGCCTTTGCACCCTTTTTGACGGAGACAGAAAATGGCAACGATAGATGAGATGAAGGCGCTGATCGGCCAGAATATCGGCACCTCTGATTGGGTTTTGGTCGATCAGGACATGATCAACAAGTTCGCCGACGCAACCGGCGACCATCAGTTCATTCACATCGACATTGAAAAGGCCAAGCACACGCCCTTTGGCCAGACGATTGCGCACGGGTTCCTAACGCTTTCACTTATCCCCATGCTGTCTGCGATGGCGAAATTGCCGCATCTTGATAACATCAAAATGGGTGTGAATTACGGATCAGATAAGCTCCGCTTCCTCTCCCCCGTCAAATCCGGCAAACGCGTCCGTGCGCATTTCAAACTTGCGGCCTTTGAGGAAAAGCGGCCCGGGCAAATCCAGCAGACGCAGGAAGTGAGCATTGAGATTGAAGGTGAAGACAAGCCCGCCCTCATCTGCGAATGGATTTCGCAGACGTTTGTTTAAGTAAGCTCCCCTCCTCTTCAGGGGAGGGGCTTTTAAGATAGAAAGATCCTCACCATGCGTTCAGCTGTTATCGTTTCCACCGCCCGCACCCCTATTGGCCGCGCTTACCGCGGGGCGTTCAACAACACAGCCTCCCCCACCCTTTCCGCCATGTCGATCCGCGCCGCCGTTGAGCGCGCAGGCATTGACGGCGCGGAAGTAGATGATGTCTGCTGGGGTTCTGCCCTTCAGCAAGGCAGCCAGGCGGGCAACACAGCGCGCACGGCTTTGTTGCGGGCAGGCCTTCCCGTCACAGTGCCCGGGATGACAATTGATCGCCAGTGCTCATCTGGCCTGATGGCAATAGCCACTGCGGCCAAGCAGATCATCTGTGACGGCATGGACATTACGATTGGCGGCGGTGTTGAATCGATCAGCCTTGTGCAGACACCCGAAATGCGCGTCGCGCCCGACCGTGAACTCATCGCGATGCACGAAAATATTTACATGCCGATGCTGCAAACAGCCGAAGTCGTTGCGGCCCGTTACGGTATCTCACGCGATGCGCAGGACGAATATGGCTACCAGTCGCAGATGCGGACAGCCGCGGCACAAGCCGCAGGCAAATTTGACGATGAAATCGTGGCCGCCACCGCAACGATGGCTGTCGTGAACAAGGAAACGAAGGAAGTCACTTACAAGGAAGTGACGCTGACCAAGGACGAAGGCAACCGCGCCGACACCACGCTGGAAGGTCTGAAAGCCCTGAAACCCGTCATGGGGCCAGACAATTGCATCACAGCGGGCAACGCTAGCCAGCTGTCTGATGGCTCTTCCGCCTGTGTGTTGATGGAAGAATCCGTCGCTGCCCGCAAAGGCCTGACCCCACTTGGCCGTTACATCGGCATGGCCGTGGCAGGCACGGAGCCCGATGAAATGGGCATTGGCCCTGTATTTGCGATCCCCAAGCTGCTCAAGGCCAACGGCCTGACCATGAATGATATTGGCCTGTGGGAACTGAACGAAGCCTTTGCCGTGCAAGTGATCTACTGCGCGGAAAAGCTGGGCATCCCTATGGACAAGCTGAACGTGAACGGCGGCGCGATTTCGATTGGCCACCCTTACGGCATGTCCGGCGCGCGAATGGTTGGCCATGCGCTGATCGAGGGCAGGCGGCGCGGCGTGAAATATGTTGTCATCACCATGTGCATCGGCGGCGGCCAAGGGGCTGCTGGCCTGTTCGAAGTATTGTAAGGCCGCACGACGGATCGTGCTGCGGGCAGCGAGTGCTTGCGCTCACTGCCCGCAGGCCCTAGTTTGAGCCCATGGCAACAACCGCACATAATCACCAACTCCACACCGGCGACGCCCTCTCGGCTGCCGCGCAAACAGCGCTGGAAAAGGCCGGAGAACAATGGACTGCGATGCGCGCCAGCGTGTTCGATGCCTTGTCTCAATTTGACAAACCCGCCTCCGCCTATGACATTGCCGAGGCACTTTCCAAAAATGAACAACGCCGCGTTGCCGCCAACAGCGTTTACCGCATTCTGGATCTGTTCGTTGGCGCCAATGTGGCAATGCGCGTGGAAAGCAAAAATGCCTATATCGTCAATGCGCACCCGGACTGCATGCACGACTGCATCTTTCTAGTGTGCAGCGGCTGCGGATCTGCAACACATGTTGATGATGACAAAATCTCTCACGGTCTGCGCGCTGCGGCCCGCAAAGCTGGGTTCAATCCCGTCCGCCCCGTGATGGAAGTGCACGGCACTTGTGCTGATTGCAGCTGAAACAGCGCACCTGACACGTGCACCATATCTGCAACACTATGGCACAAGAAACCTGTTCGACACGGCACAATCAAAACGCTAAGTGTGCAACCCATGTCAGATAACCCTAACACACCGCTGCTTGATAGAGTTCAGTTTCCGGCTGACCTGCGCACGCTAAAACCTGAGCAACTCCGCCAATTTGCCGATGAGCTTCGCGCTGAGACTATTTCTGCCGTCTCAGTCACTGGCGGGCATCTGGGTGCAGGGCTCGGCGTCGTTGAACTGACAACGGCGATCCATTATGTGTTCAATACGCCTGAAGACCGCTTGGTCTGGGATGTCGGCCACCAATGCTACCCGCATAAAATCATCACTGGCAGGCGCGACCGTATCCGCACGCTGCGCACTGGCGGGGGCCTGTCTGGCTTTACCAAGCGCACGGAAAGCGAATATGATCCGTTTGGCGCAGCGCATAGCTCCACCTCAATCAGCGCGGCTTTGGGCTTTGCCGTTGCCAACAAGCTGGCCGGAAAACCGGGGCGCGGCATTGCCGTGATTGGTGACGGTTCAATGTCAGCAGGCATGGCCTATGAAGCCATGAATAACGCCGCTCAGGCGGGCAACCGGCTGATTGTCATCCTTAATGACAATGATATGTCAATTGCGCCACCGGTGGGCGGGCTTTCGGCCTATCTTGCACGGTTGGTGTCATCCCGCCCCTTCCTAGAACTGCGCGATCTGGCGAAGCGACTGGCACGCAAGCTGCCGCCGCAACTTCACGCAGCGGCAAAAAAGACTGATGAATATGCGCGCGGTATGGCGATGGGTGGAACGTTTTTTGAAGAGCTGGGCTTTTATTATGTCGGTCCCATTGATGGCCACAACCTCGACCATCTGATCCCGGTCCTCGAAAATGTGCGCGACGCTGCCGAAGGCCCGTGCCTCATTCATGTCGTGACCAAAAAAGGCCATGGCTATGCCCCGGCCGAAGCAGCGCCAGATAAATATCACGGCGTCCAGAAATTCAACGTCGTGACTGGCGAACAGGCCAAGGCCGCGGCTGGCCCGCCCAGTTATCAGAATGTGTTCGGCGATACGCTGGCCAAGCTGGCCAATGACGACGCGCGCATCTGCGCCATTACCGCTGCCATGCCGTCCGGCACTGGTGTCGATAGATTTGCCACGGCTCATCCAGACCGGGCTTTTGATGTTGGCATTGCCGAACAACATGCGGTGACTTTTGCAGCGGGACTAGCGGCACAAGGCATGCGACCTTTCTGTGCGATTTATTCCACATTCCTGCAGCGCGCCTATGATCAGGTGGTGCATGATGTGGCGATCCAGAACCTGCCGGTCCGCTTCGCGATTGACCGCGCAGGGCTTGTTGGTGCGGATGGCAGCACTCATGCAGGATCGTTCGATCTGGCTTATCTCTGCACGCTTCCGAACTTCGTTGTGATGGCCCCGTCCGACGAAGCGGAGCTTGTGCATATGACCTATACAGCCGCTTGTCATGACAGCGGGCCGATTGCGCTTCGTTATCCGCGCGGCAACGGCACTGGAGTGGCCTTGCCAGCGACGCCAGTTGCGCTTGAAATCGGCAAGGGGCGCATTGTGCGTCACGGCAAAAAGGTTGCGATCCTCTCGCTTGGAACGCGGCTGGAAGAGGCGATGAAAGCCGCTGACCAGCTGGAAGCAAAGGGCCTGTCGACCACAGTCGCTGACCTGCGCTTTGCCAAGCCGCTGGACGTGAAGCTGATCCGCGAACTGCTCGCCAGTCACGATGTTGCAGTGACGGTGGAAGAAGCCAGCATCGGCGGCTTTGGCGCGCATGTGCTGACCATGGCCAGCGACGAAGGCCTGATCGACAATGGCCTGAAACTGCGTACCTTGCGACTTCCCGATGTATTTCAGGAACATGATAACCCGGTAAAGCAATATGCCGACGCAGGGCTCGACGCTGCGGCAATTGTGGAGTCCGTTCTGAAAGCACTGCGCATGAACAGCATCGGCGTGGTGGAGGAAGTGCGGGCTTAGAGCATGATGACATTAGGTTGATTCAACCCCGTTCGTGGTGAGGAGAGACAGAGCGCAGCGAAGGCTCGTCTCGAACCACCGGGCCCTTCGAGACGAGCCTTCGCTGCGCTCTGTCACTCCTCAGGACGAACGGATCAGTATAAAGTCATCCTGCTCTAATTGGCCTTTCGAGGCAAACCGATTAGGAATTGTCCCATGAACACTGCAATCCACCCGTTCACGCTAGCAATCGATCAGTCAGAACTGGATATGCTGCAAACGCGCCTTGCCATGACGCGCTGGCCGGAGCGGGAATGTGTGGACGATTGGACGCAAGGCGCGCCGCTTGTGAAGGTTCGCGCGCTCGTTGATCATTGGCAACACAGCTATGACTGGCGGCGGTGCGAGGCAATGCTCAATGGCTGGGGAATGCACGTCACTGAAATTGACGGGCTGGACACCCATTTCTGCCACATCCGTTCACCCCACGAAAACGCGCTGCCCCTGATCATGACGCACGGCTGGCCGGGGTCGATCATCGAATTTTGCCATGTTGTCGGGCCGCTCACCAATCCAACTGCGTTTGGAGGCCGGGCTGAAGATGCCTTTCACCTCGTGCTCCCGTCCCTCCCCGGATACGGCTTTTCCGGCAAACCGACGCATCACGGCTGGAACCTTGACCGCATCGGGCGTGCCTGGGCGGAATTGATGACGCGCCTGGGCTACGGGGGTCATTACGGCGCGCAGGGCGGCGATTGGGGCAGTGCAGTGACAGCGATGATGGGCATGCAGGCTCCGGCGGGCCTTGCTGCAATCCATGTCAACATGGCTGTCACGCGGCCCGAAGCCGAAGACATGGTCGACATGACCGATGCTGAAAAAGCGTCACTGGCCAGCTTGGCGGCCTATGCGACGGACGGAAACGGCTATGCCCAGCAGCAAAAGTCCCGCCCGCAAACGCTGGGTTACGGCCTTGCTGACTCGCCCGTGGGCCAGGCGGCATGGATTTACGAAAAATTCCACGGGTGGAGCGACGCAGGTGACGATCCAGACGGCGCATTCGGCTACGACGCCATCCTCGATAATATCATGCTCTATTGGCTGACCAACAGCGGCGCTTCATCGGCGCGGCTATACTGGGAGAGCTTCGGGCAATTCTCTGCTTCGAAAGTGGACATTCCCACAGGCATCAGCGTGTTCCCGCAGGAAATTTTCCGCCCGTCCCGCCGCTGGGCAGAGAAAGTTTATACTAACCTGATCCACTTCAACACATTGCCAAAGGGCGGCCATTTCGCCGCATTTGAAGTGCCAGACCTGTTTGTTGAGGAACTGCGGGCGTGGGGAAAGTTGGTGCGGTGACAGCCGCTACGGGTTCACTAGCACAAAAGTGCTCCGGGCTTGACCCGGAGTCCAGTGGGGCGCGGAAGAGCATGTGACTTCTGGGCTCCGGATCGAGCCCGGAGCACTTTGGTCGAAGACTTCCTCACCCCTCATTCGATGAAATACCGCCTGTTGCCGCCAGAATATAAGGCTGTACCGTTTTGGGCTGGTTTTGATAAAGCGGTCGCCGCGCGCCTTTCAAGCGGCCTTTAACGATCCGCGTGAAGCACACCTGATCAGACTGATTGCCACCAAGAACATGGTAACAGTCACGGTCCTCCCCGACATAAAGCGCGACATGCCCGCCGCCTTCGCGCTGAAAGGTCAAAACATCACCCAACGCCGGCTGGCCGGCATCCACACCGAATTTATTCCAGTTCAGCGCCCAAAGCGGGTCAACCGGCGGAGTTTTGCCCGCGCGCTTCGCCACCACAGCGGCGAACAGGCCGCACCACGGCACTTCATCAGCGTAATAATTGTGCTGCACCTTTTCGCTCACTTCTTTGGCCCACCCCATGATGATGGCATTGCTCTTTTTGCCTGGCGTTTCGACTGTGCCGAACAACGCAAGCGCTTCGCTCACCATGCGCGGCAAGGGGTCGAGGTTGGGGAGCCACTTATAGGCCTTTGGTACAGACGCCATCGTTCATCTCCTTCACAGATCGTTGACACATGAACGCAAATGGGTTGGCGTGGGCATGTTCGCAATCGTGCCCACGGCCTATTATCCTACAACGCTCCCCAATTCCCCTACACGACGCCAAAGGCCAGCATCGCATCGGCAACCTTTTTGAACCCGCCGATGTTCGCGCCCTTCACATAATCGCAATAGCCATCCTTATCCGTGCCATATTCCTGGCAGCGGCTGTGAATGCCGGACATGATGTCAAGGAGGAGGCGCTGGAGTTCGTCTTCCTTCCACGAAATCCGCGCGCTGTTCTGGCTCATTTCAAGGCCAGAAACAGCAACACCGCCAGCGTTGGCGGCTTTACCCGGCGCGAACAGGATTTTCGCCTTTTTGAACACATGCACCCCGTCAAGATCCGTCGGCATGTTCGCGCCTTCACTAACAGCGATGCAGCCGTTCTTGATCAGCATTTCTGCGTCAGCGCCCAGCAGTTCATTCTGCGTTGCGCAGGGCATGGCGACATCGCACGCCACGCCCCACGGCGTCTTGCCCGCGTGGAAGCTTGCGCCCTTAAATTCCTTCACATATTCTTCGATGCGGCCGCGCCGTTTGTTTTTCAGGTCCTTGACCCAGTCAATCTTATCTTGGGTAATGCCATCAGGATCATGGATGAAACCTGCGCTATCGCTCAGCGTCAGAACTTTGCCGCCCAGTTGCGTGATCTTTTCTGCCGCGTGGGTCGCGACGTTGCCGGATCCCGAAACAACAGCGGTCTTACCCTCCAGCGACTGGCCTTTGGTCGACAGCATGTTCTGGAGGAAGTAAGTCGCGCCGTATCCAGTCGCTTCGGTGCGGATCAGCGAGCCGCCATATTCGAGGCCCTTGCCCGTGAGCACGCCGGTAAATTCACCGGTAATCCGCTTATACTGGCCGAACATATAACCAATCTCGCGCCCACCTACGCCAATGTCTCCCGCGGGCACATCAACATCTGCGCCAATGTGGCGGTAAAGCTCTGTCATCAGCGATTGGCAAAAGCGCATGACTTCACCGTCAGATTTACCCTTGGGGTTGAAGTTGGACCCGCCCTTGCCGCCGCCCATTGGCAGGCCTGTCAGCGCATTTTTGAATGTCTGTTCAAAGGCCAGGAATTTAAGGACGGACTCCGTGACGGACGGGTGAAACCGAATGCCGCCTTTATACGGGCCAATCGCATTGTTGTTCTGCACGCGCCACCCGCGCTGAACCCGGATATTGCCCTTGTCATCCTGCCAGCACACGCGAAAGCTGATCACCCGGTCAGGCTCTGCAATCCGGCGGAGGATCTGGCCGGTATGATATTGCTCTTTATCCTCCATGAAACCGAAAATATCTTCGGCAACTTCAGTGACGGCCTGAACGAATTCAGGCTGCCCCGGATTGCGCTTTTTTACGCCTTCAACAAATGTATTGAGATCAACATGATCAGACACGGCCATTGCACTTCCCCTATCGCAGGATGGATGTTGTGCGGCCCGGTCGATCAGCCTTCGTCTGAGGCTGTTGCGGTTGATGAGAGATTAGCAGGGATTTCCCGGATGGGAAGCCCGGTTATTGCAGCTGTGTGTAGACGCCAGCCAAACCAGCGAAGAACGAACTAATCAGCTCTGCTCATGCATCATTGTCATGCTGAGCTTGTTTCAGCATGACAGTCCAAGAGCATTTCAAGCAGGGCGCTCTAGCCAAGAATGGCCGCGATCGCAGCGCTGACAGTGTCCATATCCGCCATGCCGTCCACACGGCTCACAAGGCCGCGTGCTTCATAAAGCGGCAAAATTGGCGCGGTCTTTCCGCGATATTCGGCCATCCGGGTGCGAACGGTTTCCTCATTATCATCGGGGCGGCGTTTGAATTCCGTGCCGCCGCACTTGTCGCAGGTGCCGGGTATTGTCGGCAAGTGAAAGCTATCATGATAGCCCGCGCTGCAGGCCCCGCAGGTAAACCGCCCAACGATCCGCGTGACAAGTTCGTCTTCATTCACCTCCAGCTCAATCACGTGATCAAGTGTGCGGCCGCGCTCTGCCAATATGGCATCCAGCGAATGCGCCTGAGCCTCTGTGCGGGGATACCCATCAAAGATCACGCCAGTCGTCGCAGGCAACTGGTCCAGCGCCTCACCAATGATGCCGGACACAATCTCATCGGAAACCAGAGCGCCAGAATCCATCACCGTCTTGGCCTTAAGCCCCGTCGGCGTCCCTGCCTTTACGGCTGCGCGGAGCATATCTCCTGTTGAAAGCTGAACCATGCCGCGCCCTTCAACCAATCGGCCGGCCTGCGTCCCTTTGCCTGCCCCCGGAGGCCCCAACAGGATGATATTCATTGGCTGGGCTCCCCCTATTGAGCGTATCGGCTAAATCTAGCGGCGTCCGCCGCCCTTCAGCTTCGATTTCTTGATCAAATCGCCGTATTGATGGGCGAGCAAATGGCTTTGAATTTGCGACACGGTGTCAATCGTCACGTTCACGACAATCAGCAAACTCGTTCCCCCCAGATAGAAAGGGATCCCGGCCTGCGCGACTGCAAATTCAGGCACAAGGCAAATGAAGGTCAGATAAGCCGCGCCCAGCACTGTGATCCGCGTCAGCACATAATCGAGATAGTCCTCGGTATTTTTGCCAGGGCGAATACCGGGAATGAAGCCACCGTATTTCTTCAGATTCTCCGCCGTCTCTTCGGGGTTAAAAACCACCGCGGTATAGAAAAAGCAAAAGAAAATTATGCCTGCCCCGTAAAGGGTCATGTAAAGGGGCGATCCATGCTGGAGCGAAGTTGTGATGGCCAAGACAAAGTCCCCCCACGCACTATCACCAGCGGCTGCGCCTTTACCGGCGAACTGGGCAATGGTCAGCGGCATCAGCAACAGCGACGACGCAAAGATCGGCGGAATGACGTTCGCAGTGTTGATCTTGAGCGGAAGGAAGCTTTTATCCTGCTGCATCCCACCCCGTGCCGAGGCGCGCTTGGGATATTGAATGAGGACACGTCTCTGCGCGCGCTCCATGAAGCAAATGAACGAAATCAACCCAATGACCATGACAACAATGCCAATGAGCAACAGTGGCGAGACGGATCCTGTGCGCCCGCCTTCAAACAAGTTGGCCAGCGACGTCGGCAAATGTGCGACAATCCCGGCCATAACGATGAGCGAAATCCCGTTACCGATACCGCGACTGGTGATTTGTTCACCCAGCCACATTAGGAACATCGTGCCGCCAACCAGTGCGACAACGCAAGCGACGCGAAACAGCAAACCAGGCTCAACCACTGCGGATTGCCCGGTTTGCGCGCCCCAATTTTCCAAGCCAACCGCAATGAAATAGCCCTGGACGCAGGCAAGGCCAACGGTGCCGTAGCGCGTATATTGGTTGAGTTTCTTCCGCCCGCTTTCGCCTTCTTTTTTAAGCGCCGCCAGCTGCGGAGAGAGTGATCCCGCTAACTGCACCACAATCGAAGCTGTAATATAAGGCATTACGCCAAGCGCGATGATGCTCATTCGTTCCAACGCGCCGCCGGAAAACATGTTGAAAAAATCGAGCACCCCGCCGCGTGTCGTCGCGAACTGGGCTTGCAGAGCGACCGGATCAATTCCAGGCAGCGGCACGAAGCTTAGGAAACGAAAGATAATCAGCGCACCCAGCGTAAACCACAGCCGACGCTTAAGTTCAGTCGCTTGCGCGAAATTATTAAGGCTAAGGCTTGCGCCCATTTGGTCTGCAGAAGATGCCATATGCGGTTCAAACCCAAGAAACTAAACAGCGACGGAAAGCAGTTTCGCCCCCGTCGCTGTTATATAGTGATGCTTTGGCCCATGTCTAAGGCCAATTGCCCAATCAAACTCTTTTCGCGAGACGTTCTGCGCGAACGAGCCCCTTTTTCGCCGCAGCTTTTTCAGCAGCAGGCACAACATGGATGATTTCCACAGTGCCGCCAGCGGCTTCAACAGCGGCCTTCGCGCCGGCGGAGACGCCGTGCACAAGAAACGACAGCTTCGAAGTGATCGCACCTTTGCCAAGCAGGCGAAGTCCGTTCTTGCCACCGCGCGCAAGCCCAGCGGCCTGCAACGTCGCGTGATCGATCACGGCTTTGGCATCCAGCTTTTTCAAATCAACCAGCTTTTGAATCATGCCCAAGTTAACTTCGGCCCAATCCTTGGCAAAAATATTGTTAAAGCCACGCTTTGGAAGTCGCATGTGAAGGGGCATCTGGCCGCCTTCAAAGCCGTTTATCGAAACGCCTGAACGGCTGGTCTGGCCCTTTTGACCGCGACCAGCAGTCTTGCCTTTGCCCGAACCAATACCACGCGCCACGCGCATGCGGCGCTTGCGGGCACCTTGGTTGTCGCTGATGTCATTCAATTTCATAGTCTGCACTCGCTTTCGCTTTGTTCGCGCTAATTAAGGGGACACGAAATTTAAGTCAGTCCGTAACCGTATCCCACTGCCAGCCATAGGGCTGAATTAAGTCTCGTGTCCCCTTAATTGAGGACAGTCACCATGTGTTGGACCTTGCGGATCATCCCGCGCACTGAAGGGGTGTCCTCCAGTTCGCGAACTCGGTTCATCTTGTTTAGACCCAAACCGATCAGCGTTTCACGCTGATCATGCTTGCGGCGGATGGGCGAACCCGTCTGCTTGATCGTCACTGTTTTCTTTGTGTCAGCCATGATCTTACTCCACCACTGCCGCTGCGTCAGCTTCCGCCTCGACAGTGCCTGCACCACCCCGGCGCAACAAATCAGCAATTTTCTTACCGCGACGCTGTGCCACTGATTTCGGGCTGGTCTGTTCTTTGAGAGCTTCAAAGGTCGCCCGGATCATGTTGTATGGGTTTGATGTCCCAATCGATTTCGTCACCACGTCAGCCACGCCAAGCGATTCAAACACGGCGCGCATTGGGCCACCAGCAATAATGCCAGTCCCTTGCGGGGCGGAACGCACATTCACGCGACCCGCGCCAAAGTGACCCGCACCGTCATGATGCAGCGTGCGGCCTTCCTTCAGTGGAACCCGAACCATCGCGCGCTTTGCAGCGGCTGTAGCCTTCTGGATCGCCTCTGGAACTTCGCGCGCTTTACCGTGACCAAAGCCAACCCGGCCCTTACCGTCGCCCACAACCACAAGAGCTGCAAAGCCGAAGCGCTTACCGCCCTTCACTGTCTTCGACACGCGGTTGATATGAACCAGTTTTTCAATCAGTTCTTCACCGCCGTCGTCGGCACCGCCGCCGCGCTTATCGTCACGACGACCACGGTTGTTACCACCGCGACCACCATCACGACCGCCGCCAGCGCCGCCACCGCGACCGCCCCGTGGACCACCGCGACCGCGAGGCGCGCTTTCGCCTTCCGGTGCAGAACCCGCACCAACGGCAGCGACTGTATTCTCGATTTCGTCAGCCATTTAGAACTCCAATCCGCCTTCGCGCGCAGCTTCCGCAAGCGCCTTGACGCGACCGTGGAAGAGGAACCCTCCGCGATCGAAAACAACTTTAGTCACGCCTGCCTTCATGGCACGCTCTGCAACTACCTTGCCAACCGCTGCTGCGGCGTCCTTGGTCGCGCCAGTGGATGCCCGTGCGTCCTTTTCAATACTCGATGCCGCTGCAACAGTCTTGCCTACCGCATCATCAATGACCTGAGCATAAATATGGCGACCAGACCGGTGGATTGACAAGCGAGGACGAGCGGCACCGCGAGACACAAGGCCCGTGCGAACGCGCTGACGGCGCTTTTGGAAAGATGTCAGTTTCTTTGCCATTATTTCTTCTTACCCTCCTTGCGGAAGATATACTCGCCGCGATACTTGATGCCCTTGCCCTTATAGGGCTCCGGCTTCCGCCAGCGGCGGATTTCAGCAGCGAATTGACCCACCAGTTGCGCATCAGCCCCGGAAATTTCAATCGTCGTCTGATCAGGGGTCTTTACTTCCAGACCCTCAGGCACTGCCATGTCAACGTCATGGCTATACCCAAGTTGCAACTTCAAGTTCGTGCCCTGAGAATTCGCACGGTAACCAACACCAGTGATTTCCAGCACTTTGGAAAAACCAGTCGTCACACCAGTGACAAGGTTCTGCAACAACGTCCGCTGCATGCCCCAGAACGCACGAGACCGCTTGGTCTCATTGGCTGGACGCACAGTCAGCATGCCGTCATCTACGGCATAAGTCACTTCAGGAACCATGGGAATGGAGAGGACCCCCTTAGGGCCCTTCACCGAAACCATGCCGCCTTCAAGTGTCGCTGTGACACCTGCGGGGATGGTCACGGGCTTTTTGCCAGTCCTGCTCATCAGAAAACCTCCGCCAGAATTTCGCCACCAACATTGGCGTCGCGGGCCTCTGCATCGGAAAGGACACCGCGCGGCGTCGATACGATGGTGATGCCCAAGCCGTTGCGGATCGTGGGTAATTCTGAGCTGCCCGAATACACCCGACGACCGGGCTTCGAAACGCGCGCAACATGCTTGATCGCGGGCTGACCCTCAAAATATTTGAGTTCAACACGCAGGCCAGGATGCCCGGCGACTTCTTCTTCAGTGTAGCCGCGGATATAGCCTTCGCGCTTCAGCACTTCGAGAACATTGGCACGCAGCTTTGAAGCTGGCGTCACGACGCTGTCCTTCTTAGCCCGCTGGCCATTACGAATGCGGGTGAGCATATCACCCAAGGGATCGGTCAATGCCATTATAGTTTCCCTTACCAGCTCGACTTGGTCACGCCGGGGATAAGGCCTTTATTGGCCAGATCACGCAGCTGAATACGGCAGAGCCCGAATTTGCGATAATAAGCGCGCGGGCGGCCCGTAAGCGCGCACCGATTGCGCACGCGTGTTGGGTTACCGTTGCGGGGAATTTCAGCCATTTTCAGCCGAGCCATCAGGCGATCAGTGTCGTCCTGCTTCTCATCACCGGCAATCGCCTTCAACTTTGCGTAATGGCTGGCGTATTTCTTCACCATCTTCTTACGACGTTCGTTTTTGTTAATGGAACTCAGTTTCGCCATGACTTAAGTCCTCGTCCTTCCTTGTCGATGGAAAGACAGCTTCACGCTGCCTGTTGCATCTCTTCTTGAGGGAAAGGGAAACCGAACAAACGGAGCAATTCGCGTGCTTCGTCGTCGGTCTTTGCGGTTGTGGTGACGATAACGTCCATGCCACGAATTTTCTCGATCCGGTCATAGCTGATTTCCGGGAAAACCAGTTGTTCCTTCAGGCCCATCGCATAATTGCCACGGCCATCGAATGACTTTTCATTCAGTCCACGAAAATCGCGAACACGCGGCAAGGCAATGGTGATCAAACGGTCAAGAAACTCATACATGCGCGAACGGCGTAGTGTGACTTTGCAACCGATCGGCATGCCTTCACGCAGCTTGAACTGAGCGACGGACTTCTTCGCCTTGGCGATCACTGGCTTTTGGCCTGCAATCAATTCCATTTCCGACGCTGCAATGTCGACCTTCTTCTTGTCCTGCGTCGCTTCGCCAACACCCATGTTGAGCACGATCTTGCCAAGGCGGGGAACCTGGAGCGTATTGGTATACCCAAATTTCTCCGTCATCGCCTTGATGATCATGTCGTTATAGAGGCCTTCGAGGCGCGGTGTGTAATCTTTAGCCACTGATCACTTCCCCCGACTTTACAGCGACCCGAACCTTCTTGCCGTCGCGCGTTTCAAAGCGAACGCGTGTGGCTTTCCCGGTCTTGGGGTCTTCAATTGCTACATTAGAAATGGCCATAGGCGCCTCACGGCGGTCAAGGCCGCCTTGCGGATTGCCTTGGCTTGGCTTCACGTGGCGCGTGATCATGTTCACGCCTCCGACAACAACTTTGCCGTCCTTGGGCATGGCAATGGTCACAACACCGTGCTTGCCCTTGTCTCTGCCGGACAAGACGACAACAGCGTCACCTTTTTTGATTTTAGCAGCGGCCATTAGAGCACCTCCGGCGCAAGGCTGATGATTTTCATATAGTTCTTGGCACGAAGTTCGCGAACTACGGGGCCAAAAATACGGGTCCCGATAGGCTCTGCGTTCTTGTTGACCAGAACAGCGGCGTTGGTGTCAAACCGAATGGTTGACCCATCCGCGCGGCGGATATCCTTGCGAGTGCGAACGATGACGGCGCGGTGCACGTCACCCTTTTTCACTTTGCCGCGCGGCGCAGCTTCCTTGATCGACACCACGATGATGTCGCCAACGCCTGCAACGCGGCGCTTCGACCCGCCGAGGACTTTAATACACTGAACGCGCTTCGCGCCAGAGTTGTCCGCAACATCAAGGTTTGATTGCATTTGGATCATGGATCAACCCTCCGCCGCTGGTGCAGCAGCCGGAGCCGCCGCGTCTACGATTACGCGCCATGTCTTGTTCTTGGAGATCGGTGCGCATTCTTCAATGCGAACTGTCTGACCTTCCTTCACCAGATTAGCTTCATCATGAGCATGATATTTCTTCGAGCGACGAATGATCTTGCCGTAAAGCGGATGCTTCACTTTGCGCTCAACCTTTACCACGACGGTCTTATCGTTTTTGTCGGAAACGACTGTCCCTGTGAGTACACGTTTTGGCATGTCGTTTTCCTTATGCCTTGGCAGCGTCAGCGGCGCGTTGGCCCTGAAGCGTCTTGAGGCGGGCTATGTCACGGCGCACAACGCGCACTCGTGACGGCTTTTCCAGCTGGCTGGTCGCAGCCTGAAAGCGAAGGTTCATCGCCTCACGCTTCAATTCGCCAAGCTGTTCTGCAACTTGGTCATCAGATTTGACCTTGATGTCTGCAAATTTGGTCATGATCAGGCTCCCAAATGCGAAGTATCACCCAGACGGGCAACCACCTTCACCTTGATTGGCAGTTTCATTGCTGCACGCTCAAAAGCGAGTGCAGCAACGGGGCCAGGCACGCCGTCGAGTTCAAACAGGATACGACCTGGCTTCACGCGAGCGGCCCAATATTCAGGTGAGCCCTTACCCTTACCCATGCGGACTTCGGCAGGCTTGGCCGACACAGGCACGTCTGGAAAAATGCGGATCCACAAACGACCCTGACGCTTGATCGCGCGAGTGATTGCCCGGCGAGCGGCTTCAATCTGACGGGCTGTCAGACGGTCCGGCTCCATCGCTTTGAGGCCATATGACCCGAAGTTAAGCGCAGTGCCGCCCTTCGCATCGCCGTGAATGCGGCCCTTGAACGCCTTGCGGAATTTGGTTTTCTTTGGTTGCAACATATTCTGTTCCTCAGCGTGGCGCGATTAACGTGCTGGCCGGACGCCGGATGTCTGCGCCTCAACCATCAGGCGGTCTGTCGCCATCGGGTCATGACCCAGAATTTCGCCCTTGAAAATCCAAACCTTGATGCCGCAAACGCCGTACGCTGTATGTGCCTGCACTTCAGCATAGTCGACATT
>JANPCO010000141.1:0-6362 GCA_031430995.1 Sphingomonadales bacterium | reverse complement strand
TTTAAGCTTCTCCTTGTCCGTAATAAAGGCCATCGCGATGCTCCACTGTGCAGAATCTGTGTAGATTAGCTGCGCAGGGGCGCGGAAATCCATAGCTGTGCAGGTGCTGTGTAGCTGTTTATACCTTATTTTATTAGGCGATTCCAGTTGTTTACTGGAATCCTATCGTCCCGACCATTTATATCGGTGACTTTTAAGTCACTGATTTAACTGACAAAAGCTCATAATTTTTGACTTGCTCAGGAACTGCTTAGATTTTTTGTGGCTGTGTTTCATTTACGGCTCGGCAATGGGGCGTTTGACACGAGAAGTCGCGGAGCCGATTTGGTTGCAAGCATGACCCCGAAAGCGTGCGTGACAATGATTGGCGATCGTCAATTAGGCTGATGTGGATGACGGGCTGCACTGCCTCTTAGCGCCGCAGTCGAGCGTGATCCGGCAACGCTCCCGAAGAGCAATTTATGATCTGAATATTCGTTGGATCCACGACCAGCCAAAACTCAATGCCGCGTTACATTTTGAGTGGGACAAATCTTACGTAAATTATTGATAAACCTATATTGTTTTTTGATCAAACGTAAGCTGTGTAAGACTTTGTGTAAGTTTTTGTCCAAACTTGCCTGTTCGAGTAATCTGCGGAAATGCCTATGCATTCCCCTGGTTTTCGCGGGGTGAAATTTAACCGTTGCTTGCCTGATCATTTGCAGCTTCGCTGTCGCAATTTTAACAAAGAATTTCCGGTCGAGTGAACGCTTTGCTAAGGGGGTTGAGAGAGTCTTAGATTCGGGGCGTTGCGTGACGTTGGATGAGGGGGAATTGGGAGAGGACGGTATTGCGTCTGATCCGGGTAATATAGGCACGGCAACGCCTTACGCACGCCCATCGCTTGCTTGCTTTGTCCTGCTCGCCAAATTCCTCGGGGTCCCGGCTGATCCGGATCAGATTGCTCATGATCGTGGGAAAGGCGATGATCCTTATAGCCTTGAAGACCTGGCCCGGATTGCCAAGCGGCTGGATTTGATCGCGCGGATCAAAGTGGCGTCGCTGGCTGATGTTGCTAAAGTGCCGTTGCCTGCGCTCGCCGAGACCAGCGGCGGGGATGCTGTGATCCTGCTCAAGATTGAGGATGAAAGCCTCAACCCGCGTTATCTGATCCAGCGCGGCGATGCGGAGCGGCCCGAGGTTTGGACGCAGGCAGAAGCAGCGGAGCGTTTCTCCGGTCGGCTGCTGCTGATGACGTCGCGTGAAGCGATGGCGGGGGACAAACGGCCCTTTGATATCAGCTGGTTCATCCCGGCTTTGGTCAAATACCGTAAGCCGCTGCGTGATGTGCTGATTGGGTCCTTCTTTCTGCAACTCATGGGTCTGGTCTCGCCCATTTTCTTCCAGTTGGTGATTGATAAGGTGCTGGTGCATCAGTCGATGACCACGCTGGATGTGCTGGCCTTTGGGCTGGCTGTGGTGCTCATTTTTGAGACGCTGATGTCAGGCCTGCGCAATTGGTTGTTTGCCCACACCACCAACCGCGTCGATAGCGAGCTTTCGTCCAAGATGTTCCGTCATTTGCTCAACCTGCCGATCAGCTATTTTGAGGCGCGGCGCGTGGGGGATAGTATTGCCCGCGTGCGCGAGCTTGAGAGCATCCGGGAATTTCTAACATCGAACGCAGTGACTGTTGTGATCGATCTGTTCTTCACCATCGTGTTCTTTGCCGTGATGTACATGTATTCGCCGCTGCTGACGATGGTGGTGGTCCTGTCGATCCCACTTTATGTCGCGATTTCAGTGTTTATTTCGCCAACTTTGCGCGAGATGCTGGAGGAGAAATTCCGGCGCGGCGCGGAGAACCAGTCCTTCCTCGTCGAGAGCGTCACGGGCATTGGTACCTTGAAAGCGATGGCTGTCGAGCCACAAATGCGCGACCGGTGGGAGAAGCTATTTTCCGGCTATACCAATATCGGTTTTGATGTGGCCAAGCTGGCCAATTGGGGCAGCCACTTGATCCAGCTGGTATCCAAGCTCACGACTGTGGCGATCCTCTATTTTGGGGCTCAGGCGGTGATTGCAGGCGACTTGTCGGTCGGCTCGCTGGTGGCTTTTAATATGCTCGCTGGAAGAGTTGCGGCTCCGATCTTGCGCCTGTCGCAACTCTGGCAAGACTTCCAACAAGTGCGGATATCAGTGGAGCGCCTAGGCGACGTCCTCAATTCCCCGGCTGAACCCGAATATAACCCCAATCGCGCCAGCCTCCCGCCAATCTCTGGCTTCATCACCTTTGACAAAGTCCGCTTCCGCTACCGCCCTGATGCGCCCGAGGCTTTGCGCGGGGTGAGCCTCGACGTGCAGGCAGGCGAGATGCTCGGCATTGTCGGCCCGTCAGGTTCAGGCAAGTCGACGCTCACCAAGCTCGTGCAGCGGCTGTATGTGCCAGAGCAAGGCCGGGTGCTGGTGGACGGGGTGGACTTGGCCCTCATCGATCCGCCGTGGTTGCGCCGACAGATTGGCGTGGTGTTGCAGGAGAATATCTTGTTCAATCGCTCCGTGCGCGAAAATATCGCGCTGGGAGACCCTACGCGGCCCATGGAGGCCGTTATGGCCGCAGCTCAGCTTGCTGGCGCCCATGAGTTCATATTGGGTCTGACGCACGGTTATGACACGGTCATCGACGAGCGCGGCGGCAATCTGTCCGGCGGGCAGCGGCAACGCATGGCAATAGCGCGCGCACTGATCAACGATCCGCGCATTCTGATCCTTGATGAAGCCACGTCGGCGCTGGATGCGGAGAGCGAGGAGATTATTCAGGATAATCTCGCCAGCATCGCGCAGGGGCGCACGGTGATTATCATCGCCCACCGCTTGTCCGCTGTGCGCCAATGCAACCGCATCATCACGGTCGAAGGCGGTGAAGTGACCGAGGCGGGCACGCATGATGAGCTGCTGGCCGCCAAGGGGCGCTATGCAATGCTCTATAACAAGCAGATGGGCATCAAGACATGATGTCAGACCGCTTCCCCAATCTGTCACGCCACTGGGCGATCCTGAAGGAAAGCTGGGCGCAGCAAACCAAAGCCCAGGCCAGTGCCAAGCCGCAATCCGACCATGAGTTCCTGCCTGCTGCCCTGGAAATTATGGAAAAGCCGCCCAGCCCGGGCCTGCGCTGGCTTCTGCTCTCGGTTTGCGGGCTGTTCACGATTGCGCTGATCTGGTCAATCATTGGGAAAGTCGATGTGGTGGCGACGGCGAGCGGAAAAGTAATCCCGTCGGGCAATGTCAAAATCATCCAGCCCATAGAAATCGGTTATGTCCGCAAAATCCATGTGAAGAACGGCCAGCATGTTGAGGCGGGGCAATTACTGGTTGAGCTTGACCCGACACTCGCTGGCGCAGATGCGGCACAGGCGAGCCAAGGGCTGCAAACCGCTGAAGTTGTGGCCGCGCGCAACTCCGCGCTGCTCAATCATATGAAGGGGCGCACCTCAAAGTTTAGAGCGCCAGTTGGCACCGCTCCAGAGGTTGCCGCCACGCAAGGCGATTTTGTCCGCACGTCCATTGCGGAATATGAGGGCGAGCGCGCGAGCCTTATTCAGCAGCGGGCCGAACGCGCCGCAGAACTGACCGGATCAGAGGCTGAGATTAGTAAGCTCAAGCAAACACTCCCCTTGGTTGAACAGCAGCTCTCAGCGCGCAAAGAACTAACAGACAAAGGCTATTTCTCCAAAATTCGCCTCCTTGAATATGAGCAGCTCCGCGTCGAACATGTTCAGAATATCGCTGTTCAAGAGGCAGGCGCTGCCAAAGCACGGGCCGCCATGGCCAATATCGATGCGCAACTCATGCGACTGCGCGGAAGCTTTGGTAAAAACGCGGTGACGGAACTGTCCGAGGCGCAGGAGAAAACCGGCCTGTCGCGTGAAGAGGTGACCAAGTCCGCACGCCGCGCCGAGTTCCAGCAACTGCGCGCGCCGGTCTCTGGCACGGTGCAGCAGCTTGCCATCTCCACCGTCGGTGGCGTCGTTCAACCTGCTCAAGCTCTGATGATCATTGTGCCCGATGACGCGGCTGTTGTGGTGGAGGCCAATATTATGAACAAGGACATCGGCTTCATCCGCGAAGGCCAAACGGTGCGCGTGAAACTGGAAGCGTTTAACTTCACCGATTACGGTATCATCCCCGGCGTGGTGGAAAGCATCAGCCGCGATGCCATCGATATGAGCCAACCGGGTCAGCAACAGCAGCGCGACGCCGGAGGCCGTGCGCAACCTCAGCAAGGACTCGTTTACGCCGCTCGCATCCGCCTGAACCAACGCAGCATCCGCGTGCGCGGACGTGACCAGATCATTGGCCCCGGACTTGCCGCCCAAGCCGAAATCAAAACTGGTGAGCGCCGTATTATCCAATATCTCCTCAGTCCGATTGCACAGACAATGGATGAGGCAGGGCGGGAGCGGTGAGGGGTGAGCGGTGACGAGAACTGTTCAAAACTGGGGAGTTAAGCCTTGTTCCACATTGTGCACAATATCCTGAACCAGAATGATCTGGCAGCACTGCGAGCGGCGGCGAGTGCGACAGACTTTGCAGGTGGGGCGGTGACTGCGGGAGTGCAGGCGCGCAAAGTGAAGCATAATCTTCAGGCGACCGGCTTTGTCGGGACAGCAGCGCATAACCTGGTTTTACAGAAACTGGCGCGCAGTCGAGAATTCCAGGCCGCCGCACTCCCCGCACGATTATCCAATTTCATCCTTTCTAAATATGAGGTTGGCATGGCCTACGGTCGTCATGTCGACAATGTGTGGATGGAGGGCGGCCGCGTGCGCAGCGATGTGGCGATGACGCTATTTCTGTCCGATCCGGAAAGTTATGAAGGCGGAGAGTTGTGCATCAGCGTTGGCGGCAGCGGCCTTAGCGAAGTATGCTATAAGCTTCCGGCTGGTTCGATGATCCTCTATCCCGCGCATTATGTGCACTATGTGAGTGAAGTTACAGCGGGTACGCGTTTGGCGCTGATCGGCTGGATACAAAGCACCATCAAAGACGCGGATCAGCGGCAGATCATTTACGAAATCGGGCGTGCGCAGGCCGCCGTTTCAACCCAAAGCAAAACGGATGACGCAGCCCAAGGCCTGAACCGCGCCATCGGCAGCCTGATGCGGATGTGGGTTGACCGTTAAATTGCCGCGTTGGCGGCTTAGTTTAGGGTCTCACTGACTGGCGCGTTGGCTTCTGGAACCGTTGTCGGCGCGATCTTTTCGGCCCCCATTTTCTGAAGTGTTTCCGGATCAACCAATTTGGTAATGATCGGGTGCAGCCTCAGGCCACCTTCTTTCACGACTTGTTTGAAATTCGCGATAACACTGGCGGTGGCGCGCTGGTTCGGCGCGATGACATCAATCAGCCAGTTAATCTCGCCCGATGCCCAATCTTCCGGCTTTAACTTGATGGGGAAAGTGCCTGCCTTAATCTGTTCGCGGATCACAGTATCAACATCCTGAGAAACACTGGCCCAGATCGCAACGCCACTGATATCGGCCAATTGCGCATCTTCTGTCTTGCCGGGATAGGCAATCGCAATCCGGTCGCGGATCAGCGGCTCAAGAACCAGATGCTGCAAATCACCAAGCGATTGGTGGCGGTAACGAGGCAACATCATCATCGCCATCACCACCTTACCAAAGCTTTCGCGGACGTGGCTGCGGACCTGCGCAATCTTCTTGACGATTTCAGGATCAAGCTGCGGATTGGGGGACGTATCCTGAGCAGCAGTTACGGCCGGACCGGCAGCAGTTGCCAAATCATTCTCAGATTTGCCGTTACTCTTTTTCTTTTCAGCCACGGTCTACCTCCCCTTCAATCGATAAAAAACAATGCCAGCCGCGAACCACTGCAAACGCCCGATCACCAGCATTAACCTGCTAATGATTAGCCCGTGACGCGGTGCTGTCAACGGGGGGCAGTGCCGGAACAAACATTCTTTTTGCGTGCGGCGTGATGACGCTTGCATTGTAGGATAAGGTTGTGTTGATTGTGATCGGGCGACTGAAGCAGGCGGGCGATTTTGTGGCGTTGAGTTGGGGCTATAGTTCTGAAATTGTTGGATTTTGCGGCGGATCGGCATGCGGTGGTGGTTCGCGGGCATCGTTGAATTGGTCGAGGGTAGTGGCATGATGGCGCGACGGACATCTGGGGGAGTGGTTCTGGCGGGGCTGACGTTGTTGGTCAGCGGGTGCGGGGATGATCGGTTTCCGGATTATAGTTACAAGATGACCGTTTATGCGGGCGGCAAAGCTTTCTCAACGGTGCGCCATGTTGAGGTTGAGGAAGTTGTGTCCATTGTGGATTCTGGCGGATCGACGGTGAAGCGCCGG
>JANPCO010000140.1:0-3318 GCA_031430995.1 Sphingomonadales bacterium | reverse complement strand
CGCGCGTAGCTTGTTTTCAGGGTGAAGATAGGCACGGCGCACGCCTTCATCGACGACATCCTGCAAAGACCGCGCGCTATCAAGAACGCACTGCTGACCCCATTTGACGAACACTGTCACAATACCAGTATCCTGACAGATGGGCCGGTGCCCCTCTGCACACATGCGGCTGTTTGTCAGGATTTGCGCGATGGCATCTTTGGCGGCAGGGCCTTGCTCTGCCTCATAAGCGACGCCCAGCGCGCGGATATAATCCATCGGGTGATAGTAAGAGATATATTGCAAGGCATCAGCGACGCTTTCGATGATGTCAGTTTCAGCTATGGTGACTGTCATTGGGTCGCTTCCCTATGCGGTGGAATGATAAGGCGAATGCGACCGTGCCGCTAGACTAGCGGCAGTTGCCGAGCGAGCCAAGCCAAGCTTCCCGACATGAGGTCTCAATATAGATGCGCAAACTCTGCCAGCACGTCGGCGTAAAGCTGTCGCTTGAACGGCACCACCAATTCAACCAGTTCGGCTGGCTCTGCCCAGCGCCAGGCTCGAAACTCTTGGGTGTCGGTGGCAATGTCCACGTCAGCATCACTTCCCAGAAACTGCATCGCGAACCACGTCTGTGCCTGGCCGCGGTACTGGCCGTCCCAGATTTTGCCCATGAGTTCAGGGGGCAGATCATAAAGATACTTCCCCTGCGACTGCGCCAGGATTTTGGCCAGGTGCGGCGCGATGCCAGTTTCTTCGCCCAATTCCCGCAGGGCCGCGTCCCGCGCGTCTTCCCCCGGGTCAATGCCACCCTGCGGCATTTGCCACGCATCCGTCACGCTATCCAACCGCTGTCCGACGAAGACCATGCCGTCCGCATTGATCAACATGATGCCCGCGCAGGGGCGGTAGGGAAGATCGCTCACGCTGGAACCACTCACGCTGGAACCGCTCACGCTGGCACCATCGCCTCGGCCAGCACCTCTTTGAGCACCGTCAGCATTGTCGTCACATCATCCTGCGATGACGGCGTGATTTTGCGCAGGTTAATGAGGCCGTGGATGTTGCCATCGGCCTCCACATGACGGACCAGCACGCCAGCCGCTTTCAACGCTTCCACATAAGCCACGCCCTGATCATGCAGTGGATCCAGCGTGGCTGTCATCACCACGGTCGGCGGCATGCCTGCGTGGTCAAATGCCAGAGGCGCGCCGCTGCGCTGGGTCATGTCCGCTTTATAGGCGTCACTAAACCAGGCCATGCCTTCAGTTGATAACAGAAAGCCGTCAGAGAAGTTGCGCATACTGTCCCAGTCCGCATGATCGGCCACCACGGGATAGATCGGGTTTTGCGCGATCACGGGCACAGCGGCTGGATTATCGCGCAGTGCCATCGCCGTGACGACAGCCAAGTTTCCGCCGGCGCTATCGCCAGACAGGATCAGGCCCGTGCAGGGGATGTTGTCCGCAATCCACCGCGTTGCCGCTTCGCAATCATCCGTTGCGGCGGGGAAGGGATGTTCAGGGGCAAGCCGGTAATCAATCGAAATGACTGGCATGTCGAGCTGGCGTGCGGCCTCTGCGCAGTACGGCCCGTGGGTCTGAAGGTCACCAATCACAAAACCGCCGCCGTGGTAAAAGACCATGACTGGGCCTGCGTCTAAGCTGGCGTCGCGGCTGGCGCGCGGATCATAAAGGCGCGCGGGAATGATGCCTGCGGGTCCTGGGATTTCCAGATCACGGACTGTGCCCAGTGCGCCTATTTCCAGTTCAGCCACATGGCCCATCACTTGCATCTGCTTGCGCGCGCCCGGTGCACTAAGTTCATGCATTTTGGGCCCGGGGACTGCATTCAAAAAGCCAAGGAAAGCAGCGACATCGGGGCGAACATATGGGTCAGTCATTTCTCTCTCCAACGAACGATCGCCTTTGATCTATCGCGTCGTTCACTGCCCGTCCATCGTCAAAGCAGTAACGGCCAAAAGCGATAGTGGAGAACACCGCAGTTTTCCTATTTTGGTTTTATGCGTTTGGGCGCATAGAAGCATCCATCCACAGAATAGTCGCAGGAAAGATTTACATGGCCACTGCCGCGCGCAGCATCCCGTCTGAACCCCCCACCGAACCCGCATTGTCTGAAACCATTGTCGTTCGCTTCGCAGGCGATAGCGGCGATGGGATGCAGTTGACTGGCGGGCAGTTTACCTTGTCAGCCGCACTTGCCGGCAATGACTTTGCCACATTCCCCGATTTTCCAGCTGAAATCCGCGCGCCGCAAGGGACATTGTTCGGCGTTTCGGCGTTTCAGATCAATTTCGGGTCGTCTGAGATTACGACCGCAGGGGACGCGCCTGATGTGCTCGTCGCGATGAACCCGGCTGCCCTTAAAACCAATGTGGATGATTTGAAGCCGGGCGGGCTCATTATCGCCGACGAAGGTGAATTTGGCGCGCGCAACTTGACCAAGGCACATTACAGCGCAAACCCGCTGGAAGATGACAGCCTGTCGAAATGGCAGCTAATCAAGTTCAACATTTCTCAGCTCACCCTTGATGCCGTCAAGCCGTATGGCCTCGGCAATAAAGAGGCGCTGCGCTGCAAGAATATGTGGACGCTGGGCCTCGCGCTCTGGATGTTTGACCGTGACCGGGAACCCATCGTTGCATGGCTTAACGAAAAATTTGCGAAAAAGCCCATTTTGGCAGAGGCGAATATCGCAGCGCTTAATGCTGGCCATGCATACGGCGAAACGGCAGAGATCGGTTCGCCTGGCACCATCGCCATCCCGCGGCGGCATGTGGGCGTGGCCCCGGTTGATGCTGGGCTTTACCGGACGATCACGGGCGCAGACGCGATATCCTACGGCTTGGTCGCTGGTGCGCAACTGGCCGGGCTGAAGCTCTTCTTTGGCGGCTACCCGATTACGCCAGCCTCGGCCATCCTCCACGCGCTGTCGCGGCTTAAAGAATACGGGGTCACGACATTCCAGGCGGAGGATGAAATTGCCGCGATTGGTTCTGCCATTGGTGCCTCATACGCCGGGCAACTGGGCGTCACGTCGTCGTCTGGCCCGGGCATTGCGCTCAAGACCGAAGCGATGGGGCTGGCCGTGATGACTGAATTACCGCTGGTGATCATCAATTCCCAGCGCGGCGGGCCGTCAACGGGCCTGCCCACCAAGACAGAGCAATCCGACCTTTATCAGGCGGTTTACGGGCGCAATGGCGATACGCCGATGCCCGTCATTGCGGCGTCTTCGCCCGTCGACACGTTTGACTGCGCGATTGAAGCTGTGCGGCTGGCCACTCAGTTCATGACGCCAGTGATGCTGCTGACA
>JANPCO010000139.1:0-2317 GCA_031430995.1 Sphingomonadales bacterium | reverse complement strand
GATATATGGCACCTTTGTGACAGGCGAGTCTGAATTGCTGCAATTGCGAAGACTCTTGCGCAGCGTGGCATATTGGCAACGGTTATGGCCGTCGTGGGTGACTTTTTAGGTGCGGTCGCTATGTCATCGCTTGCGCAGTTTAGGCTTTGTGCGCTCCTGATGCAGCGTTAAGCCGTTCAATTGTTTGTATTTTTCCGATAATCGGCAGCAACGCTTTCATGTCTGGCCCGTGATTCATGCCCGTGAGGGCGCGGCGCAGCGGAAGGAAAAGTGACTTTCCGGCGCGATTCGTGGTGGATTTCAGGGCCGCCGTCAGTGTGCCCCAGGGATCAGACGACCAGTCGATGACGCCCGCAGTGGTGGCGGCTTGTGACAGATAAGCCAGATCGTCAGCTTCGACGGACGCATTGATGGGCCCCTCCACGATTGCCCACCAGTCAGTAACATCGTTCAGCTTTGTAAGGTTGGGTCTGATAGCAGACCAGGCCATTTCATCCATCGCCTTGGGCAAACGCGTAGCGACATCGTCAAACGGAGTCTGATGCAATATGCGGACGTTCAAAGCCACCACATCATCCTCATCAAAGCGCGCGGGGGCACGGCCAAAGCGTGCAAAATCAATGGTCGTGATAAGCGGCGCAAGGCTTGTGACTGGCTCCACAGGATCACTGGTTCCAAGTCTTGCGAGCAGCGCACTCACGGCGATTGCCTCAACACCCATGTCACGGAATGCATCCATACCAAGCGACCCGAGCCGTTTGGATAGTTTGCCCTCTTTGCCTGTAAGCAGCGCTTCATGCGCGAACGCAGGCGGTGCGGCTCCCATTGCGGCGAACATCTGAATCTGGGTCGCGGTGTTGGTGACATGATCCTCCCCCCGCACGACATGAGTGATCCCCATATCCAGATCGTCAATCGCAGAGGGGAGCATGTAGAGCCAAGACCCATCGGCACGGCGAATAACGGGGTCGCTGAGCAGTTTTGGGTCAAATTTCTGCGGGCCACGAACAAGATCAACCCATTCGATTGGTGTGTCATGGTCAAGTTTGAACCGCCAGTGCGGCGTGCGGTCCGCAGGTTCTATTTCTGACGTCTCTTTGCGCTCGTAAACCGGCGGAAGCCCGCGACCGAGGAGAATTTTGCGGCGCAGATCAAGCTCTTCGGGCGTTTCATAGCAAGCATAAACGCGGCCTGCCGTTTTCAGGGTCTCAAAGCCCGCTTCGTAGAGCGCAAAACGTTCAGATTGCCGCACTTCGCCGTCTGGGTTCAGCCCCAGCCACGTAAGGTCGGCACGGATGCCGTCGACATACTCCTCTTTTGATCGCGCCAGATCCGTATCATCAATCCGGAGAAGGAAACGCCCGCCATGCTTTTTGGCCCAAAGATAATTGTGGAGCGCCGCGCGAACATTGCCGACGTGGAGGTGGCCGGTGGGAGAGGGGGCGAAACGGGTGGTGATCATGGTTGCCATATCAAGTCTACTTTTTCGAGAGGCGCAGTGCGCAACAGGTTTTTGTCTTTGGTCAAAAGAGGAAGCTTCTTGTGTATCGCAAGCGCGAGATACGCGGCATCGTAAATGCTCATGTTATGGGTGACGTCAAGGTTAAGCGTCGTCGCCGCGCCTACGCTATCGTCCACTAAGGCAAATTCCATCAATCGAGCGGCTCCGTCCCGTGCTTCATCGCGCTCGGCCGCTGAAATGCGTTCACGCCGACAGGCTCTTAGAATGAGGCTCATCAATTCAATCGGCCAATGCATCGGCTCCACAAAATCAACTTCGCTTGCCAATTTGAGAGCAAGGCCAGCTAAAACTCCCCCTTCGTCTGGAAGGATGGCAGATCCTATCGCGGACGCATCTACAACGATCGCGCTCACCGGCGGTCTTCGTCGATCCAGGCGGAAATTTCTTCCGATGTCGTCGGACCGTGGTTGGTGAGCACGCGCTGGCCAATAGCGTGCAGCCTCGCCATGGCTTCAGATTGCTTGGCCCGCCGGTCGCCCGCGATGCCGATCAGTTTGGCCGCTGGCTTGCCGTGGCGGGTTATGATGATTTCATTCCCTGCCTCTGCTTCAGAGATAAATTCGGAACAGTTGTCTTTGAAAGCTGCAACAGGAACTTGTTTCATAGAAACCCTCTCTTAGCCAGAATTGCGGCACGCGTCTACCCAGTCCGAAACGCATTGGTAATCGGATAGCGCCTATCACGCCCGAAATTACGTTTGCCTAGCTTCACACCAGGCGGCGCTTGGCGGCGCTTATATTCTGCGATGCACAACAGGCGTTCGATGCGCGCGACGACGGCATGGTCAAATCCGCG
>JANPCO010000138.1:0-7865 GCA_031430995.1 Sphingomonadales bacterium | reverse complement strand
GCTGACCGTCGTCGTCGTCGTGACAACAGGCTGCGACTGAACAGTCACTGTAATGATGTCCGATCCACCGTAACCGTATGACGGGCGATAGCCATAACCGCCACTCTGTTGATGCATCACAACTGGCGGATGGCCTTGCGGGAGCCCCTGGCCGCGATAACTCTGGTCCCGATAAGTCTGATCCCAGTGCGGGCGCGTGCCTTCATAGGTCCCTTCCCATGTTTGGGTGGGGCCGTCGTTCCAGCGACCAGTCCACTGACCCTGCCACTCGCCATTTTGGGTGACACCGTCTGGCGCGCCGTAGCGGTAATCATAATCCATGTCGCGGCCGCGGCTGCGGCTATATTTCGGCCGCTTCGCTTTATAGCCGCGCCCTGTCCGGTCATTTGAATCGATGGCTGCACCACCAAGGGCACCAAGACCGCCACCGATCAGCGCGCCGGCGGTGCGATCACCACGACCAGCAATGGCGCTGCCTGCAATAGCACCCACAGCGCCGCCAATGATGGCACCGCCAAGCCCGCCGTCACGGTCGCGCCCGCGCCGATCATCGCGGTCCGCACGGCGATCACCGCGACCATAATCATAACCATCGTCGCGGTACCCGTATGAGTCGCTGTAATCTTCGCCGGACGCCATGTCATCATAGCGATCGTAGCGATCCCATTCGACACCTTCGACATAGTCTTGCACGCGGCCATAGCGATCCGTCATCACCGCATCATTATAATAACGCGACCAGCCGTAACCGTTCGACGGACGGGAAAAGCCGTAATTGCCATAGTTGCCGACATAAAAGCTGGGGTTGATCCAAAACTGAGGCAGAGCATAGCCAACGAAGGGACGGCGATATCCACCCCAACCGCCCGGCGCGCGGTAGCCCATTTGCCAGCGGCCGTTGTGGCGCGGGCCCCAGTTACGCGGCCCGCCAGCATGCGGCATTCCCGGCTTCGGCATGCTCATTCCGCCACCCATAGGCATCGGTCCCATCGACCCCGGGCCCATCGGACGCGGCATAGGATTCGCACCTGCTGGCATCATCTGCGCCTGCGCCGCAACCGGAAGCGCGCTCATCATCAACGCAATGGCAGAGGTTTTGAGGATATTCATACATAAGCTCCCGTGACACAATATCAGTCCGCATGGGGCACGACTCGCCACATGGTTTATTTGTCGTTCACAGAACTTAACAGCGCGTTCACCAATTTCCAGCGCAGGAAATGGTTAAAATTGTCCCGTTTCTGGCCAGATTCGGCTCGCAAGCGTTAATATGATCTCCTCAAGCCCCTTTGTATCGTCCAAATCGAACCGGCCAAGCCGCGGGCTATCAAGATCAAGCACGGCAACCACTTGGCCACTCCGCTTGATCGGAATAACAATTTCTGACTGGGACGCGGCATCGCACGCAATGTGACCGGGGAAGGCGTGAACATCTGCCACCAGCTGAGTTTCGCCCGTTTGTGCAGCAGCGCCGCACACGCCTTTGCCAAGCGGAATGCGGATGCAAGCAACTTTGCCCTGGAATGGCCCCAGCACCAATTCACCGTCGATCATGCGGTAAAAGCCGGCCCAGTTCAGGTCAGGCAGATATTCCCAGATCAGCGCAGCAACATTGGCCATATTGGCTACTGGGTCTGGTTCATTCGCTGTCACGGCGTCGGCGGCGTTCAATAAATCCCGGTAAAGCTCTTCTTTTGTGCCGGACGAGACCGCAAACTGGAACAATATAGCCTCCTGCTGTTATACCCATTGCACTAACGCGTGCATTCGCCAAAGGAAACCACTCATGATCCGCCACGTCGCCACCACTGCCTTAGCTCTGCTTCTGATTACGCCTGCTGCGGCGCAAGACCGAAAAGACCGCGACCAGAATACTGGCGAGATGATGGGCGATGCCGTCACCCAGCCGCTGGCCGATATCAACTTGAAGCGCAAAGGCGTGCCGCCTGAGCTAGAGGCGGTCCGCGACAAGCCCTACGACACGGCTGGCATCCGCACCTGTCGCCAGATCATTGCAGAGGTAACGAAGCTTGACGGGGTTCTGGGTGATGATTTTGACAAGATTGAAGTCAACACACGTGACCGCAAGCGCAAGGAAGGTGCGGCTGGCGTAACGCGCGGCATCATATCGGGGCTGATCCCCTTTCGGGCTCTCATCCGCGAAGTCTCTGGCGCGCGCGCATCAGATCAGGATTACCGCGAAGCTGTTTATGCTGGCGTGGTCCGGCGCAGCTATCTTAAAGGGTTAGGCACGGCACGTCGCTGCCGTGCCCCAGGCCGTCCAATGACGGCCATGGAAAGCGCGCAGCAAGCGGCCAGTGAAATGTTAACAGAGGACCCGACCCCTGATGCCAAGAAATAGCGCCTGATGACAAGAAATAGAGCATCCGGCCTTGCCGCAAATCGCCCTTGGATGGGCCTGAACGATTGTAACAATATCGAAGATTTCCGCGAACTCGCGCGCAGGCGGCTGCCTGGCCCCGTGTTCCATTATATTGATGGCGCAGCCGACGATGAAGTGACGAAAGACCGCAACACAGTCGCCTATGAAGACTGCGATCTGGTTCCCAATGTGCTGGCAGGCGTCGACAGTGTCGATCTGCGCACAACCGTGATGGGTAAGGAAATTGCCATGCCGCTGTTCCTTTCCCCCACAGCGCTTCAGCGCCTGTTCCACTGGCAGGGGGAGCGCGCGGTTGGTGCTGCGGCACAAAAATTCGGAACCTTCTTTGGAATATCCAGCCTGGCCACAGTCAGCATAGAAGAAATCGGTCGCACAGTCTCCAGCCCCAAACTGTTCCAGCTGTATATCCACAAAGACAAGGGACTGAATCACGCCATGATCGAGGCCTGCAAGCATGCCAAGTTCGACGCCATTGCGCTGACTGTCGATACTATTGTTGGCGGCAACCGGGAACGCTGCTTGCAAACCGGGTTTACGTCGCCGCCCCGCCTGACGCCGGGATCAGCGATAAGCTTTGCGATGCATCCGCGCTGGACGCTCAACTATCTGCTGCGTGAAAAGTTCGAGCTTTCCAACCTGAAAGATCATGTCAGCGAAGGCACGAATGTGGCGCTGTCCGTCTCTGATTATTTCAACACGATGCTGGATCAAACGATGGATTGGAAAACAGCAGAAGCCGTGCGCGTGCAATGGGGCGGGGAGTTTTGCCTGAAAGGCATCATGTCCGTTGCTGACGCCAAACGCGCAGTCGATATCGGCGCAACGGCCATCATGGTGTCCAACCACGGCGGTCGCCAGCTGGATGGCGGCCGCGCGCCTTTCGATCAACTCGCCGAAATTTGCGACGCCGTCGGCGCTAAAATCGATGTGATTTGCGACGGCGGCATTCGGCGCGGCTCCCATGTGCTGAAGGCGCTTTCTGTCGGGGCAAAGGCCTGCTCTGGCGGACGGCTCTATCTTTACGCGCTGGCAGCAGCAGGACAACCGGGGGTGGAACGCGCCGTTGGCAAACTCCGTGATGAAATCGAACGCGGAATGAAGCTGATGGGCGCGCGGAAGATATCCGACCTCAGCCGAGACAATCTGCGCTGGCGGTAAGGTTGTGTCGGCCATGCGCGTGTGCCCGCTAAAGCTAGATGCCCGTCATTGCGAGGAGCAGAGCGACGCAACCTGAAACCATGACGCCCTAAACCCCCAAGAACAATTTGAGCGACGGCCAATTATCAACAACGGCTTTACGCCCAGCCGCAATCGCTGCGTTGATCTTGGCGGGCCTAAACTCCAGCGTGTCAGCTGCGTCAAAGCCGGGGTCAGGCGACAGAATGCGGATCGGCGCAAACTTATAGCGCGACAGCTGTTCATCCAAGGGGCGCAAGATGTCACCAATTTGGGTACCGGACAGGCCAAGCGCCATCAAACGGCGAAACTGAGCCTCACGCGCGCCGAGCAAATCGTTGATCAGCATTGCGTTGCCCAGATCATTTTCCGCAATCTCCGCTGTCTGAATGCCGACAGACCGCAGCGCGATTTCGATAAGATTGTCATAGACTTTACCCGGCGCAGGCACCGGCTTAGGCGGGGACGCAAGGACGGCAAGCACAGCGCGCGGGCTTTGCGCCATCGCTGAACTGAGCGGCGTCACATTGCGCACGCCGCCGTCCACCCATTGTTCCGTCACGCCGTTCGCGTCTTTGCTTTTAAGGGGCTGGAAAAACGGCGGCTGAGCTGAACTGGCGTAAACCCATTGCCCGATATCGGGAGATCGTTCATCAACATCGCGGTATTGGCCTGTTGCCAGATTGACGACGCCCACCAGCAGCTTGCGCTTCGCGGCTTTCAGTTTGGCCACATCAGCAAAGGCGATCAACCGCGCTTTGATCGGCGACGCATCGTAGATGGAATTGGCCCCGAACGCTGCGCCAACGGCACCGAGCGGGCGTTTCTTGTAAATATCGCCATCGCCTTTGATCGTTTGCCATTCGTTCAGCAGCCGGGGCATATCATTCATCGCGCCGCCCAGTGCCTGAATGGCGCCCGTGGATACACCTGCAAATATATCAAATTTCACGCCGCGATTGGATATCAGCTCATCCAAGACGCCCACCTGAAAAGCGCCTTTTGCGCCGCCCCCTGATAGCACAACTGCAAGTCCTCCAGCCATAAGTCATCTCCTGAAGCAATCCGCTGGCCAGCGACCTGTTTTTTGGTCCAGTGAAGGCAAGTTTGAACCGATGTATGATCAACTGCAAAGGGCGAGGAGGCCACCCGTCGCGGCAAGGGAACAGGTGGGCGAGTTGGCGGGGGCAGATACCGCCGGAAACCCCCTTTCAAATCAGACTGGATATGGCAGACTGGTCGCGTCCTGGTGTCATTGGAGTTAAACTGTGTCCCATCCCGCCCTCATGCTGGCCTTTAGTGCCACTCTGCTTGCGCTTTCCCCGGCCTTTGCCCAGAAGACCCCAATGAATGACAGCATCACCCCGCCCATTGCGGCGAAAATTCCAAACGCCACCACCCGCCACGGCATCACCATCACAGATGACTATCACTGGCTGAAGGACCAGAGCTATCCCAAGGTTGATGACAAACGCGTCCTCGATCATCTGAACGCTGAAAATGCCTATTTCGAAGCGCAAATGAAGCCGCACGCGGCAGTGGTTGAGACGCTGTTTCAAGAAATGAAAGCGCGATTGAAAGAAGATGAGAGTTCCGTCCCGCAAAAGGACGGAAACTATCTCTACTGGCGGCGGTTTGAAAAAGGTGCGCAGTATAAACAGTGGATGCGTAAATCAGCGACTGGCGGGCCCGACGAAGTCATGTTTGATGAGGCCAAGGAAGCCGCAGGCAAGGAGTATTTCCGCCTCGGCGATATTACTGTGAGCGATGATGACAGGATCATGGCCTATGCGACTGATACGGACGGATCAGAACGCTTCACCATCCATTTTCGCAATCTGGACACAGGCAAGGAACTGACTGACACGATCCCCGGCACCAATGGCGGGTTCCTGTTTAGCAAGGACGGCAAGCACCTGCTCTACACACCCGTCAATGAACAGTGGCGCGCGGAAAAAGTGATGGCGCACACGCTGGGCACGCCAATCGCTGACGATAAGATGATATTCTTTGAAGAAGACCAGGGCTTTCAAGTCAGCGTCGGGATGACCCATTCCGAAAAGCTCATTCTGATCGCCACAGGCGACAATGAAACCAGCGAAGTGCGGATGCTGCCCGCTGACAATGTCTTTGCGCCGCTGACCCTTATCCGCGCGCGCAAAAAGGGCGTGGAATATGATGTGGAGGAACACGGCGGCACGCTGTTCATTCACACCAATGAGGACAGCACTCAATTCAGCCTCAAAACGGCGAACATGACCACGCCAGCCAAATGGAAAACGCGGATCGCGCCCTCAGCTGATTTTTACATGACGGGCGTTTCAACCTTTGCCGATTTCTTCGTGGTGGAGGGGCGTGAAAAGGGCCTCGATCAGATCGAACTGCACAGCTATTCGGGCGGCGCTGCCAAACGGATCAAATTCCCCGAAGCAACCTATTCCGCCGGGCTGGATGAAAACCCGGAGTATAAGGTCGACAAGCTGCGGCTGTCTTATGAGTCCATGGTAACGCCAGATACTGTGACTGAATATGACATCGCGTCCGCCACGATGAAGACATTGAAGGTACAGGAAATCCCGTCTGGCTATTACGCCAGCCAGTATGACACGGAACGAGTCGAAATCATGGCGCGTGACGGGGTGAAAGTGCCGGTGTCCATCGTTTATAAAAAGGGTTTCAAGAAAGACGGGAACGGCCCGCTTTACCTCTACGCTTACGGTGCATATGGTTATGCCATACCGCCCGGATTTTCGACAGTGCGCCTGTCTTATCTGGACCGCGGCTTCGCCTATGCCATTGCCCATATTCGCGGTGGCGATGATCTGGGCCAGCAGTGGCAGCTAGACGGAAAGCTGAAAAAACGGACCAATACATTCAATGACTTCGTCGATAGCGCAAAGGGCCTGATTGACCTAGGCTTTGCCAAGGTTGGCCGTGTGGTTGCCGCAGGCGGTTCGGCGGGCGGCGAATTGATGGGTGTTGTCGTGAACACCAACCCGGAAATCTGGGGGGCAGTGGCAGCTCATGTGCCCTTCGTTGATGTGCTGAACACCATACAGGATGAGAGCCTGCCCCTGACGCCCGGCGAATGGCCCGAATGGGGCAACCCGATTACCGACATCGATGCGTTCAAGCTGATCCGCAGCTATTCCCCCTATGACCAAGTCAAGGCGCAAGCCTATCCCCCACTGTTCGTGACAGCTGGCCTCAATGACCCGCGCGTCACGTATTGGGAACCAGCAAAATGGGTCGCGCGGTTGCGGGACAAAAAGACCGACGGCAATGTCTTGCTGCTCAAAACCAATATGGGCGCAGGCCACGGCGGCAAGTCTGGCCGGTTTGAAAGTTTAAGGGAAGATGCAGAGGAAGCGGCATTCTTCCTCTGGCAATTGGGCATGACGGAATAGAGGGCATGATGATCAAGGGGGCAATTTTGTGGGGCGCTCTGCTCTCTTCAGCATCGACATCGGTTGCACTGGCACAGTCGAAGAAAGTCGTGCCGCCGAAAGTGTTGCAAGGGCCACTGCCCAAGTGGGTCCTTCCGCAGCCCGAAGCCCTGCCGAACGCTGTGCCAGCGGATGCGCCAATTCAGGTCCATTTTTTTGACAATCAAGTTCGTGTTTCAAAAAAAGGGCAGGAGCATTTCATCTCGCAACGTTTCAAAATGGTTAAGCCTGAGGCCCTGCAAGCCGCAAACCTGAACTTTACCTGGCGACCGTCAAGCGGCACCGTAACCGTCCATTCCGTTCGCTTGATCCGCAAGGACGGCTCGTCTGCTGACATGCTTGGTAAAGCAAATTTCATCATTGTGCAGCGCGAAGCGAACCTAGAACAATCGGTTCTAACCGGACTGGCCACGGCGGTTTTCGCAATTCCTGGCGCCGAAGTTGGTGATGATGTTGAATTTTCCGCCACAATCGCTGACCGCGACCCAACCTTCGGCGAAAAGGCCTTTGGTGCGCTTCAACTCCCTACCAATCAGATTAGTGGCACTTTCCGCGCGCGCCTGATCCAGTCCGATGGCGCAGTCTTGCGCCGCAAAGTGACAGCCGACCTTCAAAGTCCGGACCTCACTCGGATCAAAACCCTTGATGAATTGCTGGTGAAAATTGACAACCCAACGTCGATGAATTTTCCAGAAGGAGCACCAGCGCGTTACGGCGTTGGCCGCTTGATCGAATACTCAAGTTTTAGCGGCTGGCCAGAGATATCCTCGGCTTTTTGGCGGCAATTTGAAAAAGCAACTACTCTGGGTAAGGACGCTCCGGTTCGTTCCGAAATCGCG
>JANPCO010000137.1:0-13960 GCA_031430995.1 Sphingomonadales bacterium | reverse complement strand
TTAGGGGAGGGGTTGGGGTGGGGCGTGTCAGCCCGAAATAAATCCGTTGACCTATCACCTTGCTCAACCGCCCCACCCCAACCCCTCCCCTAAAGGTAGAGGGGCTAGAAAAGAACCTTTCATTGAGCTTTAACCCCTAGGACGTCATGACCACTCAACCCCTCAAAGCCGCCATCATCCCTGTTACACCGCTCCAGCAAAACTGCACTCTCATCTGGTGCACAGAGACGATGAAAGGCGCGTTCAGCGATCCCGGCGGAGATTTGCCGCGCCTGATGGCAGCCGCCGAACAGCACGGCGTCACTATCGAGAAAATCCTGATCACTCACGGCCATCTTGATCACTGCGGGCAGGCTGGAATTCTCGCCAAGCAACTGGGCGTGCCAATTGAAGGCCCGCATGAGGAAGACCGCTTCTGGATTGCGCAATTGGGCGATGACGGACAAAAATACGGGATGCACGCCGAAACATTTGAGCCTGACCGCTGGCTGGTCAACGGGGATCAAGTAACGGTCGGCAATCTCACGCTCGACGTTTATCATTGTCCTGGCCACACGCCGGGCCATGTCGTCTTCCACCACGCCGAATCGAACTTGGCCATTGTGGGTGACGTGCTGTTTCAGGGGTCAATTGGCCGCACGGATTTCCCGCGTGGCAATCATCAGCAACTAATCGATTCAATCACGCAGCGCTTGTGGCCACTTGGCGGTGATACAGCGTTCGTTCCCGGCCACGGCCCGATGTCAACATTTGCGCATGAACGCAAAACCAACGGCTATGTTTCGGATTATCTGCTGAGTTGAAGGAAGCGGGTAGGGGCGGATCGGCGCGAGACCAGAGAAGCAGCCGATCCGCCCTTAGTGAAACACGCTTAGTGCTCCGGGGGGAACGACACCCGCGATGCAGAGACTGTGCCAGTTTAGCGCTGCGGCTGATTTCGGGCGTTTTTGTGGTTAGCCAATGGTTAACGGGCGCTGCGAGTGTCAGAATTTCCGACATCCGCGAACTGAAACACACCATCAGTTCTCCGGGCTTGACCCGGAGCCTTGCAGGGAAGCGGTAACGCATTTGCCAGCCAGCCTCCGGTCAAGCCCGGAGAACGTTTATTCGCCGTCGAACAGGCCGTCCTGAGAGCCCGCAGGCGGGTTCAACCCCAGATGCTTCCACCCCGGCCCATTAAGTGCGCGCCCCCGCGCTGTACGCGCGATGAGGCCAAGCTGGAGGAGATAAGGCTCCACCACATCCTCAATCGTGTCACGAGGTTCGGATAGCCCCGCCGCCAGTGCCTCAACGCCGACGGGCCCGCCGCGATAGATATCGGCAATCATCATCAGATAGCGCCGGTCCATCGCATCAAGGCCCAGAGCATCAACTTCGAGCCGTGTCAGCGAGGCGTCGGCGATTTTGGCGGTCACTACGGGTTCGCCCGCAACATTGGCGAAATCGCGCACTCGGCGCAGCAGACGGCCCGCAATGCGCGGCGTGCCCCGTGATCGCTTGGCAATTTCCTGTGCCCCGTCCGGCGCAATTGCCAGATTGAGCAACCCTGCCGCCCGCGTGATGACGCGCCCCAGTTCTTCGTGCGTGTAAAATTGCAAGCGAATGGGAATACCAAACCGGTCCCGCAGCGGCGTCGTCAGCAATCCCTGCCGCGTCGTTGCGCCCACCAGCGTGAACTTCGGCAAATCAATCCGCACAGACCGCGCCGATGGCCCTTCGCCAATCATGATATCCAGCGCCCGGTCTTCCATTGCGGGGTACAGGATTTCCTCCACCGCAGGGGCAAGCCGATGGATCTCATCAATGAACAGAACATCGCCGTCATCCAGATTGGTGAGCAGTGCTGCCAGATCGCCCGACTTGGCAATCACGGGGCCAGATGTGGCGCGGAAGCCCACGCCCATTTCCTTGGCCACAATCTGAGCAAGAGTTGTCTTGCCAAGCCCCGGCGGGCCAAAGAACAACACATGATCCAGCGCATCCCCCCGCTGCTTCGCGGCTTCGATGAAAACACGAAGGTTTTCCCGCGCGGCCTTTTGGCCGACAAATTCGTCGAGGGTCTTAGGGCGCAGAGCCGCGTCGACGTCTTCGGGGGTGCGCGTGGGGGTGGTGAGGGGGGAGGTCATGTAGCAATCGATTCGAGGTCGCTGTGAATGTTTCTGCAGAGAATAGCTGTGCGCTCTGAGGCGTGGGTTGTTTGAGATTTCAGATACTGAAATTCGATGAGTTGGATGGTCGTAATCTCTTCCACGCCGTTTTTATTCCACTTGCGAAATTGAAATCCAACCTCACGGTTTGGCGTATGCACGATGGTCAAGTATCCGTGCGCGAACATATTTCTTTTGTCCCGATGCAACTCTAACTCGCTTAAAATCCATAAAATCTCTGTCTGATGCCGCAAAAAATAGCCACTCGCCTCAACAATTGTTTTCACGACCTTGATGAGCCCGTCTGCATTACGGGGAATCTTCACAACCAAATTCTTGTAAGCAGCCATGGCAAAGGCTTTTAGTATTATATCACGGAGCAGATACTCAATTTGAGCGTAGCCACTTGCGATCCACCCTCGAAGCCGTTGCGCCTCTTCAAGCGCGTCTAAAACATGCTCTGGCGGCAAGTTGGTCAACGAACCACCCTCAAAAACGCGTCCTGCGAAACTTGCGCCTGTCGCAAGACGTTCGCAAGCGTTCCCTTTTTCACTTCCTTGTGCACGGGAACTATACAGGAAGTGCCTTCCCGTCGCATTTTGACGTGGCTCCCGCTTTGCCCAACTTGCACAAAGCCAAGTTTTTCGAAAGATTTGATAACTTCCCGCCCGGATAGCGACGGCAATTTAGGCATGTTCCCTGATCGTCATCGTTGTGATGAGCGGCGTGCCGGAAACCCAGAGCGGTTCATCGTCCAAATAGAGCTCAACCGCTTCCCTTAGATTGGCAAGCGCTTCTTCCACGCTTTCGCCTTGGCTGCTCGTCCCTGTTTCAGGGTTAAGCGCCACATATCCACCTTCTTCTGCTGGCGTAAGGATTGCTGTAACTTGCATGGTAAATTCCTTTGTTTCTTCCTTACCGCGCAGCTTTCTTCAATGCCAGCCGGATGAGGGCATCGAGCGTTGCACCATCGCCCAGTTCGCGTTCCGCCGCTGCGACTGCTGATCCTGCTTCTCCGGGCTTGAAGCCTAGGCTGGCCAGCGCAGATACGGCGTCGGCAGCAATGCCTCTGGCTGCGATAGGCGCAACTCCGCCTAATCCAATCGCGATGCCGCCGACTTTGTCTTTGAGTTCCCGCACGATCCGCTCGGCGAGTTTGGGTCCGACGCCATTGGCGCGGGCGACCATGGCTTTGTCTTGGGTTCCGACTGCGCGACTGAGTTCTTCGGCGTCTAGCGCGGACAGGATATTGAGCGCGACTTTGCCGCCGACGCCTTGCACGCCTGTCAGCAAACGGAACCAGTCACGTTCGCCCGCCGATCCAAATCCAAACAGCGTCATGCTGTCTTCGCGCACTTGCAATTCGGTGAACAGCATCACTTGCCCGCCAACAGGGCCAATGGCAGACAAAGTGCGCGTGGAGGCCAGCACGAAATAGCCGACGCCGCCGACATCCAGCACGGCATGGTCTGCGGCGATTTCGGCGAGGGTTCCAGTGAGGCGCGCGATCATAGTCGCGTCTTAGCCGCGCCGTGATGCGCATGGCAAATCGCCACAGCCAGCGCATCGGCGGCGTCGGCGCCTGTGATCTTGGCACCAGGCAACAGGATTTTGAGCATGGCCTGCACTTGGGATTTTTCCGCGCCGCCAGTGCCGACCACGGCTTTCTTGACCAGCCGTGTTGCATATTCAGCCACAGGCATCCCGCTGCGCGCAGCAGCAAGCAAACAAACACCGCGCGCCTGTCCGAGTTTCAGGGTTGATTGGGCATTAGAATTCACAAAGACTTCTTCCACCGCCGCACAATCCGGGCGGTGTGTCAGGATAATGTCCGTCAGCGCGGCGTCCAGCGTGACGAGCCGTTCGGGCAAACTCGCTTTGGGGTCAGTTGACACCTGGCCATGCGCGATGTGGGACAGTCGGTTTCCCAAAGCTGATATGATGCCCCAACCTGTGGTGCCAAGGCCAGGATCAAGGCCAAGGATCAGCATGGTTTCCCCTTATCTTTAGGGGAGGGGCTAGGGGTGGGGGATGTCCGCCTGCGAGCAGTTTTGGAAGTGGCACTCCCCACCCCAACCCCTCCCCTGAAGGGGAGGGGCTTTTTCATCCCAGTTTCTCCATCACTTCGTCTGGGATGTCATAATTTCCCCAGACGGTCTGCACATCATCGTCCTCATCCAACTGATCGATCAGCTTCATCAGCGTCGTCGCCCCGGCTAGATCGACGCTTACTTCTATTTGCGGTTTCCACGCGAGCTTAACGCCTTCTGGTTCACCAAGCGCGGATTCAAGGGCCTTGGCAACAGGGTGCAGACTTTCCATTGACGTCCAGATGTCATGGCCATCCTCTGACGACTCCACATCATCCGCTCCTGCCTCCAGCGCCGCCTCAAACACCGCGTCGGCAGTGCCGGACGCCGCGCCGTACGAGATAAGACCCAAGTGATCAAATCCGTGGCTCACTGCCCCCGAAGCCCCCAAGTTACCTCCATTTTTGCTGAATGCAGTGCGGACATTGGTTGCGGTGCGGTTGCGATTGTCCGTGAGCGCCTCGACAATGATTGAAACACCACCGGGGCCGTAACCTTCATAGCGGATTTCCTCATAATTTTCGCCGTCACTGCCCGATGCCTTATCAATGGCGCGCTGAATATTATCCTTGGGCATGGACTGCGCCCGCGCGGCCATAACCGCTGCGCGCAACCGCGCATTGGCATCAATATCGGGCAAGCCCATCTTGGCCGCAACGGTGATTTCGCGGGACAGCTTCGAAAAAGCCGCCGAACGCTTCTTGTCCTGCGCGCCCTTACGGTACATGATATTCTTATATTTGCTATGGCCTGCCATGGTTGCCCTGATCGATTGTAATTGCTGTTGGCGAGTGTTCTAGCTTAATTCCGCCTCCGGGGGCAACTGGGCGTCTGTAACACGAACAAGACCGATTTGAACGCAAGCGACGAGAAAGGCTGTGTCAATCATCAGCCAGAATACTTGAATGATAGAATATCCCAAGGTGAATAGCCAGCCGTCCCACGGGCTGATCGGTATACTTTCCCATCCGAGGAGGGCAATGCTCTCGATAAGCCTCAATGCTGCGGAAATCGTGAATGCTGATAGGACCAAGCTCCAGAAATGCCTACTCCAGAAGGTAAAAAGCTCATCCCATGGGTCAATGGTTTGATCAATGGCTTTCGCTGTTCCGAACACAAGGAATAGGGAAATCAGTGATACAATTACCAGCAAAAATATGTTCTCTGACCAAAATGCGGCGCTTTCGTTGCCCCAGTCAAAGACCCCGACCAGCCCGGCCGTTATGTAGGGTACAGAGCTGGTCAAGATTGCAACAATCCCCCACCCAATCCAAGATAGTGGGTTGCCCTCACGTGTTTGGTCAGCGTTGTTCAGGTGACGGGTCATTCCCCAAGCGGTGAACAAAACCCCAACAGCAGCCAAAAGCTTCATCGGGAGAGGAGAGGGATCGTGCGCTAGAGAGATTTGGAATAAAAAGCAGGTTAACAACAGCACCCACCACCGCCAACCCGTCCACCGCGCTTGACCCAAAACTAGCGCGGTTTGGCTTAATGCTTGAACGAATACGCTCTCGCTCACCCCAGCTTCACCGCAGTCCCGCTTGCGCTAACCATCAGCATTGATCCGCCCGAACCCAGCACTTCATAATCGAGATCGATACCAATGACTGCGTCTGCACCCAGAGCGCGGGCCTCGGCGGAAAGTTCATCAAGTGCGGTCTTGCGCGCATCACGCAGGGTGCTTTCGTAGGCGCCGGACCGGCCGCCAACGATATCACGAATGCCGGCAAACAAATCCTTGAAGATATTCGCGCCGACAATGACTTCGCCTGTGACGACGCCGAGGTAATCCCGAACCGGGCGGCCTTCGACGGCTGTTGTTGTGGTCATCAGCATAGTGCTTCTCCTTTATTGCAGGCCAAGCGCGACCTTGTACGTGTCCAAAATAGCTTCCATTTCCGCGCGATCATGCGCTTCCATTTTCCGCAGTCGCACGATCTGACGCATGATCTTCGCGTCATATCCGCGCGACTTCGCTTCGGAATAAACGTCGCGGATGTCATCCGCCATCGCCTTTTTTTCTTCTTCTAATCGCTCGATACGTTCGATCAGCAGGCGGAGTTCGTCTGCTGCGATGGCTTCACTCATGATAGTCTCCGAATGGAATGAGGCGCGTCCTTAGATCAGATTGTATGGCAGTTGAAGGGGCTTCATCCCAGAACGCGTTCGATAATCAGCGCAGCGACCGTTGCCACCAGCCCACCCAGAAACACGCGGTAGGCATAGCCCAGATATTTATATTTCTTGCGCTGCAGCACTTGGCCGTTCTGATATATATCCTTGAGCATCAGGCGGTAAATGTCTTCGTCGCTGCGCAACCCGTCCAGCACGGCATCGGCAAATTCGGTTTCTGTCATCGCGGTAAAGTTGCCGAAAAACAGGATATTGGGGTTGGCACTTGGTTTGGGACTGACCGACGGCAGGATCGCAAAGACAGCCAGCATCGCAGAAATGAAGGAAAAGAACGCAAGGACCAATATCGCGCTCGTGGCCCCTTGCCGGGACGCCTGGCCGACGGAAATGGTAAAAACCACGAATGTAGCGCCCATCAGGATAGAGGCCTTTTGGTCCGCCATCTGGCTGAGCGTGACGTTCAATTGCTGTACGGTGCGGACAAGATGGATCGCATTGGGCACCAGAGGCCGCTGTTCTGAGCCGTTTTCAGGTTTCATCATAAGTCTCCCAAAGGATCACTAAGCCTTTGTGACACTTGCATGACGTTGGCGGCTTTGCCAAGCCTTGCCGCGTTCCTGCCTTATTCCACTGGAATAGGCAGCGAGAGCCGTTAAGGATGACGCATGACTGATCTGTTTAGCAAATATGACGCTATTATCGCCGAAAAGGCTGGCTTGCTCTCATCGGGCATCCGTGACCCGTTCCATATCGTCATGGATAAAGTGACATCCCCGACGACGGCCATCGTCGAAGGCAAGGAAACGATCCTGTTCGGAACTTACAATTACATGGGCATGACGTTTGATCCCGATGTGATTGCAGCCGGCAAGCGCGCGCTGGACGAATTCGGATCCGGCACGAACGGCAGCCGCGTTTTGAACGGCACGTTTGCTGATCATATTGACGCTGAAGACGCGCTGAAAGAATTTTACGGCACAGACCATGCCATGGTCTTTTCAACTGGCTACCAAGCCAACCTTGGTCTTGTGTCGACGATAGTGGGTAAGGATGATTATGTCATTCTTGACATCGATAGCCATGCGTCAATCTATGACGGCTGCTTTTTGGGACAGCGCAATGTGGTTCGGTTCCGCCATAATAATGTTGCGCATCTCGAATCTCGCCTTGCAAAAATCCCGGCAGAGGCTGGCAAGCTGGTTGTGCTTGAAGGCGTCTATTCGATGCTTGGCGATATCGCGCCGCTCGTCGAAATGGTGGCAGTGGCCAAGAAATACGGCGCGATGATCCTAGTCGATGAAGCGCATTCAATGGGATTTTACGGCCCCAATGGTCGCGGCGTTTATGAAGCTCAGGGACTTGAAGGCGAGATTGATTTCATCGTTGGCACTTTTTCAAAATCGGTCGGAACAGTTGGCGGGTTTGTTGTGTCCAACCACCCAAAATTTGATGTGCTACGCCTGATGTGCCGTCCTTATGTGTTTACGGCATCGCTGCCGCCAAGCGTTGTTGCAACAGCGGCCACTTCGATCCGCAAACTGATGCATGCCCACGGCAAGCGCGAACAGCTTTGGGCCAATGTGCGTCAGGTTCACGCCGGATTGATTGCAGAAGGTTTTACGCTGGGAACGAAGACCCCAGAATCGGCCATTATCTCTGTGATATTGCAAGATCAGGTGCAGGCCGCCGCGATGTGGGATCAGATGATCAGGCTTGGCGTCTACGTGAACCTTGCCCGCCCGCCCGCGACACCGCCGGGCACTTATCTGCTGCGCTGTTCGCTCTGTGCGGAACACACGCCCGAACAGATTGATACAGTGCTTGGGCATTTCAAAACGGCTGGATTGGCCGTCGGCGCGATCCAACGGGAGGCCGTTGCGGCTTAGGTGTTCAGCTTCAATGTCCTCCGGCGAAGGCCGGGGCCTAGGCCAATAGTAACGATGCCGCAAAGCTACTTTCTTCGTTCTGGGGCTGGACTCCGGCCTTTGCCGGAGCACTAACTGCGCAGGCCTGACACAATCCTGGCCCACCGTTTGGACCACGGCCCGAACACGGCCGCTTCATGCGCCGCGAACGCTGCCATTTTTGAAATGTCGGACCGATTGGGATAAGCCACAATGGCGCCGCCAAGGGCAAAAGTTGACGCTTTTCCGGTCATCACCTGTGCCCAAGGCAACAGCAAATCCCCTGCCCCGCGCCCCACAATCGTAACGCCAACGACTTTGCCTTTGTGGCGGATCATTTTCAAAAACCCGGCTGTTTTTCCTTCGGCGATCGCGCGGTCGTTATGGCTGAAATCCTGGCGAGTGACGTCTACGGCTCCAAATTGGTCGCGCGCAGCAGCTTCGGTCAGGCCAATCTGGGCAAGCTCAGGATCTGTGTAAGAGACCCACGGCAGCGCGCGCAAATCGACCTTAGCCGGGAAGCCAAGCGCAATGTTCATCGTGACGACGGAGCCATCATTGCCGGACATGTGTGTGAAGCGCGGCCCGGCGCGGCAATCGCCCACTGCAAAAATCCGGTTGTTGCTCGTCCGCCTGCGCGCATCGACAATGATGCCGTCTGGTCCCACCGCGACGCCAGCAGCTTCTAGCCCAAGCCCTTCAACATTCGGAACTCGGCCTGCCGAAACGAGCACATGGCTTGCCGTCACTATGCTGCCGTCACTCAGCGTCAAAGCAATGTCACTGCCTGCCATCGTTGCAGACGCGACACCAGTTTGATCGCGGATCACAATCCCTTCTCTGCGCAGTGTGGCCATCACCAGATCGACTGCTTCCGCGTCGTCGCGTGGCATCGGGCGTGCTGCCTCGATCACAGTCACATCAGAGCCGAGCCGCCGGAAGGCCTGTGCCATTTCCATTCCAATCGCGCCGCCACCAATGATGGCAAGATGGCGCGGCAGTGCCGCCAGTTTCCACAGCGTCTCGTTCGTCAGATACGGCACCATCGCCAGCCCGGGCACATCCGGCACGCGCGCGCGAGACCCTGTGGCGATCACAATCCGTTTGGCCTTCAGATGCTGACCATTGACCTCGACGGTCCGGTCATCAATCAAGCGGCCACGCCCGCGAAAGACAGCAACGCCCATGCCTTCAAATCGTTCCTGCGAATCGACTGGCGCAATCGTCGCCACTGCGCTGTGCACATGTGCCATGACAGCGCCAAAATCGACGTCCGGAAGCGAAAGTGTGACGCCCAGCCGCGAGCCTTGTCGCGCCTCATGCGCCCGGTGTGCCGCTGCAATGATCGCTTTGGACGGCACGCAACCTGCATTCAGGCAGTCGCCGCCCATTTCGCCTTCTTCGACCAGCGCGGATTTGAGCCCGAACATGGCAGGGCCACCGGCAGCTGTCAGCCCACCTGCCCCTGCGCCAATGACGACGACATCATATGGTTTTGCCATGCTACCCTCTTGATTGCGTGAGATGTTTCGTGGACGGTAGACTGGCAGAACACAAGATAAAGCAGACAAGGACAGCATGATGACCAACGCCCTATGCCGCCAACTTGGCATCGAATTCCCACTCTTTGCATTCAGCCATTGCCGTGATGTCGTGGCAGCGGTCAGTAAAGCTGGCGGATTTGGAGTGCTAGGCGCAACGGCCTTTAATCCGGAACAATTGGAAGTCGAACTGCAATGGATCGATGCGCATGTTGACGGCAAGCCTTACGGCATTGATGTCCTCATCCCTGAAAACCTATCGGTGAAGGATGAAAAGGGCCTGACGTCGAAGATTCTCGCCAGCCGCATTCCTGAGGCCCATACGGCTTTCGTCCGTGATCTTCTGGCGGCCCACGGTGTTGAAGAGGCTGGCGCCCATGCCCGCACCCGTGATGATGCCCCTCCGCCGTTCTGGCCCGAAGAAGCCATGGAATTGCTGCGCGTTGCGTTCAAACATCCAATCAAGATGATCGTCAACGCACTGGGTGTGCCGCCGCCTGCCATGATCCAGATGGGCCGTGACCACGGGGTTCCCGTGGGGGCATTAGCCGGTGCAAAGGAACATGCGCTGCGTCTGGCAGCAGCAGGATGTAACGTGATCGTCGCTCAAGGGGGAGAAGCAGGCGGGCACTGCGGTGAAGTTTCCACGCTGGTGCTGATCCCCGAAGTTGTCCGTGCCCTGAAACGCGAAGGCCACAACATCCCTGTCCTTGCGGCTGGCGGCATCATGACCGGCGAACAAATGGCTGCCTGCATGGCGATGGGCGCAGCAGGGGCGTGGACCGGGTCTGTCTGGCTTTCCACCACCGAAAGCGAGTGCAGCCAGATCTTCCGCGACAAAATGGTCGCTGCCCGGTCTCGCGACACCGTTCGCTCTAAAGGCCGGACGGGCAAATATAGCCGTCAATTGAAATCGGCCTGGACCGACGCGTGGGAAGGGTCAGACAGCCCCGGCGCACTGCCGATGCCCATGCAATCGCTCATCGCCGAACCCGCCATTCACCGCGCGACCAAAGCCGCCGAAGGCGGCAACGCGCAGGCGCGCGAACTGGTCACATATTTCGTCGGGCAAGGCGTTGGCTTGGTCGAGGACGTAACGTCCGCGCGCTCTGTCGTCCAAAGCTTCATGCAGGAATATGCCGATGCGGTTGAGGCGCTGAACAAGGCGTTCGATTGATGGGAATAGATCTTGTTTTGGACCAGAGTATAGTCTAAATTTCCTCATCCAAGGAGAGTTTCATGCACATGTCCGTTACCGAAGCCAAAGGTAAACTCACCGATCTCGTCCGCCGCGCGACGGCGGGTGATGAAGTGATTCTGACCCGCCACGGGCATCCGGCAGTGCGCTTGGTGCCAGTGGTGTCGGTGCAAAGCAAAGTTGATCGGCGCGCTATTTTGGAGGAATTACGCAAGTCCGGCGGTGCCAAAGTAACTCCTGGGCCTTGCGCAGCGCGAAGTGCAGACTTTCTTTATGATGATGAGGGCCTGCCTGCGTGATCGCAGTTGACACGTCAGCGTTGATGGGTATCGTCATGGATGAGGCCACAGCAGACCGCTGTATTGCCGCTTTAGTGCAGGCGGATCAGCGCTTGATATCGGCTGGCACTGTCTGTGAAGCCCTGATCGTGGCTGAACGACGCGGCCTCGGGGAAGAAATGAACGGTCTGCTTAGCCGGGTGAGTTTTCAGATCATTCCAGTTACTGAAGCGTCAAGCAAACAAGTCGCCGCCACCTACTCTGTCTGGGGGAAAGGCGTCCACCCCGCAGGTCTCAATATCTGCGATTGCTTTTCCTATACCGTTGCAAAGGCCAGCGGCTGCCCGTTGCTATTTGTCGGCAATGATTTTTCACAAACGGATGTGGCAAGCGTATTGTAGGGCGGGCAGGGCGTTAGCCCCACCCATCCGCCCCTCAAACTCGCGTCATGACCCACTGTCCGTCTTCGCCCTTGCACGCTTGATAGCTTTCCGACTGGGCAGCACTTCCCGGCACATTGACGGTTTGCTTGACCATTTTGCAGCTATTCGCCGCCGTGTCGGTCACTGCAGGTTTCAATAGTGCGTTGGAAAGATAGCCTTGGCCGACGCCTTTGTCAGACACGAGATACCACGGCGACCCTTGCACAGAGGCAGGCACCCAAACCCGCGTTCCTGTGACGACTTGGCCCAAAATCGCGCCGTCAAGACCCGGGCGGCTTCGTAAATTGGCCGTTGCGGTGGTCTGATACGCTTTGCCCACTTTGGAATAGCCCGCCGCAGGTTCCACGCCCTTGGCAAATTTCATGTCAGCCAATCCGCTGCCCATGCCAGCATTGGTGACTTCCACTTTACCCGATGCGCCTGTCTCATCGCTTTGCCAGCTTTGATTTTCGCCAGTTGTCACTGCGTTTTCAACGGATCGCTCCGCCTTTACCCGGTCGTTCCTTTGAAGTTTGCACCCAAGCGCGGAGCCTGCCGCTGCGCCCAGGCCCGCGCCCAGCAATGTGCCGAGCGTGCGGCTGCCGCGCCCTGCGATCCGGTTACCAAGAAAGCCACCAAGCAATCCCCCAACAGCAGCCACACCGACTTGCTTGTTTCCATCGGACGAACAGCCAAAAATACCCATCCCGTTCGCCCCGCCAAAGCCGCTGCGCGGTTCAGCGGCAGCAGCAGTGCGCGCAACCGGTTGCGTTGTATCAATGGCCGACGCTGGTGCAGCTGCGACCATCACCGCAAGGATGGCGGCGGTGGTTGGCAAAATCTTGGTCATGATGGTCATCCTTTAATGTCGATTTTATTGGACCATAGTGTCAGTCCAAACCCCTGAATCCATGATGAATAGACGCGCGTCCGACCGTCCAAACAAGCCGTAGTGCCGCAAGATTTACAGGTTTTGACACGCACTGTTGCTGCGGGATTGGACGGATTTGACGCATCCGTCATCAAACCGACTCAAAAACGCCACGCGGCTGACGCCGTTCCCTCCCGAAAATGTCACGGGGCGGGGGTAATCGCCATGCATCACGCAAGGGGACAGCAGATGCAAAAATGGGTTTTAGCAGCCGTGGCTTTACCGGCCTTGTTACTGGCCAACAGGTCTGGATCAGCTGAACTCATTATATCTCCTGTCCCAAGCATCGCGCCGCTTTTGCCGGGCGAATTGAGTGTGCTGACGTATAATGTTCAGGATTTGCCCTGGCCGCTTGCTGGTGATCGCGCCGATGCTTTGGCCGCCATTGGTGCGCGATTGAAAACCATGCGCGCGACGGGTTCCGCCCCGCAAGTGGTAGTGCTGCAAGAAGGCTTTTCGGACAAAAGCACTGCGATGTTGCGTGCGGCGGGCTATGCCCATATTTGGGTTGGGCCACCCGCGAACCTAACACGCGACCCCGCTGTCGTAGCACTTGACCCCACATTTCTGGCCAATCGGTCAACGTTAGTGGGTGAAGCGCAAGTCCCTGCCTTGTCGAGTGGGTTGATCATTGCGTCTGACTATCCGATCCGCGATGTCGTTGCCGCGCCCTTTCCGGCCAATGTTTGCGCGGGTTTCGATTGCCTCGCAAACAAAGGCATCATGCTGGCGCGAATTGACGTGCCGGGCTTCGCTAAGCCGCTCGATTTGATCACGACCCACCTCAATTCCGGCAGCAAGTCGCGCACGCCCGTTCGCCATCATCTTTATGCCTATCGGAGGCAGCTAGAAGCTTTGACCCGCTTTTTGGAAGCTCATCGCGACCCGGAAGCACCAGCGATATTTGCCGGGGATTTCAATGTCAGCCATTCACCTGATCGGCTTAAGGCCTTGCAAGCCCATCAGGCCCGCTGGAAACTGACTGCAGTCACGGCCATGGGGAAACCGAAATATCAATCAGAATGCACGAACGCTCAGCCAACATGCAAAGGCACGCTGTCAATTAGAGCCAATGTGCCGCTGATCCACACACTCGATTGGCAGTTCAAGGCAGGGGCGGCCATCGAAGCCGTTGGACGGACAGTGGTTTTCGGCGGAGAAGCCGACGGCAGCATGTTGTCTGACCATATCGGCTATGCCGTGCGCTACCGGCTGAAGCGCGCCGCGAGTTCGACATGATTTGACCAGCGAAACTGACCAACGGGCTGGATCCAGTCAAGCTGATACCCGCCGCCGATGAGTATCCGCGCGTCGCG
>JANPCO010000136.1:0-4103 GCA_031430995.1 Sphingomonadales bacterium | reverse complement strand
GGACGGACTCCACCCCTGCTCCAGCGTCCAGCCGCTTTCCAGCGCACCGCCGTCCCACAATTTATGCTCCAGCAGCGCACCAGTCGCCGACAAACGCACCGCGACAAGCTCCCGGCTCGTCTCCAGCGTCATCCCCCAGCGGCCCAGAACGTCGCCAGCCTGCGCCACCAGCGTCTTCAGCTTGGGTGAGGTCATGAGCGCCGCATGCGTCTGCGCCAGCTCCGCCAGCCCCACATCATTCGCCGCCGCAACCGCCAAGTCCGTGATCGTCCCAAAGCCCTTCGCGTTGAGCGTGGAGGCCGATTGCCAAGGCGCACGCCCCGCCTCGCCCGCGAACTTCGTGTCAACATCGTTTGAGCTGAAAATCGCCTCAAACATGCTGCGCACACGCCCATCGACGAACCGCACGTCACCGCGGCTGAGCAGTTGCGCGCCCTGCGGCGTGGTGGCGTTCAGCGCTGTGTTGGTCAGGCTGATCTCGATGATGCCCAGCGCACTAAGGCTCTTGAGTTCGCCAGCATCCGTCACCCCATCCCGGTCGCGGTCTTGCCACACTTGCAGCTCGCTCCAGATGAGGTCACCCACCGAGATCTTGCCGTCCCCGTTCGTGTCATAGCTTGCCAGTTCCGCATAACCGCCCTGGAAGCGGTTGCCGAACATCTCATCAATCCCGTCAATCCGCGCATTGCCGCCTACTGCGCTCCCGCGTCCCCCGGACGCGCGTGCTCGCACGCTGTCCAGCACCAGAAACCCGTCGTCCCCCTTCAGCCACCCCGTCCGCTCCGCAAACAAATCCCCATCAACATCAAAATAAGCCCGGCTATCCCCCAGACCAATCGTCTCAATCTCAGTGGATGCGCGCGCCCGTTCCCCGAACGGACGTGCTCCCACTCCGTCCAGATCAATCACCAGCGGGTCCGCCCCCGCCGCCCACGCCATCGATTTCAGGAACCGCCCCATCGCGGACGTCGTGCTCTTGCTTTTACCCCTGCCCTCAATCTGACGCGCCATACCCTACCCCGCCCCTTTCACATACGTCGGATGGATCACGCTCTCGATCATCGCGCTGTCGGGCGGCAGATGGCCATCGAGCATCAGCATCGCCAGCCCGTGAACCATGCCCCAGGCGCGCAGCACGGCGACGCGCAGGTCGCCTTCACTGCTGCCCGCGTAAACATCAGCGACGCAGTTTCGCAGCAATGCCATCGCGTTGGATTCGTCCGCGCTTTGGACGCCTTCGAACCCACAGGACATCACCAGACGGAAAAGTGCCGGATTGGCGAGGGCAAAGCGCACATAGGTTCGGCCAGCCGCAGCAAAGCTCTCCACCCCGCCGCCCGCCGCGTCAATCGCTGCGCGTTGCTCTGCGCCAAGCTTGTCTAGTCCTTCCTGCGCCAGTGCCTGGAGCAGCGCCTGTTTATCAGGAAAGTGGCGATAAAGCGCAGTCGCGCTGACGCCTGTATTGCGGGCAATTGCCCTGAGGCTCAGGTCTTCAACAGGGGCAATTTGCAGCAACCGCATCCCTTCATTCACGGCAGCTTCCCTCAATCCGCCGTGGTGATAGGATCGCGCATCGCTTTTTATGTTGACACTGTTACCATCTCTGATCATGTTATCGCTGTAAACATATTCGAGTCGCCTTTCAAGCAAAAGGATTTTCCATGGCCAGCAGCGTTGAAACTCTGATCCGCAAAACCGTGACCAAAGGCGTGGTCACGCTCGCCAAGTATAATCACAGCCGCCTGAAAGCCCCTGCGGAGCCGCATCCCTATCTGTCTGGCATTCACGCCCCAATGGCAGGCGAACATACTATTGAAGCGCTGTCTGTGACTGGCACTATTCCAGCCGAGCTTGACGGTCGCTATATCCGCATTGGCCCCAACCCCATCACGCCGCCCAACCCCGCCAGCTATCACTGGTTTACCGGCGACGGCATGGTGCACGGCGTTCGGCTACAAAGCGGCAAGGCGCTCTGGTATCGCAACCGCTGGATCCGTTCCAACGCGGTCAGTGCTGCCCTTCGAGAAGAGCCCGCGCCCGGCAAGCGCAATCCCCGCTCTGACCTCGTTAACACGAATGTGCTGGGCCACGCGGGCGAGACATGGGGACTGGTTGAAGCCGGCGGAAATCCGGTGCGCCTTGATGAAGAATTGAATACCATTGCCCATGATCCGTTTGGCGAGACGCTTAAAGGCAGCTTTACTGCCCACCCTCACCTCGATCCACTGACCGGTGAAATGCATGCGATTTGTTACGACGCAACTCAGCATGACCGCATCCGCCATGTTGTTGTCGATGCGCAAGGCAAAGTGCGGCGTGAGGAAGCGATTACTGTCGATCACGGCCCTTCGATCCACGACTGCATGATCACCAAAAGCTATGTCATCATTCTTGATTTGCCCGTTACCTTTTCGATGAAACGGATGATCCAAGGCTATCCGTTTCCCTACGCTTGGAACCCGGATCATCAGGCGCGTGTTGGACTTCTCCCGCGCGACGGGGGCAATGATGATGTCATCTGGTGCAATGTCGACCCTGCCTATGTATTTCACCCCTGCAACGGCTATGAACGCGAGGACGGGACGGTGATCCTGGACGTGTGCGCGCACAACAGCATGTTTGCTAACAGCACGCAGGGCCCCGATTCCACTCGCGTTCCGTTTGAACGCTGGACAGTTGATCCCGACGCCAAGACTGTTGCGCGCAACGTCATCGATGCAGACAGCCAGGAATTCCCCCGCCCTAACGAAGCGCGGCTGGGCCAATCCTATCGCTATGCCTATACCGTTGCGTTGCCAGACGGGTTTGATGCTGCTGCCCCCAACCAGCATATGCTGTATAAGCACGACCTGGAGGCGGGAACGCGCACCGTCCATGATTTCGGCGTCGGGCATGTGCCCAGCGAGTTCGTGTTCGTGCCCAAAGCCGGGGCGACTGCGGAAGATGACGGCTGGATGATGGGCTATGTCGTCGATGCCGCAGCCGATACCACTGACCTTGTGATCCTTGACGCGGCGGATTTTGAAGCGGCTCCCGTTGCGCGCGTTCACATACCACACCGGATTCCGTCAGGATTTCACGGGAATTGGGTGGCGGCTTAGGCCAACGCCATTGCGTCTTTGAGTCCTAGGTGAGCAACAAAGGGATCAAAATCGCGGTCACTGAATAGCAAAGGCAAATTGTCTCGGATCGCGCGAGTTGCGATCAAAATGTCGATTGTTTTTCGAACAGTGATGCCTTTGGCGCACAAAAAGCGATAGTAACCTGCAGCCTTAACTGCACCGCCAATCGAGCAAATCTCTATTTGCTCGATGAGATTGAGCAACCCCAACATTTCAGTGAATGCCGCGTCTGTTTCAGTGCCTTGCAACACTTCAACAATCATCAGATCACCAACAATGGCCTCGCCAGAAGCAAGGAGCTCGCGGAGCTTTAACGTCTGGACAGTTCCTGTGCCGCGAAAGAAATCAATCCACACGCTCGAATCGACCAGAACCATCAATCCCGTCGCATCTCATTCAAGTCGCCAACCCAGTTAAACTTCCCTTCATAATTTAGAATCGCGCGCTGTTTTCGTTGCCGAATTAGCGCCAATAAGCCCAATTCGACGACAGACCTCTTGCTGGATGCGCCGGTAAGAGCGGTCGCTTCGGCCATTAAATCGTCATCTATAACAATGTTCGTTCGCATGATGTGTATCTTTCTATAATTTCATACACATTTTCGGCCTGCGCCTGACAAGAGCAAGCCATCCGATGCAAAACCTTGCATTTTCGGACTGATCAGACCAGAGCGTGCGAATTATGACGCAGAAATGGACCCCCGACAGCTGGAAAAGCCATGAGGCCCGGCAGCTTCCCAATTACCCCGATGTTGCTGCACTTGCGGCTTCTGAAAGCTTGCTCAGCACCTATCCGCCGCTTGTGTTTGCTGGCGAAGCGCGCAGTTTAACGGCTGATCTGGCCAAAGTCAGCGAAGGCAAGGCTTTCCTGCTGCAAGGCGGCGACTGTGCAGAGAGTTTTGCGGAGTTTCATCCCAACAATATCCGCGACACGTTTCGCGTGATCCTGCAAATGGCTGTTGTGCTGACCTTCGCATCGAAG
>JANPCO010000135.1:0-27306 GCA_031430995.1 Sphingomonadales bacterium | reverse complement strand
CCGAACAGGGCACCGGCCTCGTCCATATGGCACCCGACCATGGTGAGGACGATTTCGACTTGTGCAAGGCCAACGGCATTGAGCCGGTGTTCGCAGTTGAGGGCGATGGCAAATATCGCTCTGACTGGGCTTGGCTTGGTGGGCAAGGCAGCGTCATCAATCCCAAGTTCAACGCGCCTGATGGGCCGATCTGTGTGGACTTGCGCGCAAGCGGCGGGTTGCTGGCGGCATCGGCGGATTACAAGCATAGCTACCCGCATTCATGGCGCTCCAAGGCCAAGGTCATCTACCGCTGCACACCGCAATGGTTTGTGGGGATGGATAAGGCGTTGGAAAATCGTCCCCGTCATGCTGAACTTGTTTCAGCATCCATGCCTCAATCTTTAACCAGCGAGACAAACGAGGCATGGACCCTGAAACAAGTTCAGGGTGACAGCGTTGGTGGGAAAACCCTTAGAGAAACCGCCCTCGCTGCCATCGCTGCCACCCGTTTCGTGCCCGAAAAAGGCCGCAACCGGATCAATAGTATGGTCGAAGGCCGCCCGGACTGGGTGCTCAGCCGTCAGCGTGCGTGGGGCGTGCCGATCACTTTGTTCGTCAACCGCAAGACCGGCCAGTATCTCTGCGACCCCGCAGTCAACGCGCGGATCATCGCGGCAGTGCGCGACAAGGGTGTGGATGGCTGGTCCGACGATGCAGCCCGGGGCCTGCTTGGTGATGCTTACGCGCTCGACGATTATGAACGCGTTACTGACATTCTCGACGTGTGGTTTGACAGCGGCTGCACCCATGCGTTTGTGCTGGAAAGCGGGCGCTGGCCCGATGTGATGCGGCCGGATGGCTGGGTGGGGCCGCGCGCTGACTTGTATCTGGAAGGCACCGATCAGCATCGCGGCTGGTTCCAATCCTCGCTGCTTGAGGCCTGCGGCACACGCGGCCACGCGCCTTACAAAGCAGTGCTCACCCACGGCTTTACGATGGATGCCAAGGGCCTGAAAATGTCCAAATCGCTGGGCAACACTATCAACCCGATCAAGCTGATGGAGCAATATGGCGCGGATATCATCCGGCTGTGGGCGCTCTCTGTGGACTTTACGGAGGATCACCGGATTGGTGACGAAATCCTGAAAGGCGTGTCAGACCAGTATCGCAAATTGCGCAATACATTCCGATACTTGCTGGGTGCTTTGGAAGGGTTTTCTGAAGACGAGCGCGTGGCCGATGTGACGGACATGCCGGAGCTGGAACGCTATATGCTCCATCTGCTGGCCGAACTGGATGGCAAGCTGCGGGTGGCGGTGGATGATTTTGATTTCAACACCTATGTGCGGTTGCTGTCCGACTTTGCGAACAATGATCTGTCGGCCTTCTTCTTCGATATCCGCAAGGATTCGCTTTACTGCGACGCGGCGACTTCGCCAAAGCGGATGGCCTATCGAACGGTGCTCGACATCTTGTTCCACGCGCTGTTGAGATACGCTGCGCCGGTGCTGGTGTTTACGAGCGAAGAGGTGTGGCAAACTCGGTATCCTGATGAAGCGGGGTCTGTGCATTTTCTGGATTGGCCGGAGGTTGATGCGGGTTGGGTGAACCCTGCATTGGGTATTGTTTGGGATTTATCCTTGCGGCCCACACGAGCAGTTGTAACTCAAGTCGTTGAAATCCAACGCCGCGCAAAAGTGATAGGTTCTAGCCTTGAAGCAGCAGTTGATCTCTTTCAACGTGGCAAGACTGGTTTATTGTTCAACGGCCAAGATTTATCTAGCATTATAGCAAATTATGATTTGGCAGAACTGTGTTTGGTTGACGAGGTGCGCTTGAAGCCAATCTCCGAATATACGGATTCTCCTGTGGACGAAAATGGCAATGCCGTGGCTATCGGTGATTTAGATGCGATTGCGGGCATCGCACGTCACACCACCCACTACAAATGTGGCCGGTGCTGGCGGCATTTGCCTGAAGTGACGGAAGACGGCTCCCTTTGTGCGCGGTGTGAGGAAGTTGTGAATGGTTAGCTCAATCGATATCCGTCATTGCGAGCGAAGCGCGGCAATCCAGTGCGCTGCCGACCAGTCTGGATTGCTTCGTCGCCTTGCTCCTCGCAATGACGTGGTGTTGGAGGTTGATATATGATGATCACCAACCACCGCCGCCTCGCGCTCAGCATTGCCGCTGCCATCTACATCGTCGACCAGTTGACCAAATGGATCGTCACAGGCCCGCTCAACCTCGATTATGAAGGCGCGGTTTATTACATATTGTCGTTCTTCCAGTTCACGCTGACCCATAACGAAGGCGTCGCGCTGGGGCTGTTTCCAGCAGGAAGTGAGAGCCAGAGGTGGATCCTCACAGGCATTCTCGCCTGCATCACTGCCGGTGTCGCATACTGGGTGTGGACCGAAAAGGTTCGCGGCGATGCGATGGGGCTGGCGCTCGTTTTGGGCGGTGCGCTAGGCAATCTGACCGATAGAGCGCGCTTTGGCTATGTCGTTGACTTTGCTGATCTGCATTTTGGGGACTTTCGTCCCTTTTTGGTCTTCAATCTTGCCGACGCAGCCATTACGGTGGGCGTATTGATATTGTTGGCGCGGGCCCTGTTGGTCCGCGATCCTCAGCCAAAAGTGGAGAGTTGAAATGCGCAAGGTCATCATAAGCGTAGCGTTGGTTGCAGCACTTGCCGGATGCAGCCGTGGCGGTGTGTTCAACCGCGACCGTCCGGATGAATTGGCGGTTAGCCGCGCCGCGCCGCTGGTGATCCCGCCCGATTTCGCCCTCGTGCCGCCACGGCCTGGTGCGCCTCAGGCACAGGCCGCCGATAGCAGCACGCAAGCGTTGCAAGCCATGTTTGGCGGCCCTGCTGCGCGAAGCACTGCCGAATCGGGTGCTGTATCGCAAGCAGGCGGTGCACGTTCCGCTGCGGGTATCCGCTCCAACGCAGGTGATCCGGGAACTGATGTGGTCGATAAAGGTGCCGTGACACGCGATATCATCGCTGCCCCTGAAGGCGCAGGACAAGACGCGACAGCCTCCACGCCGAAGTGACTCCACGTCATTGCGAGCGCAAGCGAAGCAATCCAGAATGCCTGCCGCTTTCTGGATTGCATCGTCGCTATGCTCCTCGCAATGACGGCGAGCTCGTGTTGGGTGTAGGATGCTAACCCTCATCCTCCGCCGCCTGCTCACAGCCATCCCAACCTTGCTGGGCGTTATCCTGCTTTCTTTCCTGCTCATGCGCTTTGCCCCCGGCGGGCCGTTTGACGGCGAACGTCCGCTGGACCCGGCAACGCGGGAGGCGCTGATTGCGGCTTACGGCATGGATAAGCCGTTGATGGCGCAGTTCGGCACTTACATCGGCAATGTCCTGCACGGCGATTTCGGGCCAAGCCTGATCTACCGCGATTTCACCGTGACGGAATTGGTTGCGAAAGGCCTGCCAGTGTCGCTTACGCTTGGCGGGCTGGCGATGGTTCTGGCGATGACACTGGGCGTTGGAACGGGGCTGGTCGCGGCGGCGAAACCGGGGGGGCTTGTGGACCGCGTGCTCGGCGTCCTCTCAACACTGCTGACGTCCGTGCCCAGTTTTGTGACTGCGCCGCTGCTTGTGCTGCTGTTTGCATTGACGCTGGGATGGCTGCCCGTTTCGGGGTGGAATGACGGCGCGGTGCCGAACATGATCCTTCCCGTCATTGCGCTGGCCCTTCCCGTGGCGGGGTCAATCGCAAAACTTGCGCGGGCAGGATTGGCCGGGGCATTAGCAGAAGATCATGTCCGCACGGCACGGGCGCGGGGCCTGAAGCCGCTGACAATCCTGTTCCGTCACGCACTGCGGCCGGCACTGGTTCCCGTGGCCAGCTATGCTGCCCCTGCTGCTGCGGGGTTGCTAACCGGGGCCGTGGTGATTGAAACGATCTTCGCGCTGCCGGGGCTCGGGCGTTATTTTGTGCAAGGTGCGCTGAACCGAGATTACCCGTTGGTTCTGGCAGTCGTGACGCTCTATGCCGCGCTAATCATCCTGTTCAACCTGCTAGCTGATCTCGTCTACGGCTGGCTCGACCCGCGAGTGCGGGAGTGAAGCTTCCGCTCGCTCTCGTCGCGCTGGTGATCTTGGCTGCGCTCATTCTGCCGCCGCTGCTACCCTGGCCCTATGACATCATCGACTGGTCTGCCGTGCGCGCGCAACCGCTTACCGAGTTGCATGTGCTGGGGACGGACAGTGTGGGTCGCGATCTTCTGGCCCGAACATTGGTCGGCACGCGCGTTACATTGTCAGTCGCGCTGGCAGCGGCGTTGGTCGCGCTGGTCATTGGTGTGGCGTGGGGCGCCGTCGCGGGCTGGGCCGGGGGCAAAACCGATGAAGTGATGATGCGCATCGTTGATGCGCTGTATGCGCTACCTTTCATGTTTGTCGTCATTCTACTGATGGTGGTGTTTGGCCGGTCGATCCTGCTGGTCTTTCTTGGCATTGGAGCCGTTGAATGGCTGACGATGGCGCGCGTGGTGCGCGGGCAAGTGATGCAACTCAAAAACCGGCCCTTTGTGATCGCAGCAGAGGCGGCGGGCGCGCCTTCATTCGCGGTGTTGCTCCGCCATGTCCTGCCCAATGTTGCAGGCGTCGCCATTGCCTATCTGCTGCTCACTGTGCCGCAAGTGGTGATGGTGGAGAGTTTCCTCTCCTTCCTTGGCCTTGGCGTGCAGGAGCCGATGACTTCGCTTGGCATCCTAGTGAAGGAAGGCGCTGACGATATGGACATGTCTCCGATAGGGCTGCTGGCACCCGGTGGCGTGCTCGTAACAATGTTGGTGTGTCTCACGATTGCAGGCGAAAAGCTGCGGGATCGGTTCGCCGCATGAGTGTTTATGCGGTTCAGGGGTTGGGGATCAGCATCGCTGGGGTTTCCCTCGTGCGCAATCTTTCCTTCACCATTGCAGCGGGAGAGTGCGTGGCACTGGTCGGCGAATCGGGTTCGGGGAAAAGCCTGACATGCATGACGCCCTTTGGCCTTTCGGCGGGTATCGCCAGCGGCTCTGCGACCTTGGACGGACACGAGCTTTGCGGGCGCAGCGAAGCTGACCTGCGCAAAATTCGCGCGGTCAAGGCGGGCTTCATATTCCAGCAGCCACTGACTGCACTAACCCCGCATCTGACGATTGGCCGCCAGCTGGCGGAGGCCGCCGTCCAGGCAGATGCCCCCAAACCATCCCGTGCGGCTCTTGCCGCGATGCTCGCCCGCGTGGGCTTGCCTGATCCCGACGAACGCCTCGATCAATTCCCGCACCGCCTGTCCGGTGGCCAGCGCCAGCGGGTGATGATTGCAGCGGCCATGGCTCACCGGCCGAAATTGCTGATCGCCGATGAGCCCACAACAGCGCTAGATGCCAGTTTGCGCAAAGACATTATGGTGCTCATCGACGATTTGCGACGCGAACAAGGCCTGGCCGTGCTGCTCGTCAGCCACGATCTGGCGAGCGTTCGGGACCATGCGGACAAGATCATCGTGATGCGTGGCGGCGAAATGGTGGAGGCTGCGCCCGCGCCCGTCCTGTTCGGTTCCCCTAAAGCAGCCTATACCAAAGCGCTGATCGACGCCGCGCCGCGCCTTGATGCGAACTTGCCGCAAAAACCAAACCCGGGTGAAGTTCTGCTGGAGGCGAAGGATATTCGTGTCAGCTTCCCAAGGCCTGGCTGGAGGCGGGATAAGTTTTACGCGGTGGACGGCGCAGGTCTGATTGTTCGTGCCGGGGAGGCGCTGGCACTGGTTGGCGAATCCGGGTCGGGCAAATCAACGCTGGGCCGCGCGATCGTTCGGCTGGGTCCGTGTGACAGCGGCCACGTTACATGGGCGGGCGTTGCACTGCCAGAACGGCATAAAATCACCACTGCCCACCGCCGCCTGATCCAGCCCGTGTTTCAAGATCCAGTCGCCAGCCTTGATCCGCGCTGGCGGGTGCGGGATATCATTGGGGAGCCGCTGAAACATCTTGACCCGGACGGCGATAGCAAGGCGTTGATCGCTGAGGCGCTGGCCGATGTGGAGCTGGACCCGGACATGCTGAACCGGACACCGCGATCTCTTTCCGGTGGCCAGGCACAGCGCGTCGCCATTGCCCGCGCGCTTGTTGCAAAACCTAGTATGCTGCTGCTGGATGAAGCGACATCAGCGCTTGATGTGCTGGTGGCGGCGCAGATTGTCGCCTTGTTTCAGCGGCTGCAAAAAGAGCGCGGTCTGGCTCTGATCGCCATAACGCACGATCTGGCACTGGCCCGGATGCTCTGCCACCGGATCGCCGTGCTTGATCAAGGGCACATTGTTGAGGAAGGAGAGGCGGAAGCCCTGATTTCGGCCCCCGCCCACCCCGTTACGCGCAGACTGGTCGCAGCATCTGCGGCGTGATTAACGCGAGGTTAGAATGACACGCCAAGCGAAGCCACGATGCCGCCCTTGTAAATATCCTTGCCTGAAGGACTCGCGATGCGCGGTGCGCTGGTATCAACATAGCTGATGCCCAGCGTAACCGGCCCGGTCGTATAGCTCGCGCCGACTGACCAATCGGTATATTTGATACCGCCCGACAAAAAGCTGCGCGTGAACGTGCGGCCAATGGCTGCCGTCAGACTCAATTTAGTGTCAGGAATGGTGCCAGACAGGCTGAAGTTTCCGTAGAAATTATCCTCTTTGGCCACCAATGGCAGATAGGCCAGTGCCTTTTGCTTCGGCGCGAAATTCACGGCCAACTTCGCTGTTACCGGGCCAACAGCTTGGGCGACGCTGCCGTAGAATTCGAGAAAGTCTGAATTATACCCTGGCGTGATTTTCGAAGAGCCCGGATAGTAATAATAGAGGCCGCCCACATCCACAGTCGTGCTGCCAAATGTCTTTTTGAAGCCCCCAATGATGTCGATTTCCTGGTCGCCACCCGCTGCGACATAGTCATCAATCGACGATCCCCAGATGCTTGCATAAAGCCCTGTTTCATGAGTTACAGTGATGGAACCCTGAACTGCGAAATCTTTATCAGTCTGCGAAATGCCGCGGAAGCGGTAATCAGAAACCAAAGTGACGCCGCCAGAGACAGTGACTGCTTTTGCTTCTTCTTCCTGGGCGAAAGCCGGAGTTGCCATCAAGGCAAGGGAGAGGCCCAAGACTGAGCCAAGGCTCCGCTTTGGGTAAAAGGACGTGCGCATGAATTTTCCCCTTTAGGGTTGGTGTTGCGTCGTCCCACCTGCGTTGCTGTCTTTGGCTTCGTGTTCGAGCCGCATGTCCAGCACACGCGACTTTATTGCCGTCAAATGTTGCAATGCACAACAAGGAAAATCTCGGGTAGGATTCTTTGACGTGAAACTGTTGCGCTTATGCAACATCGTTGGCTGCAAACCTGGCTACTCAGCCTGCTCACAGGGCTTGATCCGCGTTGGTTCCGGCCGCTTCCCCGATGCTTCAAACGCGGCAAGATAACCGCCAATTTTTGGCATGTCCTGAAAATCCACGCGGCGATAACCAACGGCTTTCATTTCACAGTCCAACAGCGTCGGCGGCGTACCATGCGCTGATGTTGGCCGTTTTGCGTCGACAATGATCACACGCCCACCAACACGCAACGCGGGCCGCAACCGCCAGAGAAATTCAAACGGGTCACTGACTTCATGATACATGTGGACAAGGAATATGCGGTCAAAACTATTGGCAGGCAGTTTCGGATCAGCGGGCAGCCCAAGCTTCACGCTCACATTATCGAGATTGTAACGCGTGACACGTTCAGCAAGCTTGTTGCGATATTCAGGAACGATATCCTGTGCCAGCACGCGACCAGTGGGACCGACGCGTTCGGAAAGGCGAATGGTATAATAGCCCTCCCCTGCCCCAATATCTGCCACCGTCATGCCCGGCGTGATCCCGGCAATTGCCATGACGACGTCTGCTTCATTCACCCGGTCCCGCGCTTCCTCAGTTGACCAGCGATCAGACACGATAGATGCCACTGGCCGCGCGGCTTTCGGAAAATCGGCACTGCGAACATCGCCGTCATTGGCCGCAGCTGAGCCAGCCGGAATCGCATCGCAAGCGCCCACACTGAGGGCAAGCAAAACAGCAGCAAGTTTCATCTAGTCAATATCCTCAACTACAACTGACTCCCCGCTGACGCGCTGTGATAGCGCAGCTGCCATGAACGGATCAAGCGCGCCGTCAAGAACATCAGACGGCGCTGTGGAGATTGTGCCAGTGCGCAAATCCTTCACCAACTGATAGGGTTGCAAGACATAAGACCGGATTTGATGACCCCAGCCAATGTCGGACTTGGTGGCATTCACGGCATTTGCCTCAACTTCGCGGCGTTGCAGTTCAGCCTCATATAATCGTGCTTTCAACTGGCTCATCGCTTCGGCTTTATTCTTATGTTGAGACCGCTGGTTCTGGCACGCCACCACAATGCCTGACGGGATATGCGTGATCCGCACCGCACTATCAGTCGTGTTGATATGCTGACCGCCAGCGCCGGACGCGCGGTACGTATCAATGCGCAGTTCAGCATCATTCACTTCAATATCGATATTGTCGTCAACGACTGGATAAACCCAGACGCTGGAAAAGCTGGTGTGCCGCCGTGCATTGCTGTCATAAGGGCTGATCCGCACGAGCCGGTGAACGCCGCTTTCTGTCTTGGCATAGCCGTAAGCATTTTCGCCTTTGATCAGCAGCGTGGCGGATTTGATGCCAGCCTGTTCGCCCGCATGATAGTCGATAATTTCAACTTTCATGCCGCGCCGTTCGGCCCAGCGGGTGTACATTCGTTGCAGCATTTCTGCCCAGTCCTGGCTTTCAGTGCCGCCCGCTCCTGCATTGATTTCGATATAAGTATCGTTGCCGTCGGCTTCGCCCGCCAGCAGTGCTGCAACTTTATCAACTTCGGCTTTGGCTGCAAGCGCACCTAGGCTGGCCAGCGCCTCATCACCCAGCGCCGTGTCGCCTTCCGCATCGGCAAGTTCCATCAACTCAACCGTATCGTTGCAATCCCGTTCAATCGCGCGCGTCGCGTTGATGGCATCATCGAGACGGCGGCGTTCCCGCATCACTTCCTGCGCAGCCTTGGGATCATTCCACAGCGCCTGATCCTCCACTCGTGCATTGAGTTCATCCAGGCGGCGAAGCGCACGATCCCAATCCAGAAAGCGCCGAACCAAATCGAGCGCCTGGTTGATCTGATCAACATGGGCCTGCGCTTCAGCGCGCATCATAAATCTCCGTCGTTCGGGGGTGGATGAGGCGGTTAGTAAATTCCGCCTTCCCTTTGCAAGAATTCATTGTCGCGCGCCTGGCTTACGGCTTTTTTCTGGGCCGCCACAGGTCTGGCCGCTGCCTTGGCTTTAGCAGCGGGAATTTCATCCTGGCGGATAGTGCGGCGTGGTTCGCTTTCGGCTTTGAACGCTTCCCAGATGATCGCTGATTTAGGATCGCTGCCCGGCCATGCGCCAAAAACGCGCTTGCCTGATCTGCGCTCGATCCGCACCATGCGGATGCCTTCAGGTGCTTTGAACGGCACGACTGGCATATCTTTCATTGCCTTTGACGCGAAGTCATAAAAAATCGGCACCGCAAGTGTTCCGCCCTGGGCATAGCCCCCCATGGGGCGCGGCTGATCAAAGCCCAAATAAACGCCTGCGATCATGTCTGCCGATCCACCCACGAACCACACATTAGTCGGGCCCGTCGTGGTGCCAGTCTTGCCAAAAATGGGTCGACCCAGTTTCATCAGCGACGTGGCTGTGCCGCGTTGAATAACACCTTCGAGCATATGAACCGTCTGATAGGATGACTGCGCATCAATGGCTTGCTTGGTCAGTTGAACAGGACGAGGCATCGGTTTGCCATCCCAGTCCGGCGCATTGCACTTCACGCATTTGCGGTTGTCGGCTTTGAACCGAACTTTGCCCCGCCTGTCTTGCACAAAATCAATCAGCGTTGGCGTCACATCGCGGCCGTTACGTGACAGGATGGAATAGGCATTGACCATTTTCATCACAGTCGTGTCACCTGCGCCCAGCGAGATCGCAAGCACAGGCGAATAAAGTTCATTCACCTTGTTGATCCCCGCCGCATTGGCCAGTTTCACAACATTATCCATGCCCGTTTCAGAAGCCGCGCGCACGGTCATCAAGTTGCGTGACTGTTCCAGCCCCCACCGCATAGTTTGCGGGCCAGAGCCGCCACCACCGAAATTCTTGAAGCATTTCCGGCCAAGCTTTGCCGATTGATAGACGCAAAACGGCCCGTCAACGATGATCGACGCTGGCGTCATCCCGTGGTTAAGCGCCGACGCGTACACAAACGGTTTGAAGCTGGAACCCGGCTGCCGCCACGCCTGCGTCGCCCGGTTATATTTCTGAATGCGCGCATCAAAGCCGCCTTGCATTGCCAGCACGCGGCCAGTGTGGGGGTTCTGCACCACCATGCCGCCGGAAATTTCTGGAACCGACCGTAGCAGCCAATTGCCGCCTTCATTCTTCACCACAATGATGTCGCCTGGAGCCATCGCTGAAAAAGCAGACTGATTGGTCCGCCGCTTTGGCATCGTCGCGCCCCATGCGGGCAAGCCTGCGGTTTTGCCGTCCGCAAAGCCAATGACAGCGGCAGTGGCCGATTTGGACAGCACAACCGCTGCCCGCCAATCAGGATAGCCGCCACCCAGATTTTTGGCCGCCAACCGGGGCTGCCATCCTTCGCCAGCTTCAATCGTCCCGATTGGCCCTGTCCACCCGCGATTGCCATCATAGCGCATCAGGCCGTCGCGCAGCGCCTTTGCGGTATAATCTTGCAGTGTCGTATCAAGCGACGTTCGCACCCAAAGCCCACCGCCGTAAACGCTGTACGGATTACGACCATTTTCAGGGTTTTCACCGAATTTCTCAATCAGTTCGCGCCGAACTTCTTCCACAAAATAGCCGCCGACATCATCCTGAGCAACGCTCACCCGCGGCACAGTGCCCAGCGGCATGGCTTTGGCTGCGTTGGCCTCATCGACGGTGACGAATTCATTCTCCGCCATTTCCTTCAGCACCCAGTTACGCCGTTCGATGGCACGATCATAAAAACGTTCGGGCCGATAGTTGGACGGGCCCTTAGGCAGGATAGCGATATAGGCCATTTCATTCAGGCTGAGTTCGTTCACATCCTTATTAAAATAAGCCCGCGACGCGGCCTGCACGCCAAAGCTGTTCCGCCCCAGCGCAATTTCGTTGAGGTAAATTTCCAGGATCTGCTGCTTGGTCAGCACAGACTCAATCCGCCGCGCCAGAATCGCCTCTTTGAGCTTGCGCGTTACGGAATATTCATCGCCGAGCAGCAGGTTCTTCGCCACTTGCTGCGTGATGGTGGAACCGCCCTTGGCGCGCTCGCCCGAACCAAGCTTCAACACATAATCAAACACGGCCCCGGCAAGGCCCGGATAATCAAGCCCGCCATGTTCAAAAAATGTCTTGTCCTCAGCCGCCAGAAAAGACCGCACCAGCAGCGTGGGATATTCCTCAAACTGCAATTGCACGCGCCGTTCGCGCGCAAAGCTTTGCACTGGCGTGCCATCAACTGACCGCACATAGCTGGGCAACAGCGGCTGATAGGTTTTCAGCTGATCGACCGACGGCAAATTGCGCGCAACAAGCAGCCAAAGCATGAACCAGGCAAACAATACCAGTGCTGTCGCATAGGTCAGCAGCCGCACCCATTTGCGGTGCCAATTTTCATCAAACCACGCGCGGACACCACTGGTGCGGCGGCGCAGGCTGAGTTTCATACTGGTTGGTTCTAACGCATCGTCCATACTGCGACACCGTCTAGCCAGCTTTGGCCCGCATTGCCAGAGGGCGCGCAGTGGATTGCTCAGTTGCAGGTCAATTCCCCTGCCCCCCAAGCAGACTCCTCAGGAAAGCTGCGAAAGGTAGCACTAAAGTCTCACCTGAACGACGCGGTGAATCAAGACGCCCCCAACCAAACTGGGCACTGCATCTTTGCGGCGCCGGAGGACATTAACACAGCAATAGATATGCGCTATCACCGCAAGTCCCAATTTCGCAAAAGTGCCGGAAATCTGCCGAAGGTAACAGTGAAATCACGTTTTGCAGAAGGTCTGTAGGCTGCGTGATGCGCGAACCATTTTCGCTGCGCAAACGGCGATTGGCCGGAGACAATTGCAAAGCTCATTGTTCGTGTAGAACATAATATGAACACAATGTCAAACCGCTAGCATCCACGGATTGGCATTCTGGTGACAAGTTTACAGTTAAATGCACTGTCACCGTAATCGAAGGTAACAGTGAAATCACGTTTTGCAGAAGGTCTGTAGGCTGCGTGATGCGCGAACCATTGTCGCTGCGCAAACGGCGATTGGCCGGAGACAATTGCGATACTCATCGTCTGTTTAGAACATAATATGAACATAATGTCAAACCGCTGGCATCCACGGATTGGCATTCTGATGACAAGTTTACAGTTAAATGCACTGTCACCGTAATTTCACCGTATTGTAGCCTATTAAGTGCATTTAGTAAACTGGCACCGTAATTCAAAACTGGCACCGTAATTCATCATATAATGACATAAACGCCCCCTACACCCACTAAACCGCGCCCATCCGGCACAATTCAATCGGCTTGATAAAAATATCCCCGAATTCCGCGAATTTGTTGACCAGGTCTTGCGAAAAAACAGTTTGATTGTTCAACAGTGAAGTTGCAAATAAATGCTTTCCACGCACTATTTTTTTATCAAGATAGCCAAAATGATAGAGATAGTTTTGCGTTCCTAAAGTCCAATCAGGCTTGTGATATCCAAATTGATTACTGTCTTTATAGTCAACTCGCTCTAAGTTGTTCCATTCCAAATTAAGAATGGGTGGGTTAGTAAAAAAGAAATCATCTTCGCTCCAAAACATCTGAAACATCCGCTCAATGCGACCATCGGGCCGTGTTGCATCAATCGGCACAAAAACATGCTTGCTCGGCTCCAGCGATTCAATCGCATCATGGACCCGCTCCGACATCCAATTGCAGTTATAACTAGGATCGGGACAATATTCATAGCGCAGCGGATCATCGGTCATGATCTTGCCCGTCAATGGCCTTTGCCAATCGGGCTTAAAATTTCGATTTTCATCGACCACATTCTTGACAGCGTCACGTCTAAGACCTCGTCCATAAGCATCATCCAGTCGCTTCAACGACTCCTTGTCATAGCGGAACACAGGCTTGCCCATGGGCCGGTCATAATCCTCCATGGTCCGGTAATAGATCGGCCCTTCATACCCCTCTGGTATCTCGCCAAATATCCGTAGCGGCTTAATTTTGGGCTTATCCAGCTTTGCCATTATTCAGCCTCCCTCTCCAAAAGTCGCAGCTGGAATATGGGCCGGTTCTCTCCTCCTAATCCAGACCAATCGAAATGAATGCGCGCATCGGGCTTGCTCGATCCCGAATAGCTGAACGTATGTCCATCGCTAAATGTCGCTCCTGCTGTTGCCATATAGCGCGCCGTAATGACGACCTTTTCAGCAATTTTGCGCGGTGTCATCGCATAGGGGCCACATTCAATTTCCCGAGTTCCGGGGACACAATACTAATTACCATCGAACCACTGCAATTCTGCCCTTTACGCCCAACCGCATCAGGCGCATCCTCATCGCGAAGCCGTGCGCTGCGCAAAATGGATATCAATTGCCTTGCGCATGCCGACCGCAATCTGCCGCTGGCCTTCGCCGCTGACCAATCGCGATGTGTCGCCAGCGTTGGTCAGGTAACCGACCTCCAGCAGGATCGACGCCATGTCTGGGGATTTGAGCACCGCGAACCCGGCGTTTTTCAGGAAGTCGGGGCGGAAACGGATTTCTCGGCTGGCTTCGCGCTTCATCAGTTTGGCGAAATTGGCGGATGAATTCATCGATTCCCGTTGAGCGAGGTCAACGAGGATCGAGGCAATCTCTGCGTTTTCGCGGCCCAGATTGACGCCGTTAATGATGTCGGCCTTATTTTCACGGCTGGCAAAGGCCGCAGCCTCTTTATCAGACGCGACTTCGGACAGAGTGTAGATGGTGGCGCCGGTCGCGTCGGACGATCCGGCGCTATCGGCGTGGACCGAGACGAACAGATCAGCCTTCAAATTGCGGGCAATGGCGGAGCGTTCACGCAAGACCAGATAGCGATCATCATCACGGGTCAGCGCCACGCGCACACGGCCAGCGGCAATCAGTTCATCCCGCACGGCGCGCGCGATGGCCAGCGTCACATCCTTTTCCCGCTTACCGCCGTGGGGCGATATCGCGCCGGGATCATGGCCGCCGTGTCCTGCATCAATCACCACCAGCGGGCGGCCTTTGGGGCCATAAATCTTTGGACGCGGCAGGCCGTTGCTGGGCGCTTCCAGCGGCACTGTAATATTATAGCGGCTGCGCGGTGGGGCGGCGCGGTGAGCCTCAGGCGGTAGATATTGCTTGCGCGCGGCACCAACCGTGGTTCCGAACTGGGCAGGCGCAACGGGGGACAATTGCAACGTCAGCGAGCGGCCATTGGCAGAAAAAGCGCCGCTAGTCACAATCGCAGGCTCAGCTAAATCAAATACGATCCGTGCCGTATTAGGGGTTAGTCGCCCCTGACGAACCGAGGACACCAGACCCGATGCCTGTTCAACCCCACCTGGGTTTCCTCCCGCCACATCAATGGCGATCCGGTCTGGCCCGGCAAGCACGAATGACGACGCTTGTTCCACAACATCATCAAAATTGATGACGATCTGACGCGGTTCGATTTGCACTCCCGTAACGGTGCCAGCCTCGGCAGCGCCCACCGGAGATGCGATTGCGATCAGGAGAGCTGCGGCCTGCATCGCACGGTCATGCCGCGAATGTCGTCCGCGCGTCCAGAGGGAATATGTGGTCAATTGGTTTCTCGTATCTTAGGCATCTGATGCGAGAGGGTTAGCCGCCTGCTTCCAAAGTCGCGGTGTAGCGAAAAGGTAAACGGGAAATTTGCTATACCTTTTGGAGGGCGCGACCATTTACGTTTGATGACGCGCAGTGCTTGCCCAAGGCGCAGGTCGCTGCTAGCACATACTGACGGGGGTCATTTTCAGAAATCCGTCACAGCGATTGGCCACATTTGTGGCGCAATCCTTCAGGTTGAAGCCAAATGATGTATCTAACGCCCCCTCTTGACCACGGACTGCCCTGCGCAGACGCGATCATGTCGGGCGTTGCGCTTGCCAATCGTGCAGCGCGTGCTTCATTGGCAGCGGCATATTTCACACCTACTCAGTCCGTTATATCTCCTGGCCTGACTGGTCAGCGGATAACCGGGCGGGTTCATATTGCGTCGGCGCCGTTTCTGGCTGCCACACGGCGCCAACGGAGAAAAATAAATGTCATTGCGGATGTTGATCGACGCCCGCCACGCGGAAGAAACCCGCGTTGCAGTTGTCAAGGGAAGCCGAATTGAAGAACTTGATTTTGAGTCCTCAGAACATAAACAGTTAAAAGGCAATATCTACCTTGCCAAGGTAACGCGGGTTGAGCCTTCATTGCAGGCCGCGTTCGTCGAATATGGCGGCAATCGCCACGGGTTTCTGGCATTCAGCGAAATTCACCCGGACTATTATCAGATTCCAAAGGAAGACCGTGAGGCTCTTTTGCAGGAAGAAGCCGCGCATGCGGAAGAAGAAGCTCGCCGCCGCGAAGCCGAAGACGATGATGATCAGCCCTTGGACGCCCATCATGATGATGACGGGCATGATGATGATCGCCCCGACGCGGACGATGAAGACGAAGATGTGCCCCCAGCTGAGACCATCGGCGAAGAAGATGACGCGGACCACGGCGACGATAGCGACGCGCGCGCGCACCGCATGTCATTCCGCAAACGTTATAAAATTCAGGATGTGATCCATAGGCGTCAGGTTTTGCTGATCCAGGTCGTGAAGGAAGAACGCGGCAACAAAGGCGCAGCGCTGACCAGCTATCTGAGCCTTGCTGGCAGATATTGCGTGCTGATGCCCAACAGCACCCACGGCGGCGGAATCAGCCGCAAGATATCAAATGGTGCTGACCGCAAGCGCCTGAAATCGATCATGTCTGATCTCAATCTGCCAACATCGATGGGGTGCATCGTGCGCACGGCGGGCCTTGCGCGGACGAAGACCGAAATCAAACGCGATTTCGATTATCTCGCGCGGCTGTGGGACGATATCCGCGAACTTACGCTGAAATCCAGCGCCCCTGCCCTGATCCACAATGACAGCGACTTGATCAAGCGGGCGATCCGCGACATTTACAACCGCGATATCGAAGAAGTTCTGGTCGAAGGCGAACAGGGTTACCGCGCGGCACGTGACTATATGAAACTGCTGATGCCAAGCCATGCCAAGCGCGTGAAGCCTTATGCAGACGCAGTGCCGCTCTATCAGCGATACGGCGTAGAGGATCAGTTGAATGCGCTTTATCAGCCAGTCGTCCAGCTGAAATCCGGCGGATATCTGGTGATCAACCCGACCGAAGCGTTGGTCTCCATCGATATCAACTCCGGCAGGTCAACCCGCGAACACGGGATTGAACAAACGGCTGTTGCCACCAATCTGGAAGCCGCCCAGGAAATTGCGCGTCAATTGCGCCTGCGCGATATGGCCGGGCTGGTCGTGATCGACTTCATTGACATGGAGCATAATAATAACGTCCGTAAAGTGGAACGGACGATGAAAGCAGCACTTGCCGATGATCGCGCGCGCATTCAGGTGGGGCGGATCAGCTCGTTTGGCCTGATGGAAATGAGCCGCCAGCGACTGCGCACTGGCGTTCTTGAGGCGTCAACCCGCGCCTGCCCGCACTGCGAAGGCACAGGACTTGTCCGCACGGCATCGTCGGCGGCACTGTCAGCACTCCGCATGTTGGAGGACGAAGCCGCACGGGGCAAGGCATCGCAACTCACGCTGCGGGCCAGCCAGGAAGCTGCTTTCTATGTGCTCAACCGTAAACGCGCAGAACTGGGCGAAGTCGAACTGCGCTACGGCGTCACAATTGACATCATGCCCGACGGCGAAGTTGAAGGTGGGCGCATGTCCGTTGAAGCCAGCGGCCCGCCGCCGCAGATCGTTTATCAGCCGCTTGCGCCGATCATCTATGAAGATGACGATGATGACATCATCGATGATATTGACGAAGAAGAAGATGAAATTGCCGATGCCGAAGCCCGCAGCCGCCAAGGCGAGCGTGGTGACCGCAACAGCGAACGCAGCGCAGATCGTGGAGATCGCGGCGACCGTGGTGACGGCGCCAAACGTAAACGCACACGCCGCCGTCGCGGACGTCGCGGTGGGGCCGAAGGCAGCGATGCCAGTGCAGACGCTACTGTCGAAACGGAAGCGGCAGCAATGGTTGAGGTCGAAGGCGAATCCAATGGCCAGGAACGCGGCACTGAAACGACTGATGGTCTGGCTAGCACTGCGGCGGACGGCGAAGCCAGCCGCAAGCGCAGCCGTCGCGGACGTCGTGGTGGTCGCCGCCGGGGCGGTGATGAACAGGCTGAAGCAGTCGGTGAAGCAGACGTTATCGTTGAAGCAGCTGCTGAAACAGCGCCAGAGCCAATCGAAGCAGATGCAGTTGACGTCACTCCAGCCAAGCCAGCACGCGCTCGTCGCAAAAAGGCTGATCCGGACGTGGTAGAAGCAGCACCGGAACCGGTTGCTGTGGAAGCACCCCCGGAAAAGCCAAAGCGGGGCCGCAAGCCCAAGGCGGACATGATTGTTGCTGCGCCAGAAGGCCCAGTTACTGAAGCCGCAGTTGCCGAAGCAGCACCAGCCGAAAAGCCAAAGCGGTCACGGGCTAAGAAAGCCGAAGCATCCGAAGCTCCCGTTCCTGCCGCTGCCGCAGCCGCTGTTGTGGAACCAACCAGTGAGGACGGCTCACCGCGCCGTGGCTGGTGGCAGCGAACCTTTGGTACAACTGACGAATAAGGCGTAGAGGCTTCAGCAAGCATTCAGGCAGCGGGGGTGAAGGGAGTGATCATGGTCAAACCTACCCCCCGCGTCGGCTTGCGTCTCTGGCGGCCGCTTCGGTGGCTGCGGCACTTGTTTTCGATTGTTGCTGCTGCCTGCTTGCTTGTTCAGCCTGCCGTTGCCCAGTCCATCCTGCGCGATGCGGAAACTGAGGCGTTGTTTGCCGATATGTCTGCCCCGCTGATTTCAGCTGCTGGCCTTGATCCGCGCAATGTAAAAGTCGTGATGATAGGTGACAATAGCATCAACGCTTTCGTCGCGGGCGGGCAAATCGTCTATGTCCACTCAGGCCTGATTACTGCGGCTGCCAACGCCAATGAAGTGCAGGGCGTGATTGCCCACGAACTGGGCCATGTTGCGGGCGGCCATGTGATCCGCAGTTCCGAAGGCATCAAGACGGCAACCGGTATTACGATCCTCAGTCTGATTTTGGGTGCCGCAGCCATGGCGGCTGGCGCTGGCGATGTTGGCGCTGGCATCATGGCGGCTGGCCAACAGGCAGCAATGGGCAAATATCTGGCGTTTAGCCGGTCTCAGGAATCAAGTGCGGATCTGGCCGGTGCCAGCTATCTTTCCAAAGCAGGGATCAGCGGACGCGGGTCAATTGCGTTTTTCAAACGCCTTCAGAATCTGGAATTTCGCTACGGCATTCCTCAAACTGACAGTTATGAACGCACGCACCCGCTTTCAGGAGAACGCATCGCGGTTCTTGAGGGTATCTACGATCACGACTCTGCCTATTCAAAGCCTACTGACCCAAATCTGGAAGCGCGTTTCCAACGCGTGAAAGCCAAATTGCAGGGCTTCATTGATCCAAAACGGGCGCTGGTGCTGTATCCGACGACAGACCAGACCATCCCTGCCCGCTATGCCCGCGCCTATGCGTGGCACCGCACGGCTTACCCTGATCAGGCACTGGCAGAGGCTGACACGTTGCTGAAAACTCTGCCGCGTGATCCCTATTTCAAGGAACTGAAGGGGCAAATACTGCTCGAATCTGGCCGCCCGCAAGAAGCATTGCCTTTGCTGAGGGAGGCTTTTGCGCTGACCAATGCACAACCGCTGATTGCCACGACATTCGGTCACGCGCTGATCGCGACAGAGGATAAGGCAAATTATCCTGAGGCAGAACGGGTGCTGAAAGCATCGGTTGGCCGCGATGCGGAAAACCCATTTGCCTGGTATCAACTGGGTGTGATCTACGAAAACGCAGGGGATGCACCGCGCGCATCTTTGGCGGCGGCAGAGGGGTTTTACCTGCAAAACCGCCCGCAACAGGCACTGGCCAGTGCGCGATCAGCCATGGCTGGCATTCCCAAAGGATCAGCAGACTGGATTCGCGCGCAAGACATCGCCATGATTTCCGAAAGTGCGGTTGGCGATAAGAAACGCAGGAAAAGATGAAGCCAGACAAGATGAAACAGGGAACGAAGTCGATCATGATTGGGGGATTAGGTGTGCTTGCCGGGGCTGCGGGGGCTGTGCTCGCAACGGGTGCAGTTCCTGGCAAAACGGAGGCTGTGAACACGACTGACCGGGCGGCGATTGAGAAAATCGTGCGTGACTATATCCTCGCCAACCCAGAAATTTTGCCCGAAGCGATGCAGAATCTGGAACGCAAGGAAGCGACAACCCGCGTCAAACAGCAAGGCGGTAGAGTCTCGCAGCCATTTGCCGGGGCATGGGAAGGGGCAGCGGACGCTGATGTCACAGTCGTTGAATTTTTCGACTATGCTTGCGGATATTGCCGCCAGGCTGTTCCCGATATTGAGAAGCTGCTGGCTAGCGACAAAAAAGTTCGGATTGTCTACCGCGAACTCCCCATTCTTGGCCCGCCAAGCGAAGAGGCCGCACGGGTCAGCTTGGCCGTAGCAAAGTTGGGCGGAAATTACGGCGCCTACCACCGGGCCTTGTTCGGCGCGGGCAAGCCTTCACCAGAGACAATCAACGCAGCGCTCAAAACAGCGGGTGTGGATGTGAAGGCCGCGCGCGCGATGGCTTCATCGGACGATATTAGCGCCGAAATCAAGGCCAACCTTGCCCTGCAACAGGGGCTTGGCCTGTCTGGCACGCCAAGCTGGGTGATTGGTGACCAATTGATTGGCGGGGCGGTTGGATTTGATGATCTGAAAGCCGCTGTGGCCGACGCGCGCAAAGCTGGGTGAGAGCTGGGGAAGGGGAGCGGGAAGCGCGCCTACCCGTATTCAATCTTAACCAAGTCAGCAGCCTGGCGAGCCAATGCCCGCGCCGCGTCGCAATCCGCACCCGTCGCCAGTGCCACAGCCATTCGCCTGTAGGGCCGCGTGACAGGTTTTCCGAACACCCGCACATCAACCCGCGCGTCGGCCGTTCCCAGCGCAAGGGCGTGCGCCAGGCCAGTAATGGCAAAATCATTTGCGTCCCGGTCTGCCAGCACCACTGCCGATGCGGAAGCGGGAGCAGTCAACAACACGGCAGGAATGGGCAGCCCAAGCACAGCCCGCGCGTGCAGATCAAATTCCGTCAAATCCTGACCAATCAGCGTCACCATGCCGGTATCGTGAGGGCGGGGCGAGAGTTCAGAAAAAATAACTTCATCGCGCGTGACAAAAAACTCCACCCCAAACAGACCGTATCCGCCCAGATTATCAACAACCCGCTTTGCCATATCCTGAGCAGCGGCCAGATGTTCGGGCCGCATGGGGGCGGGTTGCCAGCTTTCCTGATAATCGCCGCGTTCCTGGCGGTGGCCGATCGGCGGGCAGAAAATGACGCCTTCGCGTGTCCGCACCGTCAGCAGCGTGATTTCATAGTCGAACGGAATATATTCTTCGACAATGATGCGCTTCCGGTCCCCGCGCATTGACGACACGGCATAATCCCAAGCCGCACCCATGGCCTTTGCATGTTCGACCTTCGATTGGCCTTTGCCTGATGATGACATCACTGGCTTCACCACACACGGGTAGCCAATCTCCACTCCCGCAGCCTCAGCCTCTGCCTCGCTCTGCGCATAAAGGTAACGCGATGTGCGCACGCCGAGTTCTTGTGCCGCGACATCGCGAATCCGGTCTCGGTTCATGGTCAGGGCTGTGGCCCGCGCGGACGGCACCACAGTGCGGCCCTGCCCCTCCACTTCCTCCAGCACTTCCGTGCGGATCGCCTCAATTTCAGGGACAATCAGATCAGGATCGTGGCGGGCAATGGCAGCGCGCAGCGCATCCCCGTCCAGCATTGAAAACACCTCGCGCGCGTCAGCCACTTGCATCGCAGGCGCATCGTCATAACTGTCACACGCAACCACGCGCGCGCCCAGGCGCTTGGCCGAGATCGTGAATTCCCGGCCAAGCTCCCCTGAACCCAAAAGCAATATTGTCGCAGTTGGTTTCACAGCGATGTCAGGCAGGAATACCGCTGATCGCTTTCACTTCCATAAAGTCCTTCAGGCCGAACAGTCCGCCTTCGCGGCCATTGCCGGATTGTTTGTAGCCACCAAAGGGTGCGCCCATCGCGGGGCCCCAATTGTTGACAGCAACCATGCCGGCACGCAACTTCGGCGCCACTTTAGCCGCTTCGGCTGGATCGCCTGAGATCACCGCGGACAGGCCGTAATCAGTGTCATTGGCAATGGCGATGGCTTCATCCAGTGTGCCGTAAGACATAACTGTTGCGACGGGGCCAAACACTTCTTCCTTCGCAATCCGCATATCAGGCGTGACGCCGGAAAACACAGTTGGCTTGATGAAGTAACCACGGTTGACGTTGGTCGGCAGGCCCGTGCCTCCTGTTTCCAGCGTCGCGCCTTCATCAATGGCAGACTGAATAAGGCCCTGGATCTTGTCATACTGCGTCTTGTTCACGACCGGCCCGATGTGGCCACCTTCGGACAAGGGATCGCCCACTGCTGTGCCATCAAACATCGCCTTGATGACGCCAACTGCCGCTGTTGTCTGATCCTTTTGCACCAATATCCGCGTTGGAGCGATGCAGCTTTGACCCGTGTTGATCAGCACACCCATGACCGTTGGCGGCAGCACAGTCGCCAGATCAGCACCGGGCAACACGACATTGGGGGATTTTCCGCCCAATTCCTGATGCACGCGCTTCACAGTGTCCGCAGCCGATTTCGCCACGAGAATGCCTGCGCGGGTTGACCCGGTAAAGCTGACCATTTCAATGTCTTTATGCGCAGAAATCGCTGCGCCTACGCCGGGGCCATCGCCCTGCACGAGATTGAACACACCGGCTGGCACGCCTGCTGCATGGAGGATTTCAGCAAAGATGGCCGCGTTGCCGGGGCATTCTTCGGACGGCTTCAACACCATTGTGTTACCAGCGGCCAGTGACGGCGCAACTTTGAGCGCGATTTGGTTCAGCGGCCAGTTCCAGGGCGTGATCATGCCGACGACACCAATGGCCTCATACACAATTGTGTTCGCGCCTTGCCGTTCACTAAATGTGAAATTTTCAAGCGCCGAAATTGTGCCCATGAAGGCGCCAATGCCCGCCGGGGCCTGCGCCGCAGCCGCAAAGCTGACGGGCGCGCCCATTTCGGCGGCCATCGATTTGGCAAGATCGGGGATACGCTTTTTATATTCTTCAACAATACGACCGAGCAGCGCAAGCCGCTCTTCCCGCGTCGTCTGGCTGAACGTTTTGAAGGCTTCTTTGGCAGCAGCAACTGCAGCATCAACATCTGCACTGGTGCCCAGCGTGATCTCTGTGCAGGCTTCTTCGGTGGAGGGCGAAATCACTTCATGCCGTTTGCCGCCTTGGCTCTCCACCCAAGCGCCATTGATATAATGCTTCAGATAGCTGTCCATAATCTCTCTCCTATGAGTCGTTTGAAACTGATCGATTTGATGTGGGGCTTTTTACGCGAAGGTCAACCTGTGCAATTCGCAGTAAGCGTCATTTGCCATCTCTACCCGATCGCTTGGGCCATCAGCGTGTTCGCCCGGGCGCCGTCCCAGTTCATGGAACCAATCACGCGCCACACTTCCTTGCCATTTGCATCATAAAGCACTGTGGTTGGCACCATGCCCGTGTTGAACGCAAACCCAAGGTCAGATTTAGCGTCGACATAGGGCTTGAGCATCGCATAGCTTTGTTTTGCCCACCACGGATCAACAACTGAACGGCCCTGCATATCCTGGCTGACCACAATCACTTGCAGCTTATCCTTTTGCCGCGCGGCGAGTTTATCAAGCGTCGGCATTTCCGCCACGCACGGCCCGCACCATGTTGCCCAAAGGTTCACCAGCAGCGGCTTGCCCTTGAACTCTGCAAGCGTCACTTTCTCGCCTTTGGGGCCTTCAAACACCACAGACGGCGCCGCTTTGCCGCGACTGGCGATATCGACAGTGCCGCTGGCTTCCTCTTGCGTATCTGCCACAGGGTCTTTGGCATATTCTTCAGAGCGATCGCCTTGCGGCGCGGGGGCGGATTGCTTATCGCAGCCAGAGACCAGAACCATCATCCCAAGGAGCGGGGCCATTACCAATCGCACGTCAAATTCCAATCAAATGTGGGGCGGTCGATTTGCCGAAGGACCAACCGCAGTGATGCGTGAGATAAATGCAAGTCTGCCATTCGACAAGCGGATGTGGCAACAAGATATCGCAGGCAGTAAAGCCCATATCGCGATGCTGGCCAAACAAGGGATTGTAAACGCCGCAGACGCGTCGAAAATTGATGCCGGGCTGAACCAGATTGCCGCTGAATATGCCGCGAACGGCCCGCCGACTGACTTGGCGCTGGAAGATATTCACATGGCCACTGAGGCGCGGTTGGCTGAACTGATTGGCCCAGTGGCCGGGCGGCTGCACACAGCGCGCTCTCGCAATGATCAAGTGGCCACAGATTTCAAGCTATGGGTGCGCGATGCCATTGACGCGGTGCAGGACGGGCTGAAGGCGCTGCAATCCGCTCTGGTGGCGCGCGCAGAAGAACATGCAGAGGCGATCATGCCCGGCTTCACTCACTTGCAAAGCGCGCAACCAGTTACGCTCGGCCATCACCTAATGGCTTATCACGATATGCTGGCGCGCGACCGCGGGCGGTTTGCAGATGCCCGTAAGCGGCTAAACCTTTGCCCCCTTGGCAGTGCCGCACTTGCGGGCACGGGCTTTCCAGTGGACCGGGACATGACAGCAGCAGCGCTCGGTTTTGACGGACCGACGACCAATTCGCTGGACGCCGTGTCGGACCGAGACTTTGCGATTGAGTATTTGAGTGCAGCGACCCAGTGCGCTTTGCATCTTTCGCGATTGGCAGAGGAAATGATCCTTTGGGCATCCCAGCCTTTTGGCTTTGTTGCGCTGAGTGATGCGTGGTCAACGGGCAGTTCGATCATGCCGCAAAAGCGCAACCCGGATGCAGCCGAACTGGTGCGCGGCCATAGCGGGCGGATCATGGGCTGCCTGACGTCACTGATGGTCACGATGAAGGGGCTGCCGCTGGCTTATTCAAAAGATATGCAGAATGACAAGCCGCCAGTGTTTGAGGCACATGATCTGCTGGCGCTGTCCATTGCCGCCATGACTGGGATGATCGAGAGCGTTCAATTTCGAACGGACCGCATGCTGGCGCTCGCCGAAAGCGGCTTTGCCACCGCGACTGATCTGGCCGACTGGCTGGTCCGTGAAGCTGCCGTGCCGTTCCGCGAAGCGCACCATATCACTGGCAGATCAGTAAAGCTGGCCGAAGAGCGCGGCATTGCTCTGGCTGCTGTGCCGATTGCAGATTTGCAGGCCATTGATGCGCGGATCACGGATGGCGTCTATTCCGTGCTGACTGTGCAAGCCTCCGTTGCTAGCCGCACCAGCACTGGTGGAACCGCACCGGATCAAGTAAGGCTTCAAATATCAAAGGCGAAAGCCGCGTTGGGACTGATCTGATGAAGAAGCTCTTTGCACTTGCGGTCTTGGCGCTTGCCCTTTGCGCTTGCGGCGCGAGGACGAACTTATCGCCACAAGCTGGAAACGTGATGCCCGTAAAACCGGAAACGGCAAGCACCGTGCCGACGACAGAACAGTTGATGGAGCCTGACATGCAGGCCCGGCCCAAACGCAGCGATGAACAGTTGAAACGTTCAGAAGAGCGCCGCGAAGATAAGTTTGACCTTCCCCCTGCCTGATTGAAATTCCCATGGATCATTTTGACCTTAAGAACGGCGCTCTGCACGCCGAAGATGTGGCGTTGAGTGCTATTGCCAGCGCGGTCGGAACGCCCGTCTACATCTATTCGCAAGCCACGATCGAACGCCACGCGCGGGTGTTTGCCGAAGCAGTATCAGGGTGCGGGTTAAGCGATCCACTAGTAGCCTTTGCCGTCAAAGCCAATCCCAACGCAGCCGTTTTAGCCACCATGGCAAAGCTGGGCCTAGGCGCGGACACTGTTTCGATTGGCGAAATCAAGCGCGCTTTGGCGGCAGGTATATCGCCGGACAAAATCATCTTTTCCGGTGTGGGTAAAACCGCAGCCGAAATGGCTGAAGCGCTTGATCTGGGCATCGGGCAGTATAATGTGGAATCAGAACCAGAAGCGGCAACGCTTTCCCGCGTGGTTAGCGCCAAGGCAATGAGCGCGACAGTGTCCTTCCGCATCAACCCCAACGTCATTGCAGGCACGCACGCCAAAATCTCTACTGGTAGCGCTGAGAATAAATTCGGCATCGCTTATGACCGGGCGCGTGACGCGTTCGCCATGGCAGCACGTCTGCCAGGGCTTAACGTGCGCGGAGTGGCCGTGCATATTGGCAGCCAGTTGACGGATCTGGCCCCGCTAGAAGCTGCGTTTGTCAAACTTGGTGCCCTGATCGCTGATCTGCGCGCTGATGGCCATGATATCACCCATGCTGACTTAGGCGGCGGGCTGGGTGTGCCTTATGACCCCTCCCTGCCCCTGCCCCCCAGCCCGGCTGATTACGGCGCGATGGTGCGGCGCGTGACGGCAGACTGGAATGTGCATTTAGCGTTTGAACCCGGACGTCTGATCATCGCCAATGCTGGCGTGCTGCTGTCACGCGTTATCCGCGTCAAACCAAGCGTCACCAACGCGCCGTTCGTGATCGTAGACGCGGCGATGAACGATCTGCTGCGCCCCAGCCTGTATGACGCATGGCACGATATCCGCGCGGTTGTGCCCACGGGCGAACAGATGGTCGCCACAGTCGTCGGGCCGGTCTGCGAAAGCGGCGATACATTTGCCAGTGGCCGGGACATGAATCTGGTGGTTGAGGATGATCTCGTCATCTTCGCCAGTGCCGGGGCCTATGCCGCAACGATGGCCAGCACCTATAACAGCCGGGCCCTGACGCCAGAAGTCATGGTATCCGGCAACCGCTGGGCCGTGGTGCGCAAACGGCTGGCGCTGGAAACGCTAATTGCGGGGGATAAAATTCCGGATTGGTTTTGAGGGGGGTGGGCCAAAACCCTTCCCTGAGCTTGTCGAAGGGCCGTTCTTCCTGACTGTCGGTGGTTTCCGAAAGAACGGCCCATCGACAAGCTCAGGGAAGGGGAACCCGTGGGCGGCTCTTGAACACCCCCCCTCCCCCTACCCCGCCAAAATGCAGCCCCATTCGACCAACGGCCTTCGCGCAGGCGCCAACGTCTGCTAACGCCCCATCACCAAATGATAGAAGAGGAAGAAAAATGCGTTTGCTGTTCTCCGCTGCCTTGATGGCCGCCACTTGCCTTGTCGCCCCAGCCATTGCTGCTGACCCCGCGCCCGTCGCGTCGCTGGTGAAGCAAGTGAACATTCCGCATCAGCAATTCGTGTTGAAAAACGGCTTGCGTGTCATTGTCCACACAGACCGCAAAGCGCCAATTGTGGCCGTTTCAGTCTGGTATGACGTCGGGTCCAAGCATGAACCCGCAGGCAAAACCGGCTTTGCGCATCTATTTGAACATTTGATGTTTAACGGTTCAGAAAATTCCCCCGGCGATTTTTTTGAACCGTTGCAAACCATGGGGGCAACAGATTTTAACGGTACGACTTGGTTTGACCGCACCAATTATTTCCAGACCGTGCCCAAAGCCGCACTGGAAAAGACATTGTGGCTGGAAAGCGACAGGATGGGCTATCTCCTCGGCGCGGTCACTCAGGACAAGCTCGATAATCAGCGCGGCGTTGTGCAAAATGAAAAACGTCAGGGCGACACGCAGCCCTTTGGTCTGGTGGAATATGCGCAGATCAAAGCGCTGGTGCCTGAGGGGCATCCCTACGGTCATTCCACAATCGGTTCCATGGCAGACCTTGACGCGGCGAGCATGGAGGATGTGCGCGGCTGGTTTCGCCAGCATTA
>JANPCO010000134.1:0-2090 GCA_031430995.1 Sphingomonadales bacterium | reverse complement strand
TGCGGCAAAAGAGGTCAAAGGCAAGGATCTGACCTGGGATACGCCAGAAGGCTTTGCCATTAAGCCGCTTTACACGGCAGACGATGTTGAGACTGATCCCGGCCTGCCCGGCTTTGCGCCCTTCACGCGCGGAGTGCGGGCAAGCATGTATGCAGGGCGGCCCTGGACGATCCGCCAATATGCGGGCTTTTCGACGGCGGAAGAATCTAATGCTTTTTACCGCCGTAACCTGGCCGCTGGACAAAAAGGCCTAAGTGTCGCCTTCGATCTTGCCACGCACCGGGGCTATGACAGCGATCACCCGCGCGTTGTCGGTGATGTCGGGAAAGCAGGCGTTGCGATTGACTCTGTCGAGGATATGAAAATTCTGTTTGACGGGATTCCGCTCGATCAAATGAGCGTGTCGATGACGATGAACGGCGCCGTGATCCCCATCCTGGCCTTCTTCATTGTTGCAGGTGAGGAGCAGGGGGTTCCAGTCGCGCTGCTTGATGGCACGATCCAGAACGATATCCTGAAGGAATTCATGGTCCGCAACACCTATATCTATCCGCCCGAACCATCGATGCGGATCATTTCAGACATCATTGCTTATACGTCAGCTAACATGCCGAAATTCAACAGTATTTCGATTTCAGGCTATCACATGCATGAGGCCGGGGCGACGGCAGTGCAGGAACTGGCCTTTACCATCGCAGACGGCAAGGAATATGTGCAGCGCGCGATGGCATCAGGGCTCGATATTGATGCATTTGCTGGTAGGTTGAGTTTCTTTTTCGGCATCGGCATGAATTTCTTCATGGAGGTCGCCAAGCTCCGCGCAGCGCGCACGCTGTGGCACCGCGTGATGGACGGGCTGGGCGCTAAGGATGAGCGGTCGAAGATGCTGCGCACTCACTGCCAAACATCGGGCGTGAGTTTGCAAGAAGCGGACCCGTATAACAATGTCATCCGCACCACAGTGGAGGCCATGGCCGCGACACTGGGCGGCACGCAGTCACTTCATACCAACGCCTTGGACGAAGCCATTGCTTTGCCAACAGAATTTTCTGCTCGCATTGCCCGCAATACCCAGATCGTCCTGGCGGAGGAAAGCGGCATAACAAAGGTCGTCGACCCGCTGGGCGGCAGCTATTATGTTGAGGCCTTGACGTCAGAATTGGTTGATCAGGCGTGGGAATTGATCCGTGCCGTCGATGCGGTTGGCGGCATGACCAGCGCGGTGGCTGCAGGCTGGCCCAAGCAGTTGATTGAGGAAGCCGCTGCAGCGCGTCAGGCGCGGATAGATAAGGCAGAAGATGTGATCGTCGGGGTCAACAAATATCAGCCCACTGACGTCACTCCGATTGATTTCATGAGCATCGACAATGACAAAGTGCGCGAAAGTCAAATCGCACGGCTGAAGGCGACGCGATCGGCGCGGGACGAGGTGGCCTGTCAGCTTGCTTTGAAGGCGCTGACCGCAGGGGCGAAGGGTGGTGACAACCTTCTGGCGCTTGCTGTGGATGCTGCCCGCACTCGCGCATCGCTCGGCGAAATTTCCGATGCGATGGAAGCAGTGTTTGGTCGTTACACAACCACACCCGTGCCAGTGAAAGGAATATACGGCAAAGCCTATGCTGATGACGCGCGCTATGCTTTGGTCGTGGAAGGCGTCGAAAGTGTCGCTCGGCGCTTGGGGCACCGGCCCCGCGTGCTAGTCGCCAAAATGGGGCAGGATGGGCATGATCGGGGCGCGAATGTGGTCGCCAGTGCATTCGGCGATATGGGCTTTGACGCAATCTCAGGATCATTGTTTCAAACGCCGGAAGAAACATTGGCCGTGGCCCTCGAACGTGAAGTCGATGCCATTGGTGCCTCATCATTGGCAGCAGGCCATAAAACGTTGATCCCCGAATTGATCCGGCTGCTGCGGGAGGCAGGCCGTAGCGACATCAAAGTCTTCGCAGGCGGCGTGATCCCCCCGCAGGATTACGAGTTTCTGAGATCAGCAGGCGTAGTAGGCATCTACGGCCCCGGCAGCAATATCGTCGAATGCGCGGCGGACGTTCTGCGCTTGCTGGGGCACAATATGCCGCCGGTGGGGGAGT
>JANPCO010000133.1:0-2765 GCA_031430995.1 Sphingomonadales bacterium | reverse complement strand
ATAATATCGACGCAACAGCAGCAGCAGCAGCAGCAGCAGCAGCAGCAGCAGCAGCAGCAGCAGCAGCAGCAGCAGCAGCAGCAGCAGCAGCAGCAGCAGCAGCAGCAGCAGAATTGGTCCTTTGTGATAATTGCGGATGCTTTGTCCCCACCATGAACCTACCACTTCATCAAGCGCTGCATGCGTGTCGCGGCGTTACTACTGATCCTACTGCTACTACTACTCATACGAGTGGTGGTTTGTCAGTGTCGAGCTACGATGATAATGTTGCAGCTCCGTCTGCAGCTCGCACTACTACTACTACTACTACTACTACTACTGTGGCGTCCGTGACGGCCTCCACAGACGACGATGACGACGACGACGATTGTGATGACATGGATTGGGCCCTCGAGCTTCCAACAACAAATATGTACAGTGCAGCAATGACGATGACGACAACGACGCAACCAGTGAGTCGTGCTACTGCTGCAGCTGATACTTCAGGGCGAGTCGAGTCTCCGGGGTTATCCTCCTCCAGCAGCTGGAGAGCAACTGTTGCTCATGCCGTGGCTGCTGCTCATAGTAGAGTCATGGCTGCTCATACTGATACCGATACTGATACCGATGATGATGATGATGATGATCGCAAAATGCCGGCTCGACAGACGATGGTCGACCTCACGTCATCGTTAACAGCAGGAGACGACGATGACGACGACAATGTCATTGATCTCCTCGAGGATGATGATGACGACAACGACAACGTTGCTAATGATACTACGACGAATATCGCAATGGCAGGAGTGGGAGCATCCTCCGCCACCACCGCAGTACCAGCATCTTATTTCAATCCCACAGCAGCAGCATCATCATCTCCCAACGACGACAACCAGAAATGGTCCTGTCCCCGTTGCACGCTGCACAATGCGCAGTGGCAGTCCCACTGCGGCGCCTGTTCCTCGGAACGGGCCACAGCTGACGGTAACAATAGTGAGTATTATGTGTCACCATCAGAAGCCCCTGTTGTGACTTCTGCTGATCCTAAACACACATTACAGCCGCCATCATCATCATCATCACCATCATCGAATGCAACGCTCGGCTTTCTTTCGGGAGGCGCCTTGCTCGGTGGCGTCTTGGGCGCGACGGGAGCCTATCTGCGGGGACAACCTGTCGCTGCGAGTGCCGTGACAGGCGCCGTATCAGGAGCAGTGTCCGGCGCCGTCCTTCAAGGGAACTTTGGACAGCAGCAGCGGCAACAACAACGTCGCACTCAACATCAGCAGCAGCAGCACGGAGGCATCCAGAATCCCTACGAACCTCGCCGTCGAGCAGCAGCAACAGCAGCAGCAGCTGCTGTACACCCACAACTACCTGGACCACTTCAGCCTGATCATCAGGCTTCAGCCGCGCAGGCAGCTCAGCAGCATCAACATCGTCGTCGCATTGTGCGAGCAACGCGCCCCCAAGCGTCGTCACCACCAGCTCCAGTCCATGATGCCTTCCTGGACGATTCTGTCTTGCAGTACATGGACTCGCAAATTCAGGCTGCAGCGTCGGGAAGGCGCCTCACCGCACTGGAGCAACAGCATCCAACATTGCAGCAGCAGCAGCAGCAACCTGAAGAATGCGAACTAGACGCCTCCGCGCACAGCAGCATCCAGAATCCCTACCAACAATCTCGCCGTCGCATTGTTGTTGCAACTCACCCAGGAGGAGTGACGACACCACCAGGCCATCATCCTCGTCAGACTGCAACCGCGCCTGAATCTCAGCAACAACGTCGACATCGCTTTGTTCTAGCAACTCGCCAACGAGCGACGACATCACCAGGCCATGATCCTCGTCAGACTGCAGCCGCGCCTGTAGCCGCGCATGTAGCTCCGCATCAACCTCGACGTCGCATTGTTCAAGCAACTCGCCCAGGAGTGACGACACCACCAGGGAATGATCCTCGTCAGAATGCAGCCGTGCATGTAGCTCAGCATCTAGAAACTCGTCGCCCACGAGCCATTTTTGATGGCTTCGTTGATGGTGGTGATGTCATGATTGACCTGATGAATTTGCAGATGAACTCGCAATTGCAGTCTATGTCGGCCCAACTGAATTCAACATCGCGGCGCCGGAATCATCGAAACATTGACCACATGTCCTATGAGCAATTGCTTGCCGCCTATGGTGATGGATCTGATAATTTGGGTGCGAGAGAATGCGATATTCGCCGGCTTCCGGTCGTGACGCTAGCAGATCCTGATCGAGAACTTCCGCAAGGTGATTATCGGCAGTGCCACATTTGCCTCGAAAATTTCGAGGCGGGCGATCGGCGCAAGACCCTTCCCTGTTGGCACGGCTTTCATCAATACTGTGCCGATAAGTGGTTGCGCACGAATGGATCGTGCCCCGTTTGCAAACACAAGATTGCAGAAAAATAACTGTTATGGTGCACGTCTGCGCAAACGCGCACTGCGCATACTGTCAGTTTGCGCAAACGTGCACCTGCGCCTACTGTCAGTTTGCGCAGACCTGCACTTCGCAAGCAGTTTTCGCATTGCAGTCCGTGCGACAGATACCACAAAACGATCAATCAAGCGCCTTGTGAAGTGAAAGTAAGACGAGAGGATTTGAGGTAGCGTCCAAACAATCTTTGCTCTCATCATTCACTCGAAAACCCGGGCTGCAACGAGACCCGCGAACATTCCTTTTGAAAATTCATCAAAAGCAGAAAGTATCATGAGCGGCAGTGGTTCACAAAAGCCAGCTGCTCACTCTTCTGAGTATTATTG
>JANPCO010000132.1:0-14332 GCA_031430995.1 Sphingomonadales bacterium | reverse complement strand
GGCGGTGTTCGCGGCCTGAAACGTGACTTGCTGACTTTTGACGCGGAGGTCACACGCAGCGGGCGGATGGATGATCATCTCGTATGGCGGTTCCGCGCCACCCACGGTGTGGACCTTGCCGTTGAGGCCAAACGCCTGATCGAAGGCCCGCCTGGCACACGCATGGGGGAGGCCGGGATGATGGCTGTCCTCATCAGTGCAGATGGAAAAATCACCTCAGCCAGCGTCGCTTTTACGGTGCGTGCGACGGGGCGGATGGAAAGCCCTGTGCAGGGCCGCGATTTTGTGACTCTGCTTGAAACTGATCGTCACGGGGCCATCCGTTTCAGCCGCGAAGGTACATCCAGCACACCATTGCGCTTGCTTCAAATTCCACTTGAACAAGATGTGCCGACCAGCCCGACCCTCATTCTGCTGCTGGATGATCAGAATGCCGTCAGTGGCGGGGACTCCTCGATTGTCACGCAAGTACAGGGCTTGCTCGCTGCTTTGCCGCTTGGTCTCGCACTCGCAGACCGCGATGGTCGGTTCCTGTTCCTGAACGAAGCTTTCGCGCGCGCAGCAGGCGTCGTTGCGGGGTCTAAGCCCATTTATCCCGGTGATCTGGTGGTGAAGGAAGATAAAGCCGCCGTTGCCGATACCGTGCGCCGGTTTGCCAGCGGACAGGCGCTGAGCGGGGATATTGCCATCCGGTTGCGCAACTTGTCTGAAGAGCCGGTGCCGCTTTCCATCGCGGGCTTGCGCGGATTGGGGGAAGCTGCCGTTCTCCTCAGCCTCAAGGATAATAGCGAAGAATCAAAGCTCAAGCGCCAGATTGCGCAAGCTTCAAAAATGCAGGCCATCGGCCAGTTGGCGGGCGGAGTTGCCCATGATTTCAATAACATATTGACTGGTATTCTTGGCCACTGTGACTTGATGTTGATGCGCCACACGCCCGGCGACAGCGATTATGATGATATTTTGCAGATCAAGAATAACAGCAACCGTGCAGCGGCGCTCACGCGGCAATTGCTGGCATTTTCACGGCAACAGACACTCAAACCTCAGATCCTGCAATTGCCGGACGTCGTGTCTGAAATTTCCATCCTGCTCAAACGCGTGCTTGGCGAAACCGTGACGCTTGACGTCAAACATGGTCGTAATCTGGGGCCGGTGCGCGCGGACCCGGGCCAGTTGGAACAAGTGATTGTCAACTTGGCTGTTAACGCCCGTGACGCTATGCCGCGCGGCGGGACGCTTACGATCCAGACCTATGCCGTCAGCCGCACTGATGTGCGTAAGCTGGGCAGCGACATCCTGCCGATTGCCGATTATAGCGCAGTTTCTGTGGCTGATACCGGCAGCGGTATTGCGCCAGAATTGCTTACGAAAATCTTTGAGCCGTTCTTCACCACCAAAGACGTGGGTAAGGGGACAGGGCTTGGTCTTTCGACTGTTTACGGCATCGTGAAGCAATCCGGCGGCTTCATCTTTGCGGACTCACTGATCGGCAAAGGCACTACGTTCGTCATTTATTTGCCGGTGCATGAAGCCGAAGCCAGCACTGTTACGGCACCGCGACTGGAAAAGGAAAAGCCCGCCGAAACGTGGGGCACAGGCATCATCCTGCTGGTTGAAGATGAAGATATGGTCCGCGCCGTGGCGGAACGGGCGCTCACCCGCAATGGTTACACTGTGCTCACTGCCACCAACGGCGAAGAGGCGCTGGAGATGTTGACGACGCGCGATGACATTGATCTGGTCGTGTCCGACGTCATGATGCCAGTCATGGATGGTCCCACAATGGTGCGGCAGGCGCGTCGGCTTTTTCCGGCTATGCCGATTCTCTTCATGTCAGGCTATGCCGAGGAGCAATTGCGCCGGACAATTGACCTCAACCGGATGGCATTTTTGCCCAAGCCCTTTTCGGTTCAGCAGCTTTCCGAAGCAGTGAGGACTGTAATGTCGCAGAAATGAGCGGCGAACAGCCCAAAAGAACAAAAACAGAATAACTTTCGTTTACCTCTTGTTCCGGCGGAACAAAGCCGCTACATACTGATTCATGCCACTGTGTGAGCGACTTGCACGAACGAAGGGGAACAGTCATGACAGCGCAACTTAAACTCATCGATTCAGGGAAAAGCGTTGTGAACACAGACAGGCAAAAAGCATTAGAAGCGGCCCTCGCGCAGATCGACCGGGCCTTCGGTAAGGGCTCAGCGATGAAGCTGGGCCAGCGCGAAGCGATGCAGATTGAAGCGATATCGACGGGTTCGCTTGGTCTTGATATTGCGCTTGGCATTGGCGGCCTTCCCAAAGGGCGCGTTGTGGAAATTTTCGGGCCGGAAAGCTCTGGCAAGACGACACTGGCGCTGCACGTGATTGCAGAGGCGCAAAAGATGGGTGGCACAGCGGCCTTTGTGGACGCTGAACATGCACTTGATCCCGTCTATGCCAAGAAACTGGGGGTCAACATTGATGAATTGATCGTGTCGCAACCTGACACAGGCGAACAGGCGCTGGAAATTACCGATACGCTGGTGCGGTCCAATGCCATTGATGTTCTTGTGATCGATTCCGTTGCAGCTTTGGTGCCGCGCGCTGAAATCGAAGGCGAAATGGGTGATACGCATGTGGGCTTGCAAGCGCGGTTGATGAGCCAGGCGCTGCGCAAGATCACAGGATCGATCAGCCGCTCCAACTGCGTTGTGATTTTTATCAACCAGATCCGCATGAAAATCGGCGTTATGTATGGGTCACCTGAAACAACGACAGGCGGCAATGCGCTAAAATTTTACGCGTCTGTCCGCCTCGACATTCGCCGAACTGGCCAGATCAAGGACCGTGAAGAAATCGTCGGCAATGCAACGCGCGTGAAGGTGGTGAAAAATAAAGTCGCGCCGCCGTTCCGTCAGGTCGAATTTGACATCATGTACGGCGAAGGCATTTCCAAAACCGGAGAAATTCTTGATCTGGGTGTGAAAGCCAATATCGTCGAAAAATCAGGCGCGTGGTTTTCATACGACTCAGTCCGCTTGGGCCAGGGCCGCGAAAATTCCAAAACGTTCCTGAAGGAAAATCCAGAAACAGCGCTTCGTATTGAAGCAGCGATCCGGGGCAAAACTGAAGAAGTCAGTGATGCTCTAATGACCAATCCTGAATCCAATTCCGAATCCGGGGCAGATGGCGAGGTTTGACTCGCATCACGCCTCAAGCACCCGAAAGGCCCGCCATCCCCCGGCGGGCCTTTTTTGGTTGGGGAAGTGAGAGCGAGATGATTTTAGAGCGTGATGACTTTAGACGGACCCAATCCGCTCATGGTGAGGAGGGACTGAGCTTGTCGAAGATCCGTCTCGAACCACCAACCGTCCTTCGAGACGAGCCTTCGACAAGCTCAGTCCCTCTTCAGGATGAGCGGATCAAATTAAAGTCATCATGCTCTAAGCCGAATCATAGGTCATCGTGGGTTCTTCGACTGCCCTGAGGGCGCTTAGGCTAGAGCGCAATGACGAAGCAATCATAAGTCATTTAGCCGTCGTTGGTACTAGCACGCGCCGCCCTCACAAAAACGCCCGCAGTTCGGCCATAAACCGGTCAAACTGGTCGTGGTGCAGCCAGTGCCCCGCATTTTCAAACTCGACCACGCGGGCTGTGCCGAAATGCTTGATGCGGCCGTCCGTTTCCGGGTTAGAGGCCCAGCTGTCAGCACCGTACAGCATCAGCACGGGGCAAGTGATGGCTTCCCATAGCGCCAGGATGTCGGCGTGCGGAATATCGAATACGGGCCAGATGTTGAGGTAATTGTCGAATTTCCAAGTCCATGTACCATCTTCGTTACGGCTGATGCCGTGGACGGTAAGGTGGCGGGCTTGTTCGTCGGTCAGGTAGGTGTTTTCCGCTTTCATCCGTTCGAGCGCCGCATCAAGCGTGGGGTAGCGTTTGGGGATGCGGCCAGCAGCTTTGCGTTTGTCATCAATCCAGCCGCGAAACCGGGTGTGAATGCCTTTGGCGTCGCGGGCCTCCATGATTTTGGGGGAGGGGCCAAGGCCTTCAATGGCCACCAATTTGCGCACATTTTCAGGATAGAGCCCCGTATAGCGCGTGGAAATATTGCCGCCCAGCGAATGCGATACAATCGTGACGGGCGCGAGATTCAATTGGTGCACCAACTGCGCGAGATCATAAACAAAAGCTGGCATGTCATAATTACCATCGGGCGACCAAGCGCTATCGCCGTGACCGCGCAGATCAGGCGCAATGATGTGCCAATCGTGCCGCAATTCCTCTGCCACCCAATCCCAGCTGCGCCCGTGATCGCGCCCGCCGTGGACTAGCAGCAGTGGTGGCGCGTCCGGGTTTCCCCAATCAACATAATGGAGCTTCAGCCGCTGGGATGTGAAGGTGTTCGATGTGGGGCCAGTGAGTGTCATCGCCTGTGCATAGTCCTTAGCGTGATGCGATCAAGGCGTGACGATAGCAAACGGCACTTGCGCACCCGCCGCCTCGAGGCTGGACAGCAAAGTAACGAGCGCTGCGGGATTGCCCTCAACTTTCAGGGTGCCGTCCTTCATTAACGCTGCGGGAGATTTTCCTGCAAACAGCATCGCAAGCATGGCGGTGCGCGGCATGGTGACCGTGGCGTCGGCGGCGCTGGTGGATTCTGCCTCCTGAACCAACACGGAGTTGCGCAGCGTGATGAGGAAGCGTTCTTTGCGTTCCGGGAATACGAAAGCAACGGCCGCTGCCTTTCCCAGCGCCTTGGCTGGGTCTACGCGAATGGCAAGCAATTCAAACAAGTCGCTGCTCCCAATCGACGAAATCATATCGGCGGCAAAAGTGGTTCCGCTTGGGGCAGAGGGAGCGGCGCGTGCTTCCTTCGCCCCAGTGAGATACATGTTGCGCCAGAGGCTGCCTTCGGCCTGATAGCCCATTTGTTCGAACGATTTGGCGAGCAGCTCACGCGCGGGGCCATCATCTTTGTTCGCGAAGACGATCCGGCTGGCGACTTCGGCTGACCAGCGGTAATCACCGTTGTCAAACGCGGTCTGTGCGATTTTGAACGCCGCTTCAAGTCCGCCCATGGCCGCGACATATTTTGCGCCTGCCTCCTCTGGTGGCCATCCGTTCAGATTGGCTGGGTTGGCATCATACCAGCCAAGATAGCGTTGATAGACGGCCTTCGCATTGTGGCGCATCGTGCCGTAATAGCCCCGGTTATACCATTTGCTGGCAAGGACATCTGGCAGGGCAATCCGCTCAGCTATTTCCTCTCCGGTCAGGCCTTGGTTCATAAGCCGCACGGATTGATCATGGAGATATTTGTAAGCGTCGCGGTGCAGGCCGATATACGCGTTGATTTCGCCATTGCCCCAACGCGGCCAGCCGTGGGACGTAAACAGAACGGTTGTTTTTGGCCCGTAAAGCCGCCTCGATTCGGTCAGATATCCAGCCCAAGCCTTGCTATCGCGCACCAGCGCGCCGCGCGGCGGCAATATATTATGCATGGTGACATTGGCATTTTCCGCAAGGCAGAGCGCGCCGAGATCAGGCAGGAAGAAGTTCATTTCCGCAGGCGCTTCTGTGCCAGGGGTCACCTGGAATTCGAGCCGCAGCCCGTCAACGATCAGGATTTCGCCAGTACGCTCAATCGTTTTGGTCGGCGGGATCAGCGTGAGTGTGCCGCTAGAGGTCACAGTGCCGATGCCAGCGCCCATCTGGCCCAGCGGCCCGCGTGGCAATGTGGTGCCGAACTGATAGGCCGCCCGTCTGCTCATCGCCGGGCCAGCGGTCAGGTTTTCGCTGACGGCATGGTCCATGAAACCCGACGGCGCGATGATCTGCACTTTGCCAGACTGCACGTCAGCTTCGCCCACCACGCCTTTGACGCCGCCAAAATGATCGGCGTGGCTATGGGTGTAGATAACGGCTTTCACTGGGCGGTTGCCGATATGTTTGCGCACAAGCTCCATAGCTGCGGCTGCAGCTTCTTTGGACGTGAGCGGGTCGACGATGACAAAGCCTGATCGGGTTTCGATGATGCTCATCACGGAAATGTCAAAACCGCGAACTTGCCAGATTTTTGGCGCGACTTTGAACAGCCCGTGCTGGCGGAGCAATCCCATGTGCCGCCAAAGGCTGGGGTTTACCGTCGGCGGTGCGTCGCCCTTTGCAAAATCATAAGCGGAAAGGTCCATCACGACTTTGCCGTCGGCGGTGCGGATCAGCGGGTCTTCACGCGTCGCCACAAAGCCTTTCGTGGCCAGTTCCTCTTCGCTTTTGTCTGTCCAGGGGAGGGTTTGGGAGAAAGCGGCGTTGGCAGCCTGTGTTGCTGGGGTGGCTTCGCTGGCCAACGCGGAAAGGGGGGTGAGGAGGAGGAACACCGCGAACATTTGGATGCGCTTCATGATTTCTCTCCAACAGTCAGAATGTCGTTCTACCCGCCCGAGACCCAAGCCGCGACTTCACCAGCAATTTGGTTGGCCGCTGCATTCAGGGCCGTGCCAGCTGTTGTCGCTGTCACAGATGCCACTGGTCGGCGCGCCTCAAACCGTTTGGTGTTCACGCTTTTGCCCCGGTCACGCGTTATCACAGCATCATAAATGATCACGGCTTGGCTGGCCTGCGCGTCGATGCCAAAGCTTTTCAATTGCCCGCTGAGCTTGATACCCGGGTCAACCGCAAATTGCCGCGCGTCCAGCACGACTTTGTCTGTCTTTGCCGCAATGGTCTCAGAAAGAATCCGCTGGAACAGCCGCGCGGGCGGTTCCACCCACACAGCATCCTTCACATAGGCAATTGCCACTGGACCGTCAGAGACCGCAACGCGGGTGTTTGCAATGGCCATGGGCACGCCAGGCACTTCAATAGTGATGGGTTCGCCTGCCTTTGCGCTGCGCACATCATTGGCGGCGATGGTCGCGTTTGAAGAAAGCGTGAGCAACAGAACCGGCGGCTTGCCCCCGCCCAGATTGACGCAGGCGGCTAAAGTGAGTTGAGCGGCGATCAGTACTCCGATGGTCCATTTACTCACTTGTCTGTCCTCCCCGGCTTATAATCTGGCAGTGGTGGCGAACCAAGAATGGCGCTGGCCCCGCCCTGATCCAGTTTCTTCGCAACAGAACCCAGCGATTCTGACATTGTGCGCAAATCCCGAACCAGCTGGCCAACCTCAGGTATCGTCTGCGTGCTAAACGCCTGAATGCCGGGCCGCGCATCACCGATTGCCGCATCAAGTGTTGTCAGGCTTTTCTGCGCCTGAGCCACTGTGGCGCGCAGGTCTGCGATCATTGGCTTGCCGTCTTCAGTGATCAGTGTGTTGGTGGATGCCGCGAGTTTGCCAATCTCATCCACAGCTGTTGCGGCCTGTTTCATTGTCATCCGCGTTTCAGCAATTGTCGCGCGCACATCAGGGCCACTGCGCGCCAGATCGCCACTCAGACTGTCCACATTGGCCAGGATGTTGCCAAACGCCTTCTGGTTTTTGTCATTGAGCAACTCTGTCATCCGTTCAGACAAAGTTGCCAATCGTTCCAGCAATTGCGGGGCACTGTTGAGCAGCGCGCCTAAACCTGCGCGTTTCGTCGGTATGACAGGGCGTCCGTTAGGGCCTTCCTCAGTGATCGGGGGTGCGCCGTTCACGGCCCCGTCAAGCAGCAACGAGGATGGTCCCGTAAAGCTGCCCTGCAAACTGGCCGTCGTGCCTTGCAGAATGGGCGTCTGCTTCTTCACCGAAATGCGAACGCGAACAAACCCGGGGTCTTTCCACAGCTCAATTTCTTTGACTTCACCAGATGGAACCCCGGCAAATGTCACCAGACCGCCCTTTGAAAGGCCTTCAACGGATTGTTTGAAGAAAATATCATATTCCTTGCGGTCCGTGTTCCCGATCCGCGCGATCCAGACCATGAAACCGATGACAGCGGCTAGCAGGAACAGCGTCACTGCGCCGACTAGGATATGATTGGACCGCGTTTCCATATGTGCTTCATGCCCTCATTTCATGGCTGCGTTCAACTGCCGCCGTTGCCGCTCGCCCCCGTGGCCCGTTGAAATATTCCTGGATCCACGGATGATCCATGGCCAGCAATTCGTCAATCGTTCCCACCGCAATCACTTTATTGTCAGCCAGCACGGCGATCCGATCACAAATGGCGTAAAGCGTATCCAGGTCATGCGTGATCAGAAAAACAGTCAGTCCAAGCGTTTTTTGCAAACTTTTGGTCAGTTCATCAAATGCCGCAGCGCCAATCGGGTCTAGGCCGGCGGTTGGTTCATCAAGAAATAGCAGCATCGGATCAAGCGCCAGTGCACGTGCCAGCCCGGCCCGTTTGCGCATGCCACCAGAAAGTTCAGACGGATATTTCGGCCCAGCTTCCGGGGCAAGGCCCGCCATCACGACTTTGTAAGCTGCAATTTCATCAAGCAGCTGCTTGTCGAGATTGGGATAATATTCCCGCAGCGGCACTTGCACATTTTCAGCCACGGTGAGCGTTGAAAAAAGCGCGCCACCCTGAAACAGAACACCCCAGCGGCGGCGGATGTCCAGCGCTTCGTCTTCTTCTTTACCGATCATGGACTCGCCGAAAATAGTGACTTCGCCCGCGTCCGGTATTTTCAAGCCGATGATGGAGCGGAGCAGCACGGATTTGCCTGTTCCCGATCCACCGACGACGCCCAGAATTTCGCCGTTGCGCACGTCAAGGTCAACGCCGTCATGAACAACTTGATCACCAAAGCTGTTGCAAATGCCGCGAATGCGGATCGCGATAGGGTCCAGCAAATCCATCATACCCAGCCGATTTCTGTGAAGAAAACCGCGAAAAAGGCATCAAGCACAATCACGAGGAAAATCGCCTGCACGACTGCCGCAGTCGTGCGCAGGCCAACTTCTTCGGCATTACCGCTAACTTGCATCCCCTGAAAACATCCCGTCATCGCGATGATAGCGCCAAACACCGGCGCCTTGACCAAGCCCACGTAGATATCCGTCATCGGGATCACTTCGCGCAGCAATTGCAGATATGTGATTGGCTGTATCTCAAGGGAAATCCAGCAAAACAGCCCGCCGCCTGCAATGGCCACCAGTGTGGCGTAAAAGCCAAGTAGCGGCATCATCACCGTAGCAGCGATCAGGCGGGGCAGAACCAGCGCTTCAACCGGCGAAACGCCAATCGTGCGCATGGCATCAATTTCCTCGGTCAGTTTCATCGTGCCAATCTGGGCCGCGAACGCAGAGCCTGACCGCCCAGCCACCATGATGGCTGTCATCAACACACCCAACTCACGCATCGTGATCCGCCCGATCAAGTTCACAGTGAGGGATTCCGCCCCAAACTGTGAAAGCTGCACAGCGCCTTGCTGAGCAATCACGATGCCGATCAGAAAACTCATCAGTCCGATGATGCCGAGCGCCTTGACGCCCACCAGTTCAAACCGCTGAACAACAGCGGCAATGCGGATGCGCGATGGATGGCGAATAACACTGCCAAGCGCGATCAGAATCGAGCCGAAGAATGACAGCAGCCCTAGCAGAGTTGCAAAGGCTTCATGAACCGCATTGCCGACCTCACTGAGGATGCGGAGCACGGGATTAAGCGGATCAGGCCGCATCTGGACCAACTGGCCAGACTGCGCGACTTGAGAAATGAGATGCAAAGCGTCTGCCGAAGCCCCTTGCACCTTTGCGCCCGTATCACGCGCCAGTTTGTGCACAATCCACGCGCCAACGGTGTCGATCCGTTCCACGCCAGAAAGATCAACGATTGCAGGAGGTTGAGAGAGGATGGCGAGCCTGTCGGGCAAATCCCCCAGTCGCGCCAATGTCAGCCGACCCGTGAACCGGAGAGTGGCAACGTCACCCGTCGCGTCTTCAACAAAACCAGCGGTTTCCAACATTGTTTACAGCAATGATCGATTCCCGCTTTATCGGCAAGCCGTTATGCGATTAAGCCATTGGGATGCAGCGTATCGCATTTTATGATCTGGATAAAACCATTACCCGGCGGGCCAGCTTTCCCCCGTTCATTGGCCATGCGATCCGAAAATACCGCCCCAGCCGGATCATGACGCTGCCGGCGATGCTGGTCTATTCGCTGTTATACTTAGGGGGAATAGTTTCACGGTCTCGTTTGAAAGAACGCAATCTAGGATTGCTGGTGGGGCACCATCCGCGTGCCGTCGATTTGCAGCAGATGGCGGAGAGTTTTGCGCGCGAAACTCTCCGCACAAATATATTGGCACCGGCCTTGGCGCAAATGGAGGCGGACCGCCGGGACGGATATCGGATCGTGATTGCGTCTGCTTCATTTGGCTTTTATGTCGCGGCCATCGGCAAACTGCTGGGCGTGCTGGATGTCATTGCGACTGAGTTGCAGACGGGAAGTGACGGCCATTACGAAAGCATAATCTCAGGCAAAAATTGTTATGGCCCCGAAAAATTGGTGACGGTTGAGGACTGGATGATCTGCAACAAATTTGAACGTTATCAATGCCATGTCCGCTTTTATTCAGATCATATCTCAGATGCGCCCTGCCTTGAGTGGGCCGATGAAGCATTTGCGACCAACGCACATCAGCCACTCAAGGATCTTGCTACGGCCAAAGGCTGGACGTGCCTTAACTGGTTGCATCAGGTCTGACCCTGATCGTCGAACAACGCCAGGCTTTCGTCGAACAGGTTGGACTTCGCGGGTTTGCGCGCTAATTGTGATGCCACAGCATTTTTGAGAGTTTCCTGACATGTTAAAGCGCTTTGCTCTCATCCTTTTCGCCGGCGTTTCCGCGCTTGGCGGTTTGCCTGCCGTTGCTGCTCCACCTGCTGCCCCACCTGCGGTTCAGATGGCCCAAAATGACAGTGCCAAACTGAAACAGCTTTTTGCCGATAGCGATGAAGATAGCCTGCGCCGCAACCCACTTAACGCCATTTTCCGGGGCGACATGCGGTTTGCTGATCAATATGGCGACACCGTCAGCGACGCTTATTTCGAGGCCGAACGCCGCGCAGTGACAGCAGAACTCGCGCGGCTTGCCAAAATTGACCGCACCAAACTTTCCGCGACTGACAAAATTGCGTATGATGTGTTCAAATGGCAGCAAGACCAGGGCGCCAAAACCTATAGCCCCGCAACCGTGAAACTAACGGCTGTGCGCCCGCTGAACCATTTCTTTGGTTTTCACAGTTTCTACCCCACCTTTGCCAGCGGGCAGAGTGCGGCCCCCTTTAAGACCGTCTTGGATTATGACAATAATCTGAAACGCCACCGCGAATTCATTGTGGCAATGGACAAGGCTATTGCTCAGTTCCGCGTTGGCATGAAAAGCGGCGTTGTTGAAACTAAGCTGACCGTTCGCAACATGATCGAACAAATGGACGCTCAGTTGAAGCAGCCAGTGGAGGACTCTCCCTTCTACGGCCCAATCAAGATGATGCCTGCGGAATTTTCCGGTGCGGACAAGGCGCGGCTTACGGCAGAGTATAGGACTGCCATTACGACTGGCCTTTATCCATCTTACAAACTCGTGCGTGATTTCCTGGCGAATGAATATCTGGCCAAGGCACGCGAAGGTGTTGGCCTGGTCTATATGAAAGGTGGCCCGAAACTATACCGTGAACTGATTGAAGGCACGACGACCATTAAAATGGAGCCAGACGCGATCCACAACCTTGGCCTCAGCGAAGTGAAGCGCATTTTGACGGGCATGGAAGGTGTACGCACTGAGGTTGGCTTCAAAGGCACGCTGCCTGAATTTTTCGAACATCTCCGCGCTGATCCGAAATATAAAATGGCATCACGGCAGGCATTGACGGACGGCTATTACAAGATCGGCAAACAAGTCGACGCTGTGATTGGCCAGTATTTTTCAGTCCTGCCAAAGGCTCCGCTGGAAATCCGCCCCTATGAGGAATTTCGCGAAAAGTTTGAGGCTGGCGGCTCTTATCAAAATGGCACGCCAGATGGCACGCGGCCCGGGATATTCTATTTCAACGCCTATGACTTGCCGTCGCGTACCATCCCCGGGATGACCACGCTTTATTTGCACGAAGGCGCGCCGGGGCATCATTTCCAGATCAGCCTTGCGCAGGAAAACCCCGCACTTCCCAATTTCATGCGCTTTGGCGGCAATACTGCTTATGTTGAAGGCTGGGCGCTTTATGCAGAGACTCTGGGCTATGAAATGGGCTTTTACAAAGACCCCTACCAGCGCTTTGGCACGCTCAGCGATGAAATGCTCCGCGCCATGCGGCTTGTGGTTGATACGGGCATTCATGCCAAGGGCTGGACCCGCGAAAAAGCGATCGACTATATGATGGCCAATAGCGATATGGGCCGCACCGATGCCACTGCCGAAGTGGAACGCTATATCGCGATCCCCAGCCAGGCACTCGCCTATAAACTCGGCGCGCTGACTATCCAGCGGCTGCGTAAGAAAGCAGAAGTCGCGCTTGGCCCCAAGTTTGATATTCGGGCCTTCCACGATCAAGTGTTGAACACCGGCGCGCTTCCGCTTGCCGTGTTGGAGACGAAGATCGACGGGTGGATTGCGGGTCAGAAATAGGACTGGCCTCTGCCAGTCTGTCTCAAGAGGCTCGGGAACATGGTTTTTCGAGCCGTCAGAACAGATTAAGAACATATTGGCCACCGGACGGCCAAATTAAATTCCTACGTCTGCAACCACCCTTAAAATCGCTCAGCGTGCGTCCAAAGCCTCAGCAATCAACGCCCGCGTGTTTTCGACTCCGTAAAGCTCAATGAAGCTGCCCATGCGTGGGCCGGCGCTTGACCCGAGGAGTGTTTCGTACAGCGCCTTGAACCAATCTCGTAAGGCTTCAAAACCGCCGTCCATGCCAATGGCGTAAACGATATTCTGAATATCCTCTGCCGTGGCATCGGCGGGCAGGACCGCAAGTTCAGTATCGAGCCTTGCAAGAGCCGCGATTTCGAGGCCAGCTGGCTTGCGCCGATCCAGCGTTGGCGCAATGACATCCCGGTTATAGGCCAGCGCATATCCGATCATCGCGTCAAGTTCAGGATAGGCCTCTGCAGTCGCGCCGGTCACATAATTGCCGAGATAGCCCCAGACTTGCGCCTTGGTCGCGCCGGCGCCTAGCACTCCGGCCAGATTAAGCAGCAGCCCGAAGGTCACAGGCGGCGCATCGTTAGGCACATCCCCGTTATGAATGTGATGCACGGGGTTGCCGAGTTGCTTGTCAATCGGCTGATCATGCCAGCTGGCGCGAAATTTGAAATATTCGTCCACCGCCGCCGGGATTATCCCCATGTGCAGCTGCTTGGCACGTTTGGGTTCGCGGTAGGCATAGAAAGCCACGCTTTCCTGAGGCGCATAGTTCAGCCAATCTTCAAGCGCGAGGCCATTGCCTTTGCTCTTCGAAATCTTCTCGCCCTTTTCATCGAGGAACATTTCATAGATCAGCCCTTCTGGCTTTCGCCCGCCCAGAACCTGCGCGATTTTGCCGGATTGCACGCCGCTATCGGTCAGGTCTTTGCCGTACATTTCATAATCAACACCCAACGCAACCCAGCGCATCGCCCAATCGACCTTCCATTGCAGCTTGGCTTTGCCGCCCAGGATTGACTGAGTGACGACATCGCCGCCATCATCAAAGCGGATCAGGCCCGCGTCCGCATCCACAACTTCAATGGGCACTTGCAGCACGATGCCACTTTTCTCGCTGATCGGCAGTACAGGCGAATAAGTTGCCGCGCGTTCCTTGCGCAGAGTGGGCAGCATGATGTCCATAATGCCTTGGTAATGGCGCAGCACGTTCTTCAGCGCGTCATCAAACGCGCCACTTTCATACTGAGATGATGAGGAAATGAACTCATATGAAAAGCCGAACTGATCCAGAAAGTCGCGCAGCATCGCATTATTATGCGCGGCAAAGCTCTCATGCGTGCCAAACGGATCGGGAATTCGCGACAGGGGCTTGCCGAGATGTTCAGTCAGCATGGCCTGATTGGGAACGTTATCCGGAACTTTGCGCAGCCCGTCCATATCATCGGAAAACTCAATCAACCGCGTCGGCACGTCAGACAGGGCTTCAAACGCATGTTGCACCATCGTCGTGCGCAAAACTTCGTTGAACGTGCCAATGTGCGGCAAGCCAGACGGGCCGTAACCGCATTCAAACACCACCGTCTTGTCGCCGTTCGCCCGTTTCAGCAGCCGACGCGCTTCCTCATAAGGCCAGGCTTTGGAGGAGAGGGCGGCGCTGCGGAGGTCATCTGTCATAATGGAGTGTGCCTTCGCCTGTTTGGCGCGCAAGTGCAAGGCTTTGGCCGCTCTTCATGGCAACCCGTTAACGCTATTGCGGAACGAGACATCAATGTTCGTG
>JANPCO010000131.1:0-93726 GCA_031430995.1 Sphingomonadales bacterium | reverse complement strand
GAACGTCGCGGTGGCGATCTATATCGCGACATGGTTCGGGGTCGAAATCGGCGCGCCGCAAATGGCACTGGGCTTCTTCGCTGCCATGCTCGCATCATTAGGCGCGGTCAGCTTGCCGGGTTCGGTCAGCTTTTTCACGTCGATGGTGCCGATTTGCGTGGCGCTCGGCATTCCCATCGAACCGCTCGCGATCCTGATCGCGGTCGAAACGATCCCGGATATCACCCGGACGCTCGGCAACGTCACCACCAACGTCGCGCTGACCGCCACCGTTGACCGGATGGTGGGCAAAGAAGCCACGTCCTGATCCGCAAGCTGGGGTTCTGGATGCTGCTCATGGCGCTGATCGGTGCGTGGGCGTGGCGCACCGAGTTCGGCCAGCCTGCCCCCGTGATGGCCGCGACCGCCACGGTGAAGGATGGCGATACGCTGATCTTGGGCGGCAAGACATGGCGGCTCTACGGAATCGACGCGCCCGAGTATCGCCAGACCTGCAAGGACAAAGATGGTCGCGACTGGCCGTGCGGCAAGGCGGCACGCACGCAGCTTGAAACGTTCGTGCTGTCGGGCAGTCTCGTCTGTCACCCGCAGGCGCACGATAAATATGGCCGCGAGATTGCCCGCTGTGCCAGCGCCACCACGCCCGATCTCGCCGAAGCGATGGCATCTGCCGGTCTCGCGATCAGCCCCGCCGAACGCGGGCGCGCAGCCTATGAAGATGCGGAGTCTTCCGCACGCAATGCAAAGCGTGGTATCTGGCAGGGCAATTTCGAAATCCCCGCCGACTGGCGCAAATCCCACCCAAGAGAGGACAGCAAATGAAATACCGCACCTTAGGGCCCAAAGACGGTTCGGGCCTCGAAGTCTCCGCCATCGGCATCGGTTGCATGACGATGCTTGCCGGCACCAACATCAATTATGGCGGCAATGCCGATGAAGGCGAATCGACCCGTGCTGTCCATCGCGCCATCGAGCTTGGCATCACCTTTTTCGATACCGCGCAGATTTACGGCCCGTTCCTCAACGAGGAATTTGTCGGCCGCGCGATCAAGGGGAAGCGTGACGGCCTCGTCATCGCGACCAAGTTCGGTTTCAAATTCGATGGCAACAAAATCGTCGGCGTCGATGGCAGCCCTGCCAACATCCGCCACTCGGTCGAGGGCAGTTTGAAGCGGCTCGATATCGATTGCATCGACCTTTACTATCAGCACCGCGTCGATCCCTCGGTGCCGATCGAAGACACCGTCGGCGAGATGGACAAGCTGCGGCATGAGGGCAAGATCAAGCATATCGGGCTTTCGGAAGCCGGACCTGACACGCTCAATCGCGCTGCCAAGGTGGCGCCGATCACCGCGCTGCAATCCGAATACTCAATCTGGGAACGCGATATCGAGGAAGGCATCTTGCCCGCGTGCCGCGAAAACGGGATCGGGTTCGTGCCCTATTCGCCGCTCGGGCGCGGGTTCCTGACCGGCAGCATCAAGAGCCGCGATGACCTTCCCGAAGACGATTGGCGGCGCAACGATCCGCGCTGGCAGGGTGAGAACTGGGCCGAGAACATGAAGATCGTCGATGTCATCAAGGGCATTGCCGAAGCGCATGGCGGATCGCCTGCGCAGGTCGCGCTCGCCTGGCTGCTTGCACAAGGGAATGACGTTGTTCCGATCCCTGGCGTCAAGCGCGTGATGACGCTTGAGGATAGCGCGAGGGCCGCCGATCTGACGCTGACCGATGCCGATCTTGCGGCGATTGCGGCGGCGGCTCCGGCGGGCAAGACGGCGGGGCCGCGTTATGCCGAGGCTGGAATGAAGATGGTGCGGTTGTAACGACCCCGTGAATAGCGGGGTATCCAAACACCGTTTACCCTGAGCCTGTCGAAGGGCTGTTTTTCTTATCTTCGACGTTTTGAAGGTCAAGAACAGCCCTTCGACAAGCTCAGGGAAGGGGGATTTTAGTCCATCATCGAAAGACGCGCCCCTATGCTCATTGCTCTCCTCCCCGGTGACGGAATTGGCCCTGAAGTTGTGGCAGAGGCCAAGCGTGTGCTCGACCAGCTCGGGCTGGACGGCCTGACTTATGAGACGGCACAGGTCGGCGGCGCAGCTTATAAAGCCGTGGGTCATCCGCTGCCGCCCCCAACGCTTGAGCTGGCCAAGCGCTGCGATGCGATCCTGTTCGGGGCAGTTGGCGACCCTGATTGCGACGGGCTTGACCGGCATTTGCGGCCTGAACAAGCGATTCTGGGCTTGCGCAAGGAACTAAGCCTGTTCGCCAATCTGCGCCCCGCCAAACTCTTTCCCGAACTGGCGGGTGCCTCTGCGCTGCGCCCCGAAGTCGCCAGCCAGATTGACATGATCATCATCCGCGAACTCAACGGCGATGTCTATTTCGGGGAAAAAGGCATTCGCACCACGGCGTCGGGCCTGCGCGAAGGGTATGACATCATGTCCTACAATGAAGACGAAGTGCGCCGCATTGCCCGCGTCGGGTTTGAAACAGCCATGGCACGCGGACGCAAACTCTGTTCGGTTGATAAGGCCAATGTGCTGGAAACATCGCAATTATGGCGTGATGTGGTGATTGAGACATCGGCTGACTATCCCGAAGTCGCGCTATCCCACATGTATGTTGATAATGCCGCGATGCAGCTGGTCCGTAATCCGGGGCAATTTGATGTGATGGTTACGGGCAATCTGTTTGGCGATATCCTGTCTGATCAGGCCAGCATGTGTGCAGGCTCCATCGGGATGCTGCCGTCAGCTTCGCTCGATGCCAATCAGAAAGGCCTGTATGAGCCCATCCACGGCTCCGCCCCTGACATTGCGGGCCAGGGCAAGGCCAATCCGCTGGCGACGATCCTGTCCGCCGCGATGATGCTGCGCTATTCACTGCGCCAACCAGACGCCGCTGACCGGATTGAAGCCGCCGTTGCCAAAGCACTGGCGGGCGGGGCGCGCTCCCCTGATCTGGGCGGCACCATGACGACTGCGCAAATGGGCGATGCTGTGCTGGCGGCCTTGGCCTGATGTTCACGCTGGAAGAATTGCGCGCGGGCGCACAGCGTGTCTATCAGGATATGCCGCCAACCCCGCAATATGCCTGGCCTTTGCTGGCGCAGCGGCTTGGCGCAGAGGTGTGGGTGAAGCATGAGAATCACACCCCGACGGGGGCGTTCAAAGTGCGCGGCGGCATTACCTTTATCGATTGGGTGAAGGCGCAGCATCCTGACGTGAAAGGCATCATCACAGCCACACGCGGCAATCACGGCCAATCACAAGCGCGCGCCGCAAAAGCCGCTGGGCTAAACGCTGTGATCGTTGTGCCGCGCGGCAATGCGCTGGAAAAAAACGCGGCAATGCGGGGCTTTGGCGCGGAACTGATCGAGCATGGTGCCGATTTTGATGAGGCGCGGATTGAAGCCATGCGTCTGGCGGACATGCGCGGCTTATTTCTGGTCCCGGCCTTTCACCCTGAACTGGTGCGGGGCGTTGCATCCTACGCGCTTGAGCTATTCGATGCGGCTGGCGAATTGGACATAGTCTATGTGCCGATTGGCTGCGGATCAGGCATTTGCAGCGTGATTGCGGCGCGCGATGCGCTGGGGCTCAACACGCAAGTCGTTGGCGTCGTTTCGGAAGGCGCGGTGGCGGCCAAACTCTCTTTTGAGGCTGGCCACATCATACCGACCAATGAAGCCCGGAGTTTTGCCGACGGGGTTGCTGTTCGCATGCCAGTGCAGGCCGCCTTTGATATTTATTCCAAAGGCGCGGACCGGATCATTGCAGTGAGCGACGATCTGATTGCTGAGGCCATTCGCATCCTGTGGCAAGACACGCATAATCTGGCCGAAGGGGCTGGTGCTGTGTCGCTGGCCGGGCTGCTGCTTGAACAATCGCAAATGACAGGCAAGCGCGTGGGCGTCATCCTGTGCGGTGGTAATATGGATCAGGCAATGACAGCCACGGTGCTGGCCGGGGGAACGCCCGCTGCCTGATGTCATCATCATCGGCGCGGGCTTTTCCGGCCTGATCGCGGCGCACCGGCTGCGGGCTGCTGGACAATCTGCGGTTATCCTTGAAGCGCGGGACCGGCCCGGCGGGCGCGTGAAGGCCGGGGAAATTGCAGGCACGCGCATTGACCTAGGCGGCATGTGGGTCGGCAAGGATCAGACGCGGCTGCTGGGCCTGATTGCTAACCAGGGCCTCACGACATACCCGACATGGCTCGACGGCGAAGCGGTGATCGAAATGATGGGCCGCAGCACGCGCTGCCCCCGTGAAGATTTTGCGCCAGCTCTGCCGCTCCTCGCCAAGCTGGAATATGCGGCGCTGGAGGGACGGTTGAAGCGCATGATCGCGTCCATTTGTCTTGAAGACCCAGCGTCTTCGCGTGGCGCGGCGCGGCTTGATGCGATGTCGCTTGGGGAATGGATGCGCCGCCACGTACGCACGAAAGCCTTGGCTCTGACCCTGACACTGATCACGCGGTCAGTCTTTTGTGCCGAGCCGGACGATCTTTCGCTCCTCCACTGGCTGTTCTACATGAAAGCGGGCGGCGGCATCGATAGCCTCATTTCTGCTGAAGCCAGCGGCGCGCAGCATTTGATGGTGGCAGGCGGCTTACACCAAGTCGCACAGCGGCTGGGTGATGAACTCGGCGATTGCATCCACTACGATGAGCCTGTGCATGCGGTTGAACAGGATGCTGACAGTGTGCGCGTCACGACGGCCAAAGGCGTCCATCTGGCCAGCCGCGTCATCATCGCCATTGCCCCGCCGCTGGCCAGTGCCATTCACTTCACCCCTGCTCTGCCCCATGCCCGCGACGCCCTGCACCAGCGGATGCCCATGGGGTCCGTGATCAAGGCCTGGATTGCTTATGATCGGCCGTTCTGGCGCGATGCGGGGCTGAATGGCTTTTTGTCGAGCGATGTCAGCGGCTTCAGCCCTGCCTTTGACGTGTCACCGCCCGGCGGACCTGGGCTGATCGCGGGCTTTTTCGATGCCATTGAAGCCACGCACTGGTCACCAAGGTCAGAGGCTGAGCGCCGCGACGAAGTCATTTCTCTCCTCACCCGCTCGCTAGGCCCCAAAGCGAGCACACCGCTGGCCTATGTGGAGCAGGATTGGACCACCGAAAGCTGGTCACGCGGATGTTACGCGGCCTATGCCCCCCCTGGCATCTGGACGCGCTTTGGTGCGGCTCTGCGGGCGCCAGTGGGCCACATTCACTGGGCTGGCACAGAAACGGCGACTCGCTGGACTGGCTATGTCGAAGGCGCGCTAGAGGCAGGCGAGCGGGTGGCGACCGAAATCCTAAAGCGCTGAGATCCTAGAGCGCTGACGCGACATCAGTCTGTGCGAAATCATCGCCTTTGAACAACAGCGGCTCGCCTTTGTCCTTCGCCAGGGCATAAGCAAAACAATCCCCAAAGTTCAGCTTGGCCGGATGGCCGCTGCCTTTGCCGAACAGGCGGTAAGCCTCGCTCGCGATAAGGGACTGGCTTTCCGTAAAAGGCAAAATCTGTATCTCGTAGGTCTCAATGAGCGCGCTCAATCGAGCAGCCATATCGGGCCATTCGCTGCGCAAAGCCACGACTGATGCCTCCAAGCGAGTGCTCGCCGACATGAAGTTAGGGCCAGTCGTTGCCAGAAGGCGGACGTAGGTTTCAAATCGTTCCTCTGCTTTTAAAATGGTCACCAACACCGATGTGTCAACGATCACTTAGGCAGGCCATTTTCATCATAGAGCAAATCGCCGTGATCCTTGGATTTCCAAGGCTCTTTCCAATGCTGGCTCGCCTCAGCAGCAATAGCCATCCCCTTTGCGATCTTTTCTTCGGCCGTCATTGCTCGCTTTTCACGTTGCAACGCCTCAGTAACGGCCTGTGTGAGGCTTTGGCCTCGCTGTTTGGCGATGAAATGAGCGATATCATAAGCCTCATCACTTTTAATGTTCAGATTGCGCATCTGCCATTCCCTTCTGCCACGGCATAGCAGAACGTGTGCATGACTGCAATTGCGGGCTTGCTGGTTGACCTTGCCCCCTTCCCCAAGGCAAAGCGCTTTCATGAAGAAAAATACTGGTCTTGACCGCTCCATAACAAGCACATGGCAGCCCGCAACGCAGGCCGTGCGCGGCGGCACGTGGCGCACGGAACACGGCGAAACGTCCGAAGCGCTGTTTCTGTCATCAGGATTTACCTATGACAATGCCGAAACGGTCGCGGCGCGCTTTGCCGGGGATCAGGACGGGATGACCTATTCCCGCTTGCAAAACCCGACAGTTGCGATGCTGGAGGAACGTATTGCCCTGATGGAAGGGGCAGATGCCTGCCGCACCCAAGCCACAGGCATGGCGGCGATGACAGCGGCGTTGCTGTGCCAGTTGCAAATGGGCGATCATGTTGTTGCGGCGCGCGCGGCCTTTGGGTCATGCCGCTGGCTGACAGACAGTTTGCTGCCCAAATTCGGGATTGAAACCACCACGATCGACAGCCGCGAAACCGGCGAATGGGAACGCGCGATCCGGCCCAACACCAAAGTGTTTTTCTTTGAAACGCCTGCCAACCCGACGATGGATATTGTTGATCTGCGGGCCGTTTGCGCGCTGGCCAAAGCGCACGGGATTACGACAGTCGTCGACAATGCCTTTGCAACGGCGGCCCTTCAACGCCCGATGGAATTTGGCGCGGATGTGATTGCTTATTCTGCCACCAAACTGATGGAGGGGCAGGGGCGCGTATTGGCGGGCGCAGTCTGCGGATCGCACGCTTTTATCAACGAAAAGCTGCTGCCGTTTCAGCGCAATACTGGCCCCAACCTTTCCCCGTTCAACGCCTGGGTGGTGCATAAGGGGCTGGAGACACTGGATCTGCGGGCCAAACGCCAATCAGAGAACGCCGTGAAGGTCGGCAATTTCCTGCAAGACCGCGTGATGACCATGCTTCATCCTGGCTTGCCAAGCCATCCGCAGCACAATTTGGCCATGAGCCAGATGGATGCGTGCGGGCCGATTTTTTCGCTGATCGTCGACGGTGGTCGCGCGCAGGCGCATAAATTGCTCAACGAGCTGCAGCTTATTGATATCTCGAATAATATCGGCGATGCCCGCAGCTTGATGTGTCACCCTGCGTCCTCCACTCACCACAGCGTCGGCCCCGAAGCGCGCGAAGCGATGGGCGTTGTTGAAGGATTGATCCGCATCAACGTCGGGCTGGAAGACCCGATCGATCTGATCGCTGATCTGGATCAGGCTTTGATAGGCGCAGGATTATGATGGGCGCATTTTTTCCTTACTCCGCCGTCACGGACGGGTTCACGGTGCGCGTGGCTGTCAATTACATGCCCGAACAATCAGAGCCGGGCCATAGCCGCTGGTTTTGGGCTTATCATATCCGGATTGAGAACCACAGCGATCAAACCGCGCAATTGCTGACACGCCACTGGGAAATCACCGATGCGCGCGGGGCCAAAAGCATCATCGACGGCGAAGGTGTCGTCGGTGATCAGCCTGTGATTCGCCCCGGCGGGTCTTATGACTATGTTTCTGGCTGCCCGCTGATGACGCCAACGGGCACTATGGCTGGCAGTTACCAGATGATCAGTGAGGACGGGGCGCATTTTGATGTGGCTGTGCCTCGTTTCGCGCTCCATGCGGACGGCGTGAAAGGGTGAAACGAACACTGCTGCCTTTGAACGGCCTGCGCGTGTTTGACGCTGCGGCTCGGCATTTAAGCTTCACCCGGGCCGCTGATGAACTGGCCGTGACGCCAGCCGCTGTTGGACAGCAGATCCGGGCGCTTGAAGATGTGCTGGGCGTTGTCTTGTTCCGCCGCGCCCCCAAAGGGCTGGAATTGACGCCGGAAGCTGGTGCAGGGCTGGACGCTTTACGGGCAGGTTTCCTGCAATTTGAAGACGCAGTGCAAATGATGCAGGCCGGTCAATCATCAAAGTCACTGACCATTGCTGCCCCGCGGGATTTTACTGCCAAATGGCTTGCCCCCCAGCTTGCTAAATTTGGAAGAAGCGACCCTGAATTGCGCTTCATACTGGTGGCCGGCGAAGGCGAACTGGATTTTACCGAAGCTAATCTTGATCTTGCGATCCGCCTTGCCGACGGGCCAGGCACTCATGAAGGCGTGCGGCTGGCCGAAGGCGCAATGGTCACCGTTGAGGGACCCAAGGGCAGTGGCGATACGCGCATTGCCTGGGGTGGGCCAGGCGATGAAGAAGGCGCGACGCTGCGTGTTTCCGATGCTGGCCTGGCAATTGATGCTGCCGCCAGCGGGTTTGGCCGCGCGACTGTGCCGCATTTGCTGGTCGAAAGCGATTTAGCCGCAGGCCGAGTGCGCGCTGTCGACAATGCCAAGCCGCACCATCAAGCCTATTGGTTAATTGCGCCGTTGCCGCAGTGGCGGCAGAAAAAGGTAAAGGCGCTGGTTGAGGCATTGACGGGGGCCGGAGGACGATAGTTTCGCCGTTGTCCGGGCCCTTCGGCTAAGCTCAGGAGAGCCTTAACGCGGAGCACGAGAGACCTAAAGCGATTGCTCTCCTTGCACTCCGTACATCAGTCGCGCTGCCCCGCGACGTGCGAACCGCAGTGTTTCTACCCTGCGCCGCGCTGCGGCCAGTGGCGTATCAACAGCACCCCGCACGATAACGGCATCATAACGGTCAGCCACGATCAGCCCCGCCCGTTCCGGCATCAACGCCGGTCGATCAAACAGCGTCAGATCAAACCCCTGCGGCACGGCCCAGAAATAGCGGTCACAATAACCAAGATAATCCGGCCACTTACCGTCACCCAGCAAATCCGCCCGGGAAACCTTCACCTCGATGATCGTGATGCTGCCTTTGGGGCAAAGTGCCATCAGGTCAGCGCGCCTGCCATTGGCCAGTGGCACTTCGACCATGGCCATCCAGTCATGGCGCAGCAAAAGCCGCGCAGTTCCCCGCACAACATCTGCTGCAATCAGTGGATCAACATCCCCGGCCATTGGCGGGGGTTAGCCGATTGATGTCAGCGATAGAAGATATGATTGCCCAACGCCGCGACGCGCGTCAGCCGCCATCCCGGTGAGACATGGTTGGCGTGAAAGAATAATGCTTTGCCAACGCCACTGGCCCAGGACTTGTCCTGCGCAACTTTGGCAACCGCCACAGCTTCGCGCCAGCCCCGGCTGCCTCGTGCAATGGGGGGAAACCCGCCAGCGCGCACGAATGAAAACTGCCCCGGTTGTTTCACAACGCCGCAAATACTGGATGCGAACCGGCCTGATCTGGCGCGATTGAGAATGACTTCTGCAACCGCGAGTTGCCCAACCAGCGGTTCGCCTTTGGATTCGAAATAGACCGCAGCGGCAAGGCATTCCGCTTCGCTGCCCTCAGCCTGCGTGCCGTTATGCTGGGCAACAAGCGCGCTTAATGTCGCGACGCGTGTGCGGCCCAAGTCAGCGGGAACTGCACCACCGGGCACATCGACACGGTCTGGAATGGTGGATTGTTCAGCAATCGCTGCTTCGATCACGGATTGGGGCAAAAGAGCCGAATCTACGCGATCGGGAAGATCACTGGCAGTGACTGCGCTGCTGCTCACAAAGGCGGCAACAGCAGCGAGGGTCGTGAACGAGGCAGCTGCAACAGCAGCTTTCAAAAAAGTCGACATTGAAAATCTTATCTGTGCGGAAAGTCGATCAATTCAAGCAGCCCTTCACTCCGGCCCTTGCGATCTTCCCCCGTCTGCGTCCCTGTCCAATTCCTGCATAAACGCGCAGGCGACAACAGAGCTATGCTGTGCGTGGCGTAGCTGTCTTGTTGCAGCGCACCAAAGTCAATCATCGCCCATGATTTCAGCGATGAGCCGTTCCCCTGACGGGACGTCCAGTTCAATCACCCAGATATCAGGATCAAAGCTGCGGCGGCGCTGAATAAAACTGTCATAATCTTGTGGGTTATCAATATCTTGTGATCCGACTCGTCCCCAGCGATAGGCCCCTTCTCCCGTCAAGATGCGCTCATAAAGCCCGATATTGCGTCCTTTTTCGCTGAGCAGGATGAGAATCGCACCAGCCGTGGCCTCTCCTTTGGCCAGCACCATGGCATGGCCGCCTTCGCCTTCGGTTTTGCGAATGAGGGCCGAAACAATCAGTCCGCTGGCGAGTCGCGTTGTCATGATGTGCTGTTGTAACCAGCAAGGTCTGACAGAGAAATGCCGGAGCGCATGAACGTGCCAGTGCCGCGCGCGGCTTCTTCACCGTCGCCGTCAATCAGCCGAGCCTCAGCAATAAACACGCGCTTGCGACCGCTGACCCAGCGGCCTTCAGCGACGACTGGCCCGGCTTTCAGGGGCCGAGTAAAAAACAGATTAAAGGCCGTGGTCAGCAAAAACCGGTCAGGAACAAGACTATTGGCCGCGTAAAATGCGGCATCATCAAGCATTTTGAAATAGGCAGAGCCGTGCACAGCGCCTGCCGCGTGATAATGCCCTTCATCCACAATGAAGCGGATGCAGCAGTGCCCGCCTTTTGGAATATCCATCGTTGAGCAATAAGACTGGTTGACGCGCGCTGTAGCGTAAAGCGCTTCGAGCCTGCGGAAATGGCCAGGAATCGGAATCGGGCTGGAGAGCTGTTCAGCTTCCCCAGCCCTGTCAGGCAGCATCGCGAACCCGTGTGCCAGCAATCACGGCCATGGCCGCATCGGACGACCCGGCACCGCGCAATTTGGCGACGAAGGCTGGATCGCGCAGCCAGCGGCTGACCATCGCCAACGCCTTCAAATGATCAGCCCCGGCATCAGGCGGCGACAGCAGGCAAAACACAAGATCAACAGGCATATCATCAATCGCCTGAAAATCGATTGGCTGTGCCAGATGAATGCAAAGCGCAACAATATGATCAAGCCCGGCGATTTTTCCGTGCGGTATTGCAATGCCACCCCCAAAACCGGTGGACCCCAGGCGTTCCCGCTCCGTGAGCCGTTCAACAACATCCTGCGCATCAAGGCCGTATTCGCGCGCGGCCCCCTGCGCCAACAGGCTCAGCAACGGCTTTTTGCCTGCCACGGTCAAACCCGCAGATACAGCCCCTTCGCTGAGCAGTTCAGCAAGACTATTCATAAAACCTGTTTCTTTCTTATGTCGATCAGAACGGAAGCCCGCGCTTAGTGCGGCTCTACCCACCCAATCGTGCCGTCCCCCCGACGATAAACCATATTATGCGCTCCTGTTCCGCTGTTGCGAAATAAAAGTGCGTTGGTGTGCCTTAAATCCAGCATCATCACTGCGTCTGACACGCTCGCTTCGGGCACGTCGACACGCGTTTCCGCAATGATCGGAGGATTATCCGCCACCTCTTCTTCGTCGTCGCTGCCCGAAAACACCGTGTAAGCGGCATTGTCTTCCGCTTTTGCAGCAGCAGCCGCGTTGCCCGTCTTATCTTTGAGGCGGCGCATATAGCGTCGCAACTGTTTTTCAACCTTTTCCGCCGCGCCGTCGAACGATGGATGAGCTTCCTGCCCGCTTCCACTTGCTTTCAAGACAACCCCTTGCATCACGTGCGCTATGATATCGCAGGAAAATCCGTGATCATGGGGACCCCGGCCAAAAGTGACATGAGCGGAAAGGGCGCGCGAAAAATATTTGTCCGCTATTCCTTGAAGGCGCGTCTCAACATGAGTTTTCAGTGCCTCGCCCGTGTCAACTTGGTGGCCGGAAACACGAATGTCCATGGGCAAACTCCTTCTAAAAGGCGCAGGCGCACTAGCCTGCGCTTTGGGCAATGTCATCGACTTCGGGCAGATCGCCAGAAAGCCAGAGCGGATCTTTGAGTTGAGCAATGAACTGGCTGTGGCGTTCAAGTTCATCGGCGCTGGCACTATGCGCACGCGCCGGACGAGGAGCTGAACGAAAGCCAGATCCGCTAGCCCCCACTGGAAAACTCTGCGGGCGTCTAGCAACATCAAGACCCAAGCCAATTTGCCGCCCGCCCGTCAGTTCGACATAAATCTGGGCGAGGAGTTGTGCGTCTAGCAGTGCGCCGTGGTTGACTCGGTGGCTTCGATCAACGCCGTAGCGTGTGCAAAGTGCGTCTAGGCTATGTTTAGCGCCGGGAAATTTGCTGCGCGCCAGTGCCAGTGTATCCACCATCCGCGTCATTGGAACTCGCAGGCGGCCGCATCCATCCATTTCAGCGTTCAGAAATGCGAAATCAAAGCTTGCGTTATGAGCAACGAGCGGAGAATCCTCGATAAAATCAAGCAGATCCTCCACATGATCGCCGAACAGCTTTTTATCGGCCAGAAAAGAATCTGACAGACCGTGCACAGCAAAAGCTGCGGGGTCCATTGGGCGTTCTGGATTGAAATAGGCGTGGAAACTGCGACCCGTTTCCACCCGATTGACCATTTCGAGGCAGCCAATTTCGACCATCCGGTCGCCATTTGCTGGGCTAAGCCCCGTCGTTTCGGTGTCGAAGACAATTTCTCTCATCGTTCGATGAGTATCCGCCTTTCCCTGACTGAATACAAGTGACCAGACGCACAACGGCGCGATATGTTTCGATTCTAAGACCGCCGGTTTCAATGATGATATCTGCCCGGCGGCGTTTGGCCCGGTCTGGCACTTGCAGCGCGCGAATCTGCTTGAGTTTCATTGCTGTCATCCCCCGCCTGCGCATCACACGCTTGGCCTGCATCCAACCCGGTGCCGACACAGTAACGATTAAATCGACTTGGCGCTGGGCCTTGCGTTTTGCCGCGCGCTTCGGGGATTTTTCAAACAGCAGCGGAATATCAAGCACCACCACAGGCCTTGACCGGAACCGCTGCAGAAAGGCCTGGCGCGATGCGGCGACAACGGGGTGGGTGATCTGTTCCAGCGCCCGCAATTCGGCAGGTTGCCCAAGCACCAGGGGCCCCAGTTTCTGCCGGTCGACGCCTCGCTCGCTCGTTGAGCCTGGAAAGCGTGCTTCAATCGCGGATACAAGCGCACCTCCGGGGCCTTGCAGCCGGTGCACTTCTGCGTCAGCGTCAAACATAGGCACCCCCAGCTGAGCGAACATGGCAGACACTGCGGACTTTCCCATGCCAATGGACCCGGTAAGGCCAATACGGATCATGAGATGAGAAGCGCCCGCAATTCGTCATCACAGTCTGCGGGCACAGGAGCACCGAAAAACATCTCAAACGCGAGAGCTGCTTGACCAATCAGCATATCAAGCCCGTCGACGGTTTCCAGGCCGCGTTCACGCGCGGCTTTCAGCAGGCCTGTTTCAAGCGGCGAGTAGACAAGGTCATAAACCAGCGCGCCCTCTGGCAGCGTCGAAAGGTCCAACTCCAGCGGCAGTTGCCCTGCCATGCCCAGTGCACTTGCATTCACCACCAATGAAACAGGCGGAAGCACTGCGTTCAGACCCTTCACGTCTCCCTTCAACCCAAAGCGCGCCAGCAACGCAGCGCCTTTCAGGGCATTGCGCGCCAGGATCGTCACGGGCCCAGCACCGATTTGCCGCAACGCAAAAAAGACGGCTTGAGCCGCGCCGCCTGTGCCCACAATCACCACTGGCGCGCCCTCCAGTGGCAGATCAAGGATCGGTGCCATAAAGCCAGCCGCGTCAGTGTTAGTGCCCATCAGGACCCCGTTTTGCCGGATGACAGTATTCACAGCACCGATGGATGCCCGCACATTTCCAGGATCAGTCACATGATCAAGAATGGCTATTTTATGCGGCATTGTCACATTGCAGCCTTGCCAGAGCGGATCCTCACGTCGTCGCCCAATATAATCTTCTAACTCGTCCGGGCGGACGCGACAGGCGGAGTAATCCGCTTCGATCCCTAATTTACCAAGCCAGAACCGGTGGATCATGGGTGATTTACTTTGCGCGATCGGATCGCCAATCACTTCGGCATAAAGTCCCGTCACCTAAGGTCTCCTTGACGGCGAAGGGCGGCCAAAACCCAAAGCAGCGGCATGCCTAAAATTGTGAAATGATTGCCGCTGACGCTTTCAAACAGCTGGACCCCGCGCGCTTCCATCCTAAAGCAGCCAACACATCCCGCAATGGCAGGCCATTCATGGAATAGATAATCATCGATAAATGCGTCTGACAACTCCCGCACGGCCAAGCTTGCCGTATCGACCACTGTGTCAGTGACGCGGCCATCCCGGGCCAGCACAGCGGCACTCATCAAAATTATTGTTTGCCCTGAAAAGAAACGCAGATGATCCCTCGCATTTTCCAGGCTGACTGGCTTGTCAAACATACAGTCATTGACCGCCACAACGGAATCTCCCCCCAAAACCAGCAATGACGGATGCAGCTGAGAAACGGCAACAGCTTTGGCCTCTGCCAGTGCCAGCGCAATGGCGGCAGGCGGCGCGCCTTGACCCAGCAATACCTGCTTGATCGTTGGTTCGTCGACATCAGCGGGGCAGGCCTGATGCGGCACACCGGCAGCGTCTAGCATCGCACGGCGTGAGGCACTGGCTGAGGCAAGAATCAATTGCATTCTGGGATCACGGTCATTCTGGGGACGTCGCTTCCTGCCGTAAATTGATGATTGCAGCGGCCACTTCCTCAATTGAGCGGCGTGTAACGTCTATGACTGGCCAGCCGTTATCCGCGAATATCCGGCGCGCGAAAGCCACTTCGCGCTGGACGGATTCCACATCAACATAATCTGTTTCCGGGGCTTGATTGAGCGACAATAGCCGGTTGCGGCGGACCTGAATCAGACGCTCAGGGTTGATCACGAGCCCGACAATCAGCGGCTTTGTCAGATTGTAAAGGATATCGGGCGGCGGCGATTCAATCACCAGCGGGACGTTCGCGGTTTTATACCCGCGGTTGGCAAGGTAAATGGCCGTCGGTGTTTTGGATGTTCGGGACACACCGGCCAAAATGATATCGGCCTGATCCCAATTTTCACAGGCTGCCCCGTCGTCATGAGCAATGGTGAACTGGATCGCTTCAACGCGGTCAAAATAAGCAGCATCCAAACTATGCTGCCATCCCCGCCGCGCCTTTGCGGTTTGGCCCAGAACCGCCGACAAAGCGTCAACAACTGGATCAAGCACAGCAACGGTCGGTAGGGCCAGCGCCGCACAGCGCCGTTCCAGCATGACCCGCATGTCATTACTGACCATTGTGAACAGCACCAGCCCGGGATTGGCCACCACTTCATCCAAAGTTCGTGCCAGATGGCCCTCAGTGCGCACCATGGGCCAGAAATGCTTGACCGTTTCCACACCGTCAAACAAAGCCAGCGCAGACTTGGCGATGGTTTCCAGCGTTTCCCCCGTTGAGTCTGAGACTAAGTGAAGATGCAAGCGTGTCGTCGTCAAATGTTCAGTCCCTGCGCTGCAATGTCATGGCCACGGCCTGATGTTATGGCCACTGGCTGTGGATAACCCACGGGACTGGCGTAGCTGAAATCTGCGCATCATCGCAAGCACCGGTTTGATGCCCGTAGTGATGGAATTGGCCCCACGCTTTATCCCCACGCTACCAGCGTTTGATGATGGTTGTGGATAATGGGGACGACTCCAAGCGACTCGCGCCAAATATACTTGCGCCAAAGGCTGATATTTGGGGACAATTGTTAACCCCCGGTATTGTGCTGCCTACATCAATCAACAACCTTGAGATTCTTCTTATAAGGATTAGGGGAGGCGCGTGATGAAGCCTCTTCTCGAAACGCTGCGTGGTCAGCGTCAATCCGTGCCTCCGGTTTGGCTGATGCGTCAGGCCGGGCGCTATCTGCCAGAATACCGCGCTTTGCGTGCTGATAAAGGCGGGTTTCTTGATCTATGTTATGATCCTGAGGCCGCATCTGAAGTGACGTTGCAGCCGGTCCGGCGGTTCGGGTTTGACGGTGCTATCCTGTTTTCCGACATTCTCGTCATTCCTCACGCGCTGGGGCAGAATCTATGGTTTGAGGAAGGGGAAGGGCCCAGGCTAGCGCCTACGCTCACTGATGCAGCCTTTGAGAGGCTCGTGAAGGCCCCTCACCGGCTTTTGCCTATCTATGAGACCATTAAGCGCGTCGCGGCCTCTCTGCCGCCCCCCACGACCTTCCTGGGCTTTGCTGGCAGCCCCTGGACCATTGCCACTTACATGGTGGCAGGCAAAGGCAGCAAGGATCAGGCAGCAGCGCGGACAATGGCTTATCAAGATGAAGCGGCCTTTGGTGATGTGATTGACGCTATTGTTGCAATGACCACCGACTATCTGTGCCGTCAGATTGAGGCCGGAGTTGAAGCTGTGCAGCTGTTTGACAGTTGGGCGGGTAGTCTATCGCCGGCCCAGTTTGAACGCTGGGTCATTGCACCCAATGCGGCGATTGTTGCAGGGGTGAAGACACGGCACCCGGACACGCCTGTCATTGGGTTTCCCAAAGGGGCTGGCGGTAAACTCGTCGCTTACGCGCGTGAGACTGGCGTTGATGCGCTTGGCCTGGACGAAACGGTTGATCCGGCCTGGGCGAACGCGGTTTTGCCTGCGAGTTTGCCAGTGCAAGGCAATCTGGATCCGCTGGCGCTGCTGGCGGGTGGCTCAGCGCTTGAACAGGCTGTTGACCGGATCATGGCAGCATTCCCCACTCGGCCGCATATCTTCAATCTCGGCCACGGCATCCTACCGCCAACGCCACTTGCGCATGTTGAGGCGTTGCTTGCTCGCGTGCGGCGGCCATGATCTATCTTTGGCTCACAGCTTTTCACGTGATTGTGGTGATTTTCTGGATGGCAGGGTTGTTCATGATGCCCCGCTTTTTTGTCTATCATCAGGAAAGCACGCAGGGCTCACCTGAAGATAAAGCATGGGTGGAGCGTGAAGCACGGCTGTTGCGGATCATCATGAACCCGTCAATCACGGCAGTCTGGGTGCTTGGTATGACGCTTGCCGTGCAGAGCAATGCCTTCTTGCATGGATGGATGCTGATCAAACTGCTGCTGGTTCTCGGCCTGTCGGGCTATCACGGGTGGATGGTTGGTTATGCTGGTAAATTGGCCAGTGGAGAGCGCGCACTGGCCGGAAAAACACTGCGACTGCTGAACGAAATCCCCAGTGTCGCAACAATTTTGATCGTGATTCTTGTGGTCGTTAAGCCGTTCTGAATGCGCTGACTTGACTTAAAGACTGGGCTCTCATATTTAACTACCAGTTGCCGCGCGTCCTGCGTCGGCCATCCAGCACCTCACATGATTGACCTGCTGGACCCCCTACATCCCAATCTGGATTTTTCATGCACTTAAAAGAACTGAAGAAAAAAACCCCCGCGCAATTGGTCGAAATGGCTGAAGAGCTGGGGGTAGAGGCCGCATCGACGCTGCGCAAACAAGATATCATGTTCGCCATTTTGAAAGTCGAGTCTGAAAATGGCGAAGAGATTATTGGCGAAGGCACCATTGAAGTCATGTCTGATGGCTTTGGCTTTCTCCGCTCGCCTCAGTCCAATTATCTGGCCGGCCCGGATGATATTTATGTGTCGCCTAACATGGTCCGCAAGTTCGGACTGCGCACGGGCGACACAGTCGAAGGTGAAATTCGCGGGCCAAAAGACGGCGAACGTTATTTTGCACTCACTGCCATCAAGCTGATCAATTTTGATGATCCCGATGTTGTGCGCCACCGCGTCAATTTTGACAATCTGACGCCGCTTTATCCGGATCGCCGGTTGAAACTGGATTGTCTTGATCCGACCGTGAAGGACAAGTCTGCGCGCGTGATCGATATCATTTCGCCGCAAGGCAAAGGCCAGCGCGCGCTGATCGTTGCGCCGCCGCGCACCGGCAAAACTGTGCTGCTCCAGAATATGGCCAAGGCCATTACGGACAACCATCCCGAAGTTTTCCTGCTGGTGCTGCTGGTTGATGAACGGCCAGAGGAAGTCACTGACATGCAGCGCAGCGTGAAAGGCGAAGTGATTAGCTCAACCTTTGACGAGCCTGCCCAGCGCCACGTTCAAGTGGCTGAAATGGTGATCGAAAAGGCCAAGCGACTGGTTGAGCACAAGAAAGACGTCGTCATTTTGCTCGATAGCATCACCCGTCTTGGCCGGGCTTACAACACAGTGGTTCCGTCAAGCGGCAAAGTGCTGACGGGCGGTGTTGATGCCAATGCGCTCCAGCGTCCGAAACGCTTTTTCGGCGCGGCGCGGAACATTGAGGAAGGCGGATCATTATCCATCATTGCAACGGCGCTGATCGATACAGGCAGCCGGATGGATGAAGTGATTTTTGAAGAATTCAAAGGCACAGGCAATTCAGAAATCGTGCTTGACCGCAAAGTGGCTGACAAGCGCATTTTCCCCGCACTTGATGTTGGCAAGTCTGGCACGCGCAAGGAAGAACTGCTGGTCGAAAAGGACAAGCTTAGCAAAATGTGGATGCTGCGCCGTATCCTGATGCAGATGGGCACTGTCGACGCGATGGAGTTTCTGCTCGACAAGATGAAAGACAGCAAGACCAACGATGATTTCTTCGATTCAATGAACCAGTAAGAAAGAAACGTTCATGGTCATTGATTTTGCCGATGTGTTTACGGCGGCTGGCATGGCGACACTGTTTCAGGTCATCCTGATCGATCTGACAATGGCAGGCGATAACGTTGTTATCATTGGCACTTTGGCGTCTGGTCTGCCAGCCAAGGACCGGCAGCGCGTGATCATGGTCGGCGTTGGTATGGCGCTGTTTTTTCTCATTGGCTTTGCCCTGATGGCGACATGGCTGTTGCAGCTGACAGGCCTTTTGCTCGCCGGTGGTTTGTTGTTGTTGTGGGTGTCATACGGCATGTACCGGGAACTGCGCCCCGCCACAGTGATCGTTGCTGATGATCCCGCCACAGACGTTGTTGAAGGGCCACCTGCCACCAAGACATTTTTGCAAGCTGCCATCCAAGTGACTATTGCTGATCTGTCGATGAGCCTAGATAATGTGCTGGCAGTTGCCTCTGCGGCGCGCGAACATCCAACAGTGCTGTTTTTTGGTCTTGCCTTGTCCGTCACGCTCATGGGGTTGGCCGCGAACTTTGTCGCGAAATTGGTGCAGAGATATCACTGGATCGCCTGGATCGGGTTGATTGTCATTCTCTACGTTGCCGTTGGCATGATCTGGGAAGGCAGCCATCAAGTGGCACCACTGGTTCTTACTTTCATTCAGGGAAATTGATCACATGGATTGGGCGTCTTTGACGGATGCAGCAGCGCTTGCTGCTCTGGGCCAGGTTTTGATGATCGATATCATCCTGGCTGGCGACAATGCCATTGTTGTCGGGGCTTTGGCCGCTGGGCTGCCGGCTGAACAGCGCAAAAAGGTGATCGCCATTGGTATTGCCGCAGCTCTTGTGCTGCGGATCGTTTTTGCCTTGAGCGTCAGTGCGCTGCTGGGCATTACAGGGCTGGTATTTGCAGGTGGCTTGCTGCTGCTTTGGGTCGCCTGGCGGATGTACCGTGAATTGCATCATGCGTCGGCCAATCCCGGATCGCCTGAGGTGGCTGGGGATGAACAGTCCGGCATCACGGCGCAAAAAACCTTTGCCAGTGCGGCTTGGGGTGTTGCCTTGGCAGATGTTTCAATGAGCCTTGATAATGTTCTGGCGGTTGCTGGTGCGGCGCGTGATCACCCTTATGTGTTGATATTCGGGCTTGTTCTTTCTGTCGCCATGATGGGCATCGCGGCTAACTTCATTGCCAAATATATCGAACGGTATCGCTGGATCGCTTGGGTAGGCTTAGTGGTGATTGTCTATGTCGCTGGCAAAATGATCTGGGAAGGGTGGCATGATGTGCACCCCCATTTCATGGAATTCTTGAGCGGCTGAGTAGAGTGCAGTTACCGTCGCACTAGCTCAGATGTTCTCCAAAAAATGCGTCTGTTCTGGCATCGGCCAGACAGGCGCCTTCCTGATCCCGGCGCGACCCCATTTCAGCTGCAAAGCCGTGATCCAGCCCCGGATAATCGTGGAGGGTCACGTGGTGGTTGCCGTCTAGCCCACCGTGGATCGCGGCTTGCGCCTCTGGCCCGACGAAATGATCAGCGGTCGGAATGTGGAGCATCAGCGGGTTGGCGATGGCGTGGGACTCGCCCAGCATCTGATCAATCATGACGCCGTAATAACCGACGCTGGCATCAATATCAGTGCGGCACGCCATCATGTAAGCAAGCCGACCGCCAAGGCAATATCCCACCGCACCCACGTTTTCGACAGGCGCGTGGCCCAGGGTGCCAGCGCGGACGGCTTTGATTGTCGCTTCTAGATCAACCACACCTTCGTTGGCGTCATAGCGCTGAAAATGGCCAAAGGCTGCGTTCAGGTCCGCTTCAACATCAGGATCAAGATTACATCCCGGTGCAAACCGCCAGAACAGGTCAGGCGCGACGGCCAAGTAACCTGCCGCTGCCCAACGGTCGCATTTCCGCCTGATTCCGGCGTTTACGCCAAAAATTTCCTGAATGACAATGATCGCTGCCTTGGGCGTGCCTGCGGGCGCAGCGACATAAGCGTTCATTTGGCCAATTGCGGTCATTGTCATATCAATCTTGTCCTTTGATTTGGGTGGAGGTGATTTTGTTCGAAATCAAGCAGCCAGCCTTTGGTGCGCGCGCCGTTCCCGGCTGAGTAAAATTCCGGTCCTGCAGCGGATGTGACGCGGTGGCAGGGGATGATGAGCGGATAGGCATTGGCTTTGCAGGCCTGGCCGACAGCGCGAGCGATAGAGCCGCGTTCCAGCGCCACGGCCCCGTAGGTGCGCGTTGCACCGTAAGGAATCGCCGCAATGCCGTCGCGCAGAGCCCGTCCTTCCGCTGTTTCAAGGGGAACGAGCGGCAAATCAAATTCCTGCCGATGACCTGCAAACCAATCGCGGATTTGTGATAAGGCCTTTGCAAGCACGGGGTGTCCTGTAACATGAGCGGCACTGCCTGCTGGCCTAATTTGCACAGATACTAGCCGCGTCTCATCAGCACTCAGCAGAACCATGCCGATTGGGCTGACATACTGGGCCACCGAGATTGAACCTATTGCGATTCTACTGTGCATGCCGCAATACTGGGACGAAGTTGATCATATCTCAAGACAGGAGCGGTGGCCGTGAAATTTAACATTGAAGTGGATACCACACCCGAAGAAGTTCGCCGTTTGATTGGCCTGCCGGATTTGACCGACGTGCATGAAGTTTACCTCGCCCAGGTGAAAGACGTCATGAAAAAGGGCGTGACGCCTGATATGCTGGAAGGCATGGTCCGCAATTGGGTGCCGATGGGCGGGGCCGGGGTGGATATGGTCAAGGATCTGATCGGTGCTTTTGCTTCGGGGACGAAGGCAAAGAAGTAGCCAGTAACTCGCATTCGCCGCCCGTGACTGACACGATCTTTGCGCTTTCCAGCGGGCAACCCCCTGCAGGCATTGCTGTTGTCCGCGTGTCTGGGCCAGCGGCAGGTGGCACATTGAGCGCGCTTGGCGGGCCACTGCCCAAACCTAGAACCGCAAGTTTCAGACGCCTTTGTGATCCAGCGGACGGCCTGCTTCTGGATGAAGGCCTAGTGCTTTGGTTTCCCGGACCGGCGACAGCAACCGGAGAGGATCTGGCGGAACTTCATTTGCACGGTGGCCGCGCAGTTGTTGCAGCTGTGCTGGCTTGTCTGGGGCGAAGACCGGGGCTGCGACCTGCGACGGCGGGAGAGTTTACCCGCCGTGCGTTTGAAAACGGGCGAATAGACTTGGCCCAAGCTGAGGGTCTGGCCGGTTTATTGTCTGCCGAGACTGAGGGTCAGCGGCAATCGGCACTGGTGCTGGCCGAAGGCGCACTTGGCAACAAAGTGGCGGCGTGGCAGCGCGATATCCTGCGTCTATCAGCGCAACTGGAGGCTGATCTCGATTTTTCGGATGAGGATGATGTTCCTCACGGCGTTTCATCACGCATTCAGGATGGTTTGGCGCCGTTGGTCACCGAGATGTCGATGCTATTGGCCTCTCCGCCAGCAGAACGGCTGCGCGACGGCGTAAGGATTGTCTTGGCCGGGCCGCCGAATTCAGGAAAATCCAGTCTTTTCAATGCTATAATTGGTCGCGATGCTGCCATCGTTACTGCGATAGCGGGGACCACCAGAGACAAGATCGAAGCCCCTATCGTACTGGACGGCTTGCCACTGCTGCTGATCGACACAGCGGGCCTGCGCGACGATGCGAGTGACGCCGTTGAAGTGATCGGGATTGAGCGCACTGGTGAGGCGTTGGCGCACGCAGACATCATCCTGTGGTTAGGAGATAAGGGCGACATGCCGCCCGGCGCTATGCTTATTGCCGCCAAAAGCGATTTCGCTCCCTCTGGTCCTGGACTGCCTGTTTCGACAACGACGGAGACGGGCCTGGGTGAGCTGCGCGTGGCACTCGTGGATCAAGCCAGAGATTTGCTCCCCAAAGCTGGCGCCTTAGCCCTTAACGCGCGACACCGCAGCATATTAAGCCAAGTGGCTGCTGAACTGGAGGACGCCAGACAGTCGAACGACCCCCTCATCACCGCTGAACATCTCCGCACGGCCCGCCGCGCGCTTGATGCGCTGACCGGAAAAGCAGGCGTGGAAGATATGCTCGATGCGCTCTTTGGGGCCTTTTGCATTGGGAAGTAGCCGGGTTCCACGTGAAACATCACGTTAAACCCATTTGACCCCCCGCGCTGCAAAGAGTAGCGCGTCCGACATGCGCAGTTTTGATGTCATTGTGATCGGCGGCGGCCATGCCGGGGCGGAAGCTGCGGCGGCGTCCGCGCGGATGGGTGCGGCGACGGCGCTTGTGTCGTTTCGGCGCGATATGATTGGTGCAATGTCGTGTAATCCGGCGATTGGTGGGCTCGGCAAGGGGCATCTGGTGCGTGAAGTGGATGCCTTTGACGGTATTTTGGCCCGTGCCGCTGACGCTGCCGCCATTCATTACCGGATGCTCAACGCGTCTAAAGGAGCCGCCGTGCAGGGCCCGCGCATCCAGGCGGATCGTAAGCTGTTCAAGGCAGCAGTTCATGCGATGCTGGATGAGCAGGACGGTTTGACGATTATCGAAGGTGAGGCACAGTCGCTGATCCTGGCTGATGGGTCACTCGCCGGTCTGCGGCTGGGCGACGGCACGGAGTTGCGCGCCAAGGCCGTGGTGCTCGCCACAGGCACTTTTCTGAATGGTAAGATGTTTTGCGGGGAAGCCCAGACACGTGGTGGACGTGTGGGTGAGGATGCTGCGACGTCTCTGGGGGATCAACTCCGTGCGCTTGACCTTCCGCTTGGGCGATTGAAAACGGGTACGCCACCTCGGCTTGATGGACGGACGATTGACTGGTCTGGTCTGAACGTTCAGCAGTCCGACACGGAAACATGGACGTTTTCCGATATGACGGCGCAGCGGCACGCACCGCAACTCTGGTGCGGGATCACGCGGACGACTGAGGCTACTCATGATGTCATCCGCGCCAACCTCCACCGGTCGCCGCTCTTTTCGGGAGATATAGAAGGCGTTGGTCCGCGTTATTGTCCCTCAATAGAAGATAAAATCCACCGCTTCGGTGATCGTGACGGACATCAGATCTTTTTGGAGCCAGAGGGTCTGGATGACCCGATGATTTACCCAAACGGTATTTCAACATCACTGCCAGAGGATGTTCAACTGGCTTTCCTGCGGACGATCCCCGGATTGGAAACAGTTGAAGTCACACAGGCGGGCTATGCTGTTGAATATGACCATATTGATCCGCGCGCGCTGGAGCCGACGCTTGAGGTACAGGCTCTCCGAGGCGTCTACTGCGCTGGCCAGATCAACGGAACAACTGGTTATGAGGAAGCGTCTGCGCAGGGGCTGATGGCCGGGCTGAATGCTGCGGCCAAGGCATTAGGCAAAAGCCCAGTCATTCTGGATCGGGCATCATCCTATATCGGCGTGATGATTGACGATCTCGTCTTGCAAGGCGTTACCGAGCCTTACAGGATGTTGACGGCGCGTGCTGAATATCGGTTGCGACTGCGTTCCGACAATGCTGCAACACGGTTAACGCCGCTCGCGATAAAAATTGGATGTGTGGGGCCAGCGCGGAAGGCATGGTTTGAGGCGCGTGAACGGGATCGGCTGGCGCTAATTCACCGGTTGGAAAACAACTTTGGCCGCACGAGCATTGGCGGGCGGCAATGCCACTATGATTTGATCCGAACGGCTAACTTCATTCCGGACGGTAACGGTGTTCATCCTGCGATCCTTTCCGAAGTGATCGAAGACGCACGCTATGCACCCTATATTGCACGCCAAGCTGCGGAGGTTCGCGCGATGCGCGCGAACGACGGCATCAAGATTCCACGCTCTCTCGACTATACAGCACTTGCTGGCTTGTCGACTGAAATGGTCGAGCGGTTGACTGCGGCCCGCCCAACCACACTTGGCGCGGCAGAGCGGATGCGTGGCCTGACCCCTGCTGCACTTGCGACGATCCTTGTTGCTGCGAAACGTCTTGCTGCATGATTGAAAGCGAAGCCAAGGCGTGGCTCACTGATGTTTGGGGCGTTTCACGTGAAACATTTGAAAAGCTTGATGCGTTCGTCGCAATGGTGATCATTGAGGCTGGCAAGCAAAACTTGATCAGCGACAGTAGCATTCCCCTGATCTGGACACGCCATATTGTGGATTCCGCGCAACTTCTTATCCATGCGACTCCGCCTGGTGTTGATGACGATCAGAGCCGCAATTGGCTTGATTTGGGCACTGGCGCTGGATTTCCAGGGCTGGTCATTGCCATCATGCGCAATGCGCCAATAACGCTTGTGGAGTCGCGGCGTAAGCGGATTGATTTTCTCGTCGAAACAATGGAGGCCTTGGATTTACCTCATGTAAGCTTATTCGGAGGACGGCTTGAACTGCTTGAGCAGGAATTTTTTTCGGTCATATCAGCGCGAGCCTTTGCAGCGCTGCCCAAAATATTTCATGTTGCCCACAGGTTTTCCACAGCGGAAACGCGTTGGGTCTTGCCAAAGGGGTTAAAGGCGCGCGAAGAAGTTGAAGCAGCTGAACTGAACTGGGCAGGCGTGTTTCACGTGGAACAGAGCCTGACAGATCCGGACTCAGCCATTATCGTCGCGCGAAAAGTGAAGCAGAAAGGCAACGCATGATCCGAATCACCATTGCCAATCAAAAGGGTGGCGTTGGTAAAACTACGACGGCCATTAACCTAGCGACGGCACTTGCCGCCATGGGATGGCGTGTGCTGCTGATTGATTTGGATCCACAAGGCAATGCGTCGACTGGGTTGGGCGTGTCTCAGGGGCAGCGAATCAAGTCATCCTATGATGTGCTGATGGGCGAATCGACCGTGATTGACGCCGTGACGATCACCCGTATTCCCCGCCTTGATCTTATCGCGGCGACCCCTGATCTTTCCGGCGCGGAAATTGAATTGGTGGACGTGAGTGAGCGGAGCCACCGTCTCACTAAGGCACTGGACGTGTGCACAGGCCGGTGGGATGTCTGCCTGATTGATTGCCCGCCATCGCTTGGCCTGCTGACGATCAACGCGCTGGTGGCCGCCAATTCCTTGCTGATCCCCCTGCAGTGTGAATTTTTTGCGTTGGAAGGCCTCAGCCAGTTGCTCCAGACTTATGAAAGAATTCATGCGAAGCTTAACCCCGCGCTGTCAATTCTAGGCGTGGCGCTCACCATGTATGACAAGCGCAATCGGCTGACCGAGCAAGTGTCTGATGATGTGCGCGCGTGCCTTGGCACAGCCGTTTTTGATACTGTCATTCCCCGCAATGTGCGGTTATCCGAAGCGCCGAGCCACGGCCTGCCGGCGCTGATTTATGATTATCGCTGTGCCGGGTCAGAAGCGTATATGGCGCTGGCGCGAGAAGTGATTGGGCGGCTTCCCCAACTGAAACTGGCCGCATGAGCGAAGATCTGCCCCTTAAACGCCGTCCGTCCGGTCTTGGCCGCGGACTGTCGGCTTTGCTTGGTGAAATTCAAACCGAGGCCTCAGTTGCCACAGATGGCACTGGCGCGCCGTTGCCGCAGGGATTGCGGATGGTTGATGTTGCGGGGCTGCGGCCTATGCCCAATCAGCCGCGGCGGAATTTTGATGAAGCAGCTCTTGATGAACTTGCCGAATCGATCAAATCGCGCGGCCTATTGCAACCGATTATCGTCCGGGAAACGTCAGGCGAGGGCCATTATCAGATCGTTGCTGGCGAACGCCGCTGGCGCGCGGCGCAGCGTGCCCAATTGCATCAAGTGCCCGTAATCATTAAAGATTTTGATGATAAGACAGCTTACGAACTGGCTATTATCGAAAATATCCAGCGAGAACAACTCAACGCCTGGGAAGAGGGCGAAGGCTATCGCCGCTTGGTTGATGATTATGATTACACGCAGGAAGCACTCGCCAAGATCGTCGGCAAGTCGCGCAGCCATATCGCAAATCTGATGCGGCTTCATAATTTGCCGCTGTCCGTGCACGGCTGGCTTGCGGCAGGCGATTTGACAATGGGCCATGCCCGCGCACTTCTGACCACTGAAGACCCCGAAAGCATCGCCCGGCAGGTGATGGCCAAGGGATTGTCCGTCCGCCAGACCGAGGCCCTGGTGCGCAAAGGGTCGAAGCCCAAAACAGTGCGCCCCCGGCTAACCGGCGATACTGCGAGCAATGCTGACATCGCGGCCTTGGAACGGCAGCTCTCAGACCTTCTTGGCCTGAAAATTGCCATTCGTCATAACGGAAAGGAAGGCAGCGTGACGCTCGCCTATTCGTCACTGGAGCAGCTGGACCTCATCTGCCAACGCTTGTCGGGCGAGCGCATTTAGCGGGCGTGATGACTTCAGGCGTAACCGTTCGTCCTGAGGAGAGACTGAGCTTGCCGAAGCCTGTCCAGAGCTACGCCAAAGGGGCTCGTCTCGAAGGATGGCGGGTGGTTCGCGACGGGCTTTCGCCCTTCAACAAGCTCAGGGGCCTCAATCCCTCCTCACCATGAACGGGTTAAGTGAACTTAATCTCAATCCGCAAACGCGACCTTGGGGTCTTCAACATAGACCGAATCTACCGCGCCGTAGCGAACTGAGCAGCTAAAGCGGCGGCGATCCGGAGAGCGATCGCGCCACGTATCGCGGGTTTCCAATATGCCTTCGACGTCCCAGCCATCACTATTGCTGCGCACCTGATCAACATCGCGCACGCTTGCCGTGCGGCCAGCGCGGCTTTCAGCAGCAGAGGCACAGGCATCGACGGCGGCATCTTCGCTGGCGATGTCGCCGCGATTGCGGTCACGCCCGTTCTGCGGCGGATAATCAGAGCCATCGGCGCGGCGTTGTTGTTGTTTCTTTTTAGAGGCCGAAGCAAGAACGCCGACGAGGATGGCCCCGATCAAGACGCCGCCGATGATATTGCCCGCGTCATCATCGCCGTGCCGCCTGTGATGACGGCCATATCCACGGTTGCCGCCCCAATTGTTCCAGCCATCATTATACCCGCCACGTGCCAACGCAGGGCTGATCGATGTCGCCAGCAACGCAACGGTAGCAGCGCCAAGACCGACTTTACGCGAAATACTCATGTCACAGACCCCAATCGTCAGTGTAGCTGCCCCTGATCGGGCGGCTCATTTCACCGTCTATGCGCCTCCACCTGTCTTGAGGGTGAATGAATTTAACGCGCCTTAACCTCTAGCCCCGTCCATTTCGCAATGAAGGCGAATGTGTCTGCCCCTTCGGCAATCACTTTGTCGGTTGGTTTCCCGCTGCCGTGGCCTGCACGGGTTTCAATGCGAATCAAATGGGGCTTGTCGCCGATTTGTGCGGCTTGGAGCGCAGCGGTATATTTGAAGCTGTGGCCGGGCACCACGCGGTCGTCAGTGTCGGCCGTCGTCACAAGGATCGCTGGATAGTCTTTGCCGCTGACGATGTTGTGATAGGGCGAATAGCCGCGCAAGATTTTGAAGTCAGCTTCCTTGCCCGGATCGCCGTAATCATCGACCCAGTAACGCCCGGCGGTAAAGCGGTTGAAGCGGAGCATATCCATCACTCCCACTGCCGGAAGTGCTGCTGCAAACAGATCAGGCCGCTGATTGACGACGGCACCGACCAGCAAGCCGCCGTTGGATCCGCCTTGCACAGCGAGTTTGCCCTTTGCCGTGATCCCCTGCGCAATCAGATATTCGCCGCCCGCTATAAAATCATCAAAGACATTCTGCTTTTGGCCAAGCCGCCCGGCATCATGCCAGGCTTTCCCGTATTCCCCGCCGCCGCGCAGGTTCGCAATCGCCAGCACGCCGCCTTGTTCCACCCAGGCCAGGCGTGTCGCGCTGAAACTGGGGGTCATTGAAATGTTGAAACCGCCGTATCCGTAAAGCAGTGTTGGCGCAGGGCCGCTCAAGTCTTTGCGGCGGACAATGAACATGGGCACCCGCGTGCCGTCTTTTGATGTGAAGAATTGCTGATCCGTTACGAAATCATCGGGGTTGAAGGCGACTTTGGGCGTTGCGAAAATATCAGCTTTGCCTGTTGCGGTGTTGAACCGGTAAACCGTGGGGGCAGTGGCAAAACTGGAAAAGACATAGAATGTCTCCGCGTCTCCGCCTTTACCGCCAAAGCCTGCAGCGGTTCCAATCGCAGGTAACGCGATGGGCGCAATCAGTTTCCCGTTCAAATCGCGGAGTTCGGCCTCTGATTTGGCGTCACCGAGATAGGCGACAATCAGCCGTTCGCCAACCAGCGACGCGCCGACCATCGTGTCTTTGCTCTCCGCCACAATCTGCTGGGGCTTTGCACTTCGCTTTGCCACATCGATCGTTACCAGCCGACTGCGCGGCGCGTCTTTGTTGGTCATAAAGAAGAATTTTGACCCGACAGAGCCTGCCAGTTGCCAGTCATAGTCCAGGCCTTCCACCAACGGCTTCAGCTTGACCGGTGTACCGCTATCCAGACGCCCGACATGAAGCTCGTAGCGGTCATCTGTGCCTGCAGACGATGTCACAAGCAAATAACGCCCGTCATCGGTCACTTGCGCGGCGTGGCCCAGCTTGGGCCGGTCAGGCGTGGCGTAAATCATCACATCTTCGGACTGTGTGGTCCCTACTTTGTGAAACCATATCGCTTGATTGACGTTGAGGGACTGGAATTCACCTTCCTTGCTCGGTTCTGGGAAGCGTGAGTAGAAAAAACCACTGCCATCCGCTGTCCAGGCGAGCCCGGAAAATTTGACCCATTTCACATCATCGCTCAGCACAGCGCCCGTCGCCACATCAATGACTTTCAGTGTGCGCCAGTCTGTGCCGCCATCCTGAACGGCATAAAGCAGGAAGCGCCCATCATCGGATGGTGCCCATTCGGCAAGCGCCGTGGCCCCGTCCTTGGCCCAATTGTTCGGATTGATCAGAGTTTTCGGTGTGCCGCCCATCCCGTCACGCACCCAGAGGACTGACTGGTTCTGCAAACCGTCATTCTTGGTGTAGAAATATCGCAAACCCGCCTTGCGCGGCACGCCGTAGCGTTCAAAATCAAGCAGTTTTTTCATGCGGCTGGCGAAAATATCACGCCCCGGCAGCGTCTTCAGATAGGCATTGGTTGCGCTGTTCTGATCATCGACCCAGCCTTTGACTTCGGGGTCATTCCGCACATCATTTTCTAGCCAGCGATAGGGGTCAGCGACTTTCTCCCCAAATTGCACTTCGACCAGATCAACCGCGCGCGTGGGTTTGGGGCGATCAGCCAGCGGGGCGGCCAATGCAGATGTCGCCATCACCAAAGCAGCAGCGAAAAGAGGCACAGTGCGCACGGGGTTAAATCTCCTGTCATATCTGCCGCTGTGATATGAGGATGCGGGCAGGCTTGCAATTGTCCCTTTCGTTCCGCAAGACATGGCCATGGCTGATCAGACCCTTGCCCAGTTTCGTTCGAGCATTGATAACATTGATGCAGCGCTGATCCATATGCTGGCTGAGCGGTTCAAAGTGACGCAAGCCGTCGGGCGCTACAAAGCGAGCACTGGCCTGCCCGCGTCTGATCCCGGACGCGAGGAAGCACAGATCGGGCGGCTGCGGCAGTTGGCGGCAGACGCCGGGCTTGACCCTGAATTTAGTGAGAAATTCCTGCGGTTCATCATTGATGAAGTCATTCGCCACCATCAGACATTCAAACCAGGCGGTTGACCGCGCTGTTCACGATATGCTTACCAAATTCGCTTAAGTGAAAGGCATGAGTAAATCTGCCCCGAGTGCCTCGCCAGAAACACGCCCGCCCCGTCCGCCTTCGGCAGTGTCAACTGGGGTGGGCATGGCTGGGTTGGCAGGCGTCGCGGTTTGGATGACCTTTGCGTTGACGTTCGACATCAATCCAGTGCGCTTCTGGCTGGCTGACCTTCTGAATAACCCTGAAATTGCCAGTGCGGGCAAGCTGGATGGCCCGATGTCATCCGCGGTCAATGTCATTTTCTGTGGCGTGCCGATGGTGCTGTGGTCGTTGCTTGTCGACAAGGTTCACCGCAACCCGACAACAGGGCTGGACTTTGACCGCGCGGCCAAGCCGTGGCGCGAAACAATCGACACATCCGTGACAAAGCTGGCTGGCCTGTGGGCAACATGGGCACTAATTGCGGCGCTTTACTGCATCTTTCGCTTTTACTGGCGCGGCAATTACGTGATCGCGATGGATTTTTACAAGGTGATGGCGGCCCCAGCGTTTGTGTTGTCTATTGTCTATATCTTGTGGATTGATTCGCGGTTGAAGGAACCCCGCGACGGCGCCTGGCATCTTGGTGCGCTGTTAATGGGAACGGACGGCTGGGAAAGCCAGGTGATTTTCGCCCATTTTCGCAGCTGGGCCGTGAAGGGCTTTTTTCTGGCTTTCATGCTTTCCATTGTGCCGCCCAATTTCGAAAGCGTTGTCGGCGCGGACTTTGCGGCCATGGCCGGGAACCCTGCGGCCTGGATCATCTGGCTGGTCAATCTGATGTTCGTGCTGGATGTGGCCTTTGCCACGGTCGGCTATTTGCTGACTATGAAGCCGCTTGACGCTCATATCCGGTCTGCCACGCCTTATGCCGCAGGCTGGGCCGCTGCGCTGATCTGCTACCCGCCGTTCATCATGATGGGCGATAATGGCCCGCTCAACTATCATCCTGGCACCGCTGAATGGAGTTACTGGCTGGCCGATCACCCAGTGCTGATTTACGGCGTTGGTGCAGTTCTGGTCATCCTGACGGGCATCTACGCCTGGGCGACGATTGTCTTTGGCCTGCGCTTTTCTAACCTGACGGACCGCGGCATCCTGACCCACGGACCCTATGCGTTTACAAAACATCCAGCGTATCTGTCGAAAAATGCGTTCTGGTGGCTGTCTGCCATGCCGTTCCTGGCCACTACGGGCAGCTTGACGGATATGGTGCGCAACACCGCGATATTGGCGATGGTATCCGGCGTTTATTTCTGGCGCGCCAAAACCGAAGAACGGCATCTGTCTGCCAATGTCGAATATCGTGATTATGCCGCGTGGATGGCGGATTACGGCCCAATCACACGCATTCTGACGCCGAAGAATTGGCCGAACACCAAACGTAACAAAGCCGGAGCGCTTGAAGCAACTCCGGCTGAGTAATCACTGCAAGTTGCGACGCTTAAGCCGCAATCTTCTTGGCAATTTCGCGCTTCAAACGAGCGGCCTTAAGCGAAAGCTTATCTTCGGATGTTTTGGCCAGCCAGTTATCCAGCCCGCCCACATGTTCAACAGACCGCAAGCCATTGGCCGACACGCGCAGCCGAACGCCTTTGTTCAGCGAATCTGACAGCAATGTAACATTCTGCAGGTTGGGCAGAAATGTGCGCTTGGTCTTGTTATTGGCGTGGGACACATTGTGGCCCACTTGGCGACCCTTGCCGGTCAGTTCGCAAATACGCGACATGCTGTTCATCCTGATTCGTAAATATAGCTTCGGAAAGACTGGCGCGTTAGCCACACCAACCCTTTCCGTCAAGTCATGCCAGCGCGTCACCGCGCGCCGCAGCCCGAAGAAATGACCGGTGTGGTCGGCCCCTGAACAGGATCGGCCCCGCCGCTGCATTCCAATATCTGATCCACGACAGGATTGCCTTCCAGCGACAGAGTGGCAGACTGCGCCCGGCGACGGGGTGTGGACCGGAGCAGTTCGTGCAGTGCAGACAAGCCAGCGTCTGAAATCATGAACGGCCCGATAGGGGCCATACCCGGACCCGGCACGTATAGCGCCATGCCAGGCGACGCTACAGCGACCACACGGCCATCGACGCTCACATCAATGGCTCCGGCCTTCTCATCGCCCTGTGTGGCTGCCCCAGGGCCGCGCAGCACGATGAGCGTGGCTTTTTCTGCGTCGCCACTGACAGAGCCGACAGCTTGTTCTCCGCGCGCGATCCGCACTGCATCCGCGCCAACAGCCCCTTCGAAAATGGTCCCGCGAATACCGATGGAGCCCACTGGTGTGTTCACTGCACTTTGCCCCGGCATCCCGCGCGTGGGCTTTCCGGACATGAACCGGAATGCGCCTTTGGCGACTGATGCACCCACACTGCTGGCACTGCGCGCTGAATCGTAAACGAAGCGGTCAATCCGCACCCGTGCATTGGCCCCGACAGTGAAGGTCGTACGGTCAAGCAGCAGCACTTGAAGAACGCTTGCCCCTGCGGTCTGGATATCATCGCCGATGGAAACGCGTTCTTTAAGGACAGCGCGGCGGAACGCAGCCGCACCAGTCTTGATCTGCACGCTGTTGCGGATGGCAGCATTGACACCCACCACTTTAGACTGGGCAAATGCGGTGGTTGCACCTCCCGCCAGCAGGAAAGCGAGGGCGAATTTGGCTGTTCGTGTCATGGTCATTTCCCCGACTCCGCTTAAAATTTGAAGATCAGGCGGAGTTCCGCGCCGACGCTGTTATAATTGGCAAGTTTGGTCGCAAACAGCGGCGGCGGCGAAACCGTGGCTTTGCCGCTAATGGCACGCGATGTGTAGCTGACTGCGCCCTCTAGCTTAAAGCCGCTGGCCCCAAGCGGCAGGCCGTAAGCCCCGCGCGCAGTGACGCGGGTGTCTTTCCTGTCCTGCACAGGCGGCTTGTTCTTGAAATTGATGAACCTCAACGTGGAGGAGAGATTGAAATAATGGCCGCTGTCGCCAATATTCGCCTGATAGGCCGCAAACATCCGTGCACCGGTATAGCCAAGCGCGCGTGATCTTGCGTCTTTCACTTCCAGCGCCGCGCCAGCGATAAACAGGCTGTTTACGGAAATTTGCTTCACATAAGTCGCCGACAGGTCAAATCGCCATCCGTTGGCACGCGGTCCCAGCCCGATGGTCGCATAATCCTGATAAACGGCTTCGCCGCGCAGCACGATCCGGCCGCCATTGCCTGCTTTGACGCCCAGTTCAGCTTGACCGCCATAGTCCGTGCCGTAAGCATTGCCGAGCAAGTGGGTGTGGCGAACGACGGCCCCGAATGCATAGTCCGTGCGTTCGGATTGTCGCCCAAAACCAACCCGCAGATCAGTGAGCAGATATTTCTGATCCGGCCCATCAACGCTATGTTTCAGGCGGATACCCCCGCCTGCATAAAGCCCGCCGCCGTCGGTATAGGATGGCGACCTGTAGGCCCCGCGCACACCCGCGATGATGCCAAGGCCCGATTTGCTGGGCGTTGCCACACCTGGCAAATCAATCTGGATGATCAGGGGCCCCAATGCATCACCGTCAAACGCCACGCCTGCATAAGCTTCACCGGCAAAGCCTGTGGCGGCCCCGGCTTTTGGCGCAGCGGGACGAACCAGCGCGCCACCGCAGGCCGTATTGGCCGCGTTCCACGCCGCGTCATCAATGGCTTGCTTGTCCAGCTTGGTCACTTCCACCCGCGCGCCTTGGCCGTCATCCAACTGGCAAAGCAGACCGGCATAAAAGAGCCGCACATCATGGGCATTCGGATTGGTGAGCAAAGCGCGCTCCAACGTTGAAGCCGCCCCTGTCAAATCGCCGCTTTGCGCTTGTTGCCGCGCCAGTGCCAACGCCTGATCCGGCGTCGCTGCCCCGTCAATCAGCGCGTCAAGCGCCGCCGCTTCGCTTTCTTGGGCCTGCACCGCAAAAGGCGCAGAGACCCCCGCCACAGCGCCCAAAACAGCCGCACCGACGCCTGCTGCGCCTCGGCGCGCGTCACGATATTCGATCATTATTATTATGCCCCCTGGCCAGTCAAAACAGCGCGACCCGTTTCATTCTGATACACGCCTATAGCGCGCCGCCGTCAAGTGAATTGGACGAAATCGATGAGGAGAGGCTTGACCACAACTCGCACGGCGACAAGTAAACACCGATGAACCTTCTCCCTCCCCCTATGCGGCGTGCGCTTGATCTGGCGCAACAGGCGGCTCGTGCTGGAGAAGTGCCAGTCGCTGCCCTGATCATGCGCGGGGATGTGGTGGTGGCAGAGGCTGTCAACGCGATGCGGGGGCGGCATGACCCGACTGCGCATGCGGAGATGGAGGCGATACGCGCGGCTTGCGCGGCTCTCGGCACGGAACGGCTGGAGGGCTGCGATCTCTGGGTGACGCTTGAGCCTTGTGCGATGTGTGCGGGTGCCATTGCCCATGCGCGGATTGCGCGGCTTTATTACGGCGCGCCAGACCCCAAGGGCGGCGCAGTGGACCACGGGCCTCGCTTCTTCACGCAGCCAACCTGTCATCACAGGCCCGAGGTATATGGGGGGTTGGGGGAGACTGAATCGGCCGAGATGCTGCGCGCGTTCTTTGTGGGGAAGCGCCGGGAATAACGCAAAAGTGCTCCGGGCTCTCCTGAACTAAGCCGAGGGGCCCGGAGCGCTGCCACGGCGACCCTAAACCCCGGCATACCATTCGTGCACTACAGCCCAGGCCTCTTCAGCTGTTTCGACATAGCGGAACAGCCCCAAATCCTTGGCTGAAATCACCCCTTCTTCGACCAGCGCATCGAAACTGACCACGCGGTCCCAAAAGGCTTTGCCGAACAGCACAATGGGAATGGGCTTGATCTTGCCGGTCTGGATGAGCGTAAGCAGTTCGAACATTTCATCGAACGTCCCAAACCCGCCAGGGAAAACCGCAACGGCGCGGGCGCGGAGCAGGAAGTGCATTTTGCGCAACGCGAAATAATGGAACTGAAAACTGAGCGACGGCGTGACATAGAGGTTAGGCGCTTGTTCATGCGGCAGCACGATGTTGAGGCCAATCGACTCTTGGCCGACATCCTGCGCCCCTCGGTTAGCCGCTTCCATGATCGATGGTCCGCCGCCAGAACAGACGACAAAATGCCGCCGACCGTCCGGATCAAATCCGCTTTGGCTGGCGATCTGGGCCAGTTTGCGGGCTTCATCATAATAATGTGAGTTTGCCTCCAGCCGCGCGGCGACTTTGGGATCGTCCGTGTGCGCTTTCTTGCCTGGTTCCGGGATGCGAGCCGAACCGTACATGACGAAGGTGGAGCCGATATTGGCTTCGTCCATCAGGAGTTCTGGCTTCAAAAGCTCTAGCTGAAACCGGACCGGCCGCAGGTCTTCACGCAGCAGGAAATCAGTATCCTGAAACGCCAGCTTGTAAGAACTGCTCCGCGTTTGCGGAGTTTCCTTATCGAGCTTGGCAAAAGTGGCGGCATGGCGGGCGTCGGCAAAAACGCGGTCGGGGATTTTCTCTCTGGTCATACCGATGGGTTTAGCGGCAAAATGCCTTTCCGCCCATATCGAAATGCAAATGATCGTGATGGGCCGCGTTGTAATCGGGGCTGAGCACTGTGGTGAACCGCTTGCATCCCGCCTGGCGGACAGTGCGCAGGAAGCGCCGTTCATCGCCGTCGCTGCTGTTCCATCCGTCCTTTACTGACACGCGCCGCCCATCAGCGAGCATGAACGCGCCAATATCAACGGCATTGCCTGTGGCATGTTGGGAAAGTTTGCCTGAATTATTGCCGATGATGTTCCGGCAAGAATAAGCCCCCATCGATTCGACCCGGACAATGCGGCTGCCCAGATGTTCACGCGCGGCCATCTGCACATCATCTCGCACCCACAGCGCCAAAGTGCGCGCCATCGGGCACCGTATGGCCTTGATGGCTGTGATGGGAACGTCAGCAGCAAACAGCTGAACTGAGCCTTTGATTGAACAGCCCCCGCCCATTTCCTGTTCGGGAAGCAGTGTGTAGCGTGCCTTCAATCGGCTGAGATCGGCGACACACTGCCGGGTTTCCTTATCTGCTGGCTGAACATTTATGGAGGCTGGCCGTGACGGACGCTTGTCCCCCGGTGGGCCGACGCAAGCCGATAGCAGCAAGGTGGAAAGGACGATGGCAATAATCAAACGCATGGCGGCAGCATGGCAAGTTGTGGTTAACGAAGGCCTAACGTGGCAGATGCTTGACCGCGACGTCCTTTCTGCTAATCGCATTCCCGTCGCTGAGTGGCGTTGCTGCTTGGTGATCCGTCCGAGACAGTTGGTGGGGGTGATTTGGCCCTCTTAATGTCCAGCCTAGACGGGGAAAAGATTTCTGGCGGCGACTGGTCTACGGACAGCGCGGCCCTTTTGACCATTCCCCTCGGATGTACCTTGCGCCTGCGGATGGGCCGTGGGCGCTTATATTGGAGAATGGCATGGATCGTGCTCAAAAACCTGTCGTGGTTGCCGAGCTGAACGCTGCTTTTGGTGAAGTTGGTGTGGTGGTTGTCACTCGCAACTTGGGGCTGACCGTTGCACAGTCAACGGCGCTGCGGACCAAAATGCGTGAAGCAAACGCGACTTACAAGGTCACGAAAAACAGCCTCGCCAAAATCGCAGCCAAGGGCACAGCGTATGAAGGCCTGAGCGAATTGCTCACGGGTCCGATTGCACTGGCTTCTTCTGTTGATCCGGTGGCCGCCGCTAAGGTGGTCGTCGATTTCGCCAAAACGAACGACAAACTCGAAATCGTCGGTGGATCAATGGGGAGCATGCTCCTGGATGTAGACGGCGTGAAATCGCTTGCTTCGCTTCCGTCGCTTGACGAACTGCGCGCCAGGATTGTGGGTCTTGTACAGGCACCCGCAACGAAGGTCGTTCAGATCATCCAAGCCCCGGCTGGCCAGCTGGCGCGCGTCTTTGCGGCTTATGCCGACAAAGAAGCGGCTTAAATTCGCGACCTTTTTTGAACCTTTTAAGGGGCCTATGTGCGGCCCAAGTGGAGAATACCAATGGCTGATTTGAACAAAATTGTTGACGATTTGTCAGCGCTGACCGTGATTGAAGCGGCTGAGCTGTCAAAAATGCTTGAAGAAAAGTGGGGCGTTTCTGCCGCTGCTGCTGTCGCTGTTGCTGGCCCAGCCGCTGCTGCTGGCCCCGCAGTTGAAGAACAGACCGAATTTGACGTGATCCTGACCGGCGACGGCGGCAACAAAATCGCCGTCATCAAGGAGGTCCGCGCCATCACTGGTCTGGGCCTTACCGAAGCCAAGGCCGCTGTCGAAGCCGCGCCAAAAGCCATCAAAGAAGGCGTGTCGAAAGACGAAGCCAACAAAGTCATGGCTCAGCTGGTGGCTGCAGGCGCGACTGTCGAACTCAAGTAAATCTCTCACCAGATTTGCTGACCAAAAGGGCGGTGCCGCAAAGTGCCGCCCTTTTTTGCGTCACGAACGAGACAGCGCCCTAAATTGGTTGGCTCAGCTGATAGTCAGCCTGTGCGATTTCATAGACGCAGTGCGGTACTGCTGTACCTTTGATGGTGATTGCTGTCATTCGGCCCTTCCAGACGCCGCCAATTTTCTCCATCGCGCGACGAGACCGCGCATTGGTTTCGCCGATGCGGAACACTACGGTGTCGACGAACTGAAAAGCGTGGCTGAGCATCAACTGCTTGACGCGCCGGTTTGTTGGCCCACCCCAATGATCCCGGATCAGGAACGTCCAGCCAATTTCCACTTCGCCTGCGGCCTTGTCCAGATTGCCGTAGCTTGACCAGCCGACACTGTTTCCAGACGCGTTTTCGGCGATCACCAGTGTTCCAGCAGCGGCGAACCGCTCAGCAAAATAGGGCCGGAACGATGCTTCGGTATGCCGGTCATATACAGGGTGTAACGCCCAGATCAGCGGGTCTGACGCGGCGGCAAAAACCGCATCATAGTCATCGGCACGTAGCGGGCGCAGCGTGAACTGATCGTCAGACAGTGTCGGCTGAAAATCAAACATCAGCCCCGCGTCACCATCCGCAGGTTTTGCCTTGATTCTGCTTGGCAAGGAAGGTCATCAGCGGCTTGAAATAAGCAATCATCGCTGTTCCGTCCATTTCGCGCTTGCCTGTGAAGGCTTGCAAAGCATCGGGCCAGGGCTTTGATGCGCCCATGGCGAGCATGGCGTCTAACCGCTTGCCGACTGCTTTATTGCCATAGAAGGTGCAGCGGTGAAGCGGGCCTTTCCAGCCGGCAATGTCGCACGCAGCCTTGTAGAACTGGAACTGAAGGATGCGCGCCAGAAAATAGCGGGTGTAGGGTGTGTTGCCGGGAATATGATATTTCGCCCCTGCGTCAAAATCCGCTTCACTGCGCGGCACGGGCGGCGTGATGCCTTGATATTGCAGGCGCAGGTCCGTCCAGCCTTTGTTATAGCTGGTTTTCGGGATCGAGCCGTCGAACACACCCCAGCGCCATTTATCAACGAGCAAGCCGAACGGCAGGAATGCGACTTTGTCCATCGCCTGGCGCAGTAACAGGCCTGTGTCCTTGTCCGCGCCGGGTACTTTACTGGCGTCGAGCAGCCCGATCTTCACAAGATAATCCGGCGTGATCGCCAGCGCGATGGCATCACCAATGGCTTCATGAAAGCCATCATTCGCGCCGTTCAGATAAAGGTTCGACTGCTTGTTATAGGCGCGCTGATAATAGTTATGGCCCAGTTCATGGTGAATGGTCACGAAATTTCCCGTATCGACCTTGATGCACATTTTGATGCGAAGGTCGTCAACATTATCCAGATCCCACGCCGAAGCGTGGCAGACGACTTCGCGGTCGCGGGGCTTCAAGAATTGCGACCGCGCGTAAAAGCTTTTGGGCAGCGGATCAAATCCGAGTGAGGAAAAAAAGCCTTCGCCCGCGTGCACCATATCCAGTTCGGTTTTGCCCTTGGCCTTGAGAAGCTCACCAATGTCATAGCCAATATCGCCAGCGCCTTTGGGGGCAACAATATCATAAATATCGCCCCATTCCTGCGCCCACATATTACCAAGTAAATCAGCGCGAATGGGGCCGGTTTTGGCCTGAATAGCGTCGCCGTATTTCTCATTCAGCTTGCCGCGCGTGTAGCAGTGGAGCTGATCATAGAGCGGCTTGACCTGGCCCCACAACTTGTCGGTGAGTTTGGCAAAATCATCGGCAGGCATATCATAGCCAGACCGCCACATCGCGCCGACATCCTTATAACCCAGTTCCACTGCGCCTTTGTTCGCGATGCCAACCAGTTCGGCGTAATCGTCGCGCATCGGTGCGCCGACATTGGTGTGCCAGCTTTTCCACATTTCGGCCAGTTCAGCCGGGTTGCGGTTGGTGCCCATTTCAGCTTCGATATCATTGCCAACGATAGCCACACCTTTCAGCGTGCCTTTGCCTTTGCCGTAGGCTGAGTTGAGCCGTGTCGAGATATCGTTGAGCGCTTTGGCCGCGCCGTCTGTTGTTGGGGCTGGCAACGTGAGCCCGCCGCGTAATATATCCAGCTTGCGCTTGGTATCATAAGACAAGCCGGGGATGGCGGCATATTTGGCCGCTGCCACGGCATAATTGACCGAGAGCTCGGTCCCTTGCGCGCCAACGCGGGCCGCAACGGCATCAGTGTCGTCAGTGATATAGGTGTTGTTGATCCACTGCACCTGCGCATTGTAAACGCTGAAATCACCCAGTGCCTTTTCAGCGTCGGCGACGAATTTATCCGCTTCAGCCGCAGTTGGGCTGATCGCGGTGGGCGTGTTTTGGGCAAAGGCAGGCGCAGTCAAGCTTAGCGATACCGAAAGCGCCAGCGCCGAAATCAAACTCTTCATGATACCATCCTCGTTACGCCATTTTCTTGCGGTGAGGTTTGGCGATCAGAGGGACGATGGTCAAGCGCGGCTTTTAAGCCGGAACGGGTGACCCTGTGCGGCTGTGCGCGCGTGCAGCAGGCGCTTCAGTATAGCGGGTCGGCAGGTCTTTGATGCCCAGTTGCAACCGCACCTCCGCCAGCGGCAGTGGCAGCACGGCTTCCCAGTCCGTGCCCGGCAGCCAAGTCGTGGCACGCCCGCGCTTAAGGCCCTGCCACATCGCTGCCATGATCGGTTCGTTGGGAAAGGCTTTCGAATAATTCCATGCACCTGCAATGCCAATCACCATGAACCCAATATTTTTGGTGTGCGGGTAAGAATAGGCAACATTGCAGGTCTCACCAAAACCGTCGCAGCCATATCCTGCCACCACGTGCCATAAATCATGCTGCACCCGAACGCGCAGAGCAAACCGCTTGGTATCTTCGGGCAGCACTTGTTCATCAAGGCCCGCTTCCCGCGCTGCCACGTTCAGCCCCTCAGGCGTGATTCCGCAGCCTGTCATGAATGCAAGGAATTCTGCCCCCAAGCTGCCGTGCGGCAAGCTTTCAAGATAAGTGCGGTTTGAAAGCGTATCGACCAAGTCAATCTTTTCGCTCAACACGCGCATGCCCACGGGATGCTTTTGAAAGCGCGCGAAATTGCGGTCAAATGAACTGCCGCGCAGCGCGTAGAGCAGGCGGAATACTTGCGTCGTGTCTTCTTTATCGCGGATCAGTTTGCGGATGGCGTCAAGGGCAATCAGGGGCCTGTAACGATTGCGAATCAGGTTCTTAATAACATTCATGTCAGTTAAGTGGCCCAGCCTCGCTTAATTTGCAATGAGAAAATCGCGGATGGCTGCGCCAAGTTCGGCTTTGGTGACGGCAGTCATATGGTTGCCGGGAACAGGGATCAGGGCTCCGTTTGACAATGAAGCAGCCAAATCCGCTGCGCTGCCATTGTCTTGATCGTCAACGCCGCACACAACCCCAATAGGCACAGTGAAAGACGCCAACTCCGCCTCACTCGTATCAACGAATGTTTCTAATATCTGACGCAGAGCGACTGGATCGCCGCCGCTGCTTTTCAGGAACGCCTCCGCCATCCATTCGCGGCTATACCGTTCGTGAGTGCCCAGATTATCAAGCACATGGGCAAAGAAAGCGCCGCGCCCCTGTGTTTGGGTCAGCCCGGTAAGCCCCATGCCGGATATGATGGCTTTTCCTGGCCGTACGCCGCGCGCCAGCAACCGCGCAACAGTGCGTCCGCCAAGGGAGTATCCGCCCAGATCAAAGTCGACCAAGCCAAGATGCGCAATCAGCGCCAATTGATCATCGGCCAATATGTCAGGCGGATAAGACGTGGGCTCGTGAGGCTTGTCACTTTGGCCATGCGCACGAAGGTCGGGCATGATGACACGAAAGCCCGCAGCCGCGATGAGCGCTGCATGGCCATATTTGATCCAGTTGGTCTCAGCATCAGAAAAATAGCCGTGCAGCAGAACCAAGGGACGGCCCTCCCCGATTTCATGCACGGCAATATCAACGCCGTCGGGCGTCGTGAAAGTAGTCGTCGAAACTGTCGTCAAGCTAGGGTCTTTCGGTCAGTGTTGATTGAGTGACTGCTATCTTTGTCCTTCCAATAAGACAAGCGTCGATAGTCGCGGTTGACAATAATAAGCATTGTTATTATATCATCAAACATGAGTGATGCGTTGGGGTTCCTGATCGGTGATGTTTCGCGCCTGCTGCGCCGGTCCTTTGATGATCGTGCACGCGGAATTGGCGTCACGCGTCCGCAGTGGCGCATGCTTTCCACTTTGAAACGGCATGAGGGGTCTAACCAAGGAGCACTGGCTGACCTGATGGAAGTCGAACCCATCACGCTGTGCCGTATGGTGGACCGGCTTGAAGAAACGGGCCTGGTGGAACGGCGCGCGAACCCGGCAGACCGGCGGGCGTGGCAACTTTATGTGACTGACAAAGGCCACGCATTGATGGATGAATTGCATCCATTGGCGCTAAGCCTGTTTGACGATGCGCTGAACGGACTTGATGAAAGTGACCGACACGGCCTCTTTGCGGCACTTGAACAGGTGCGGGCCAATTTGAACCGTCGCCAAGAAAACCGAAGGGTGGAGCAATTATCCCATGGCTGAGGCGGACCCCGCAATTCAAACAGACGGTGCCACTGCACTTGTCCCTCTGCCACGCCCAAAACGCAAATTCAGGCGCTTAGCTTTAATGGCCTCAGTGCCCGTCATCTTAGTGGCGGCAGCTGGCACCTATTATGTTTTGAATGATCATTATGTGTCGACTGACAATGCCTATGTACAACAAGATAAGGTGTCCATTTCAGCTGAAGTCGGCGGAAAAATAGTTGATGTCGCAGTGCGTGAAGATCAGGCGGTCAAGGCGGGGGATCTGCTGTTTCGCGTTGACCCGACGCCGTTTCAGCTTGCAGTCGATCAGGCGAACGCGACCATTGCTGCGGCTCAAGTCAAAGTTGTCGGTCTGCAAACCGAATATGCGACGACAAGCATTGATATTGCCAGCGCGCGGGAAGATGTGGCGTTTTTCGAAAAGGAATATCGCCGTCAATCCGAACTGATGCAGCGCGGCTTTACCACGCGCGCGCGGTTGCAAGCGGCAGAGCATGCCTTATCGGAAGCGCGCAGCCGGACGGCAAGCGCCCAGGCAGAAGCCTTAAAGGCACGGGCTGCGCTTACCACAGGCTCAGCTGCGGGGATTAACCCTGGCGTGCTGGCAGGGCAGGTTCAGCGGGACCGTGCGCTGCTTGATTTGGCACGTTCGGAAGTGCGCGCCCCTGCGTCTGGCGTCGTGACGCAGGCGGACCGGTTGCAAATTGGCCAAATGATGGTCCAGGGCCTTCCCGCACTGACGATCGTTGGCCGCGGAAAAAGTTGGGTCGAAGCCAATTTCAAAGAGACTGACCTTGCGAAAATGCGCACGGGTCAACTCGCCACGATCACCTTTGATGCTTACCCTGATCTCAAACTCTCGGGCCATGTCGCAAGCATCGGGGCTGGCACCGGATCAGAATTCTCAGTTCTTCCGGCGCAAAATGCCAATGGCAACTGGGTCAAAGTGACACAGCGGGTTCCAGTGCGCATTGCCATTGACAGCAAGCCTGGTCGGGCGCTGATTGCCGGGCTGAGCAGCCATGTCCGCATCGACACCGGTGAGTAGCGTCGGCACGGCAGCCATGCCGGTCAAGCATAAGACGCTTCTAACCGTCGCTGTGATGGGCGCGACGATCATCCAAATCCTCGATTCCACCATTGCCAACGTCGCCGTGCCACATATGCAAGCAAGCCTTGGCGCGACGCGTGAAACGGTGACTTGGGTGCTGACCAGCTACATATTGGCAGGGGCAGTCGCCATGCCACTCACCGGTTGGCTGGCAGACAGGGTCGGGTCGCGCAATTTGTTCATCGCCTCAGTCATTGGTTTCACGATCACATCCATGCTGTGCGGCATCGCGGTAAACCTCACGGAAATGGTTATTTTCCGGATCCTTCAGGGCATTTGCGCAGCTTTCATTGGCCCTTTGTCACAAACCATTCTGCTTGACATTAACCCGCCGGAGCGGGGCCCCAAAGCCATGGCGCTGTGGGGCATGGGGATCATGGTCGCACCGATTTTCGGGCCTGTTATTGGCGGATACCTGACCGAAAGTTATAATTGGCGCTGGGTATTCTATATCAATTTACCCATCGGCATTCCCACCATTGCCTTGCTGATCTGGCAGCTGCCGACGCGTGCCATTACAAAACGGCGGCTGGATTATTTCGGCTTTGCGATGCTGGCACTCGGGTTAGCTGCGCTCCAACTGATGCTAGACCGGGGCCAGGGCGCGGATTGGCTGGAAAGTTGGGAAATCCGCATTCAGGGCATGGTGGCTTTGTCTGCGTTGTGGTTGTTCGGCGTCCATATGGTGACAAGCAAGGGGGCCACTTTGTTTGACCGCGCGATGCTCATGAACCGGAATTTTGCGTCTGCCACTGTGTTCAGCATGCTGATCGGCGTGATGATGTACGGCATTTTTGCGCTGCTCCCCCCGATGTTGCAAAACATCTACGGCTACACAGTTTTTGACACGGGTTTGCTGCTGGCTCCGCGCGGGCTGGGCATTTTAATCGCGATGGCAATCAGTTCGCGGCTGAACGGTGTCGTTGATCCGCGCATATTGTTGCTGGTCGGCTTTTCGACGACGGTTGGGTCGATGGCAATGATGACGGGCTGGTCACTCGAAATGCAGCGCGAACCGATCATGCTCGCGGGATTTATCCAAGGCATTGGCATGGGGCTGACGTTCATGCCGACTAATCTTATGGCCTTTGCCACTCTTTCCCCGCAATACCGAACCGACGGGTCAAGCGTGATGTATCTGATGCGCAGCATGGGCGGCAGCATTGGCATTTCAATGACAACGACTGTGCTGACCCGGTCAATCCAGACCAATCACGAAGCGATTGCAGGCAGTGTCACATCCTCCAGCATGGCCGTGATTGACCCGGCAATGGCGGACCGTTGGAGCCAATACGGCGACGCGGCAATGCGCATTCTTGATCTGGAAGTGACTCGCCAAGCCGCGATGATCGCTTACCTCAATGATTTCAAATTGATGATGCTCGTGGTGCTGGCCTTCATGCCGCTCATTTTGCTCCTGCGGCCGCCAAAGCGGGCTTAGAGGCCTTGGTGGGCGGCCATTCTGCCCTCACCCTTTCTTCAAATGCCGCCGCCCGAGCAGTTCTGCAATTTGCACGGCATTCAGCGCGGCCCCTTTGCGCAGATTGTCGGACACGCACCAAAGGACCAGCCCGTTCTCAACGGTGGGGTCTTCGCGCACGCGGCTGACGAAGGTGGCAAAGTCACCAACACATTCAACAGGCGTGATATAGCCACCGTCTTCGCGCTTATCGATCAGCATCACGCCGGGCGCTTCACGCAGCAGGCTCTGCGCTTTTTTGGCAGAGATTTCATTCTCAAATTCAATCGTCACGGCTTCGCTATGCCCCACAAACACCGGCACGCGCACACAAGTGGCAGTGAGCTTGATTTTAGGGTCAAGGATCTTCTTGGTCTCAACCACCATTTTCCATTCTTCCTTGGTCGAACCATCGTCCAGAAAGCTGTCGATATGGGGGATGACGTTAAACGCGATCTGCTTTGTGAACTTTTTAGGCTCAGCGCTGTCACCGACGAAAATGTTGCGTGACTGTTCAAACAGTTCATCCATCCCGGCCTTGCCCGCGCCAGAAACTGACTGGTAGGTTGAAACCACCACGCGTTTGATTTTGGCATAATCGTGTAGCGGCTTCAGCGCGACAACAAGCTGCGCGGTTGAGCAGTTGGGGTTTGCGATGATATTCTTGCGCTTATACCCGTCAATGGCGTCCGCGTTCACTTCCGGCACGATCAGCGGCACATCGGGGTCCATCCGGTAAAGCGAACTGTTATCAATCACGACGCAGCCAGCGGCCGCTGCCTTGGGCGCGTAAATGGCCGTTGCCTCTGATCCGACTGCAAACAGCGCAATATCCCAGCCCGTGAAGTCGAAATGTTCGATATTCTGGATCTTATATTTTTTGTCCGTGTCCCCGTAGTCCACATGCGTGCCGGTGCTACGCGATGATGCCAGCACCGCCAAATCATCCAGCGGAAACTCCCGCTCTGCCATGATGTTCAACATTTCTTGGCCGACATTTCCCGTGGCCCCTGCAACAACGATACGGTAACCCATGATCTAGTCCTTATTCTTAACTTCGCGGTTCAAAAAATTGAGGATCGACGTCCAGAGATGGACACTCACCTTGGGCCCGCCAACTCGGTGGGTTTGCCCGGGGTAAACCATCGTTTCAAACGGCACTGCTGCCCCTTGAAGCGCGCCCATCAGCGCTGTCGAATGATCAAATACCACATTATCATCCGCCATCCCGTGAATGAGCAGCAGCGGATCGGCGATTTTGGCGGCATTCGGAATGACATCCGCTTTGGCATAGGCATCCGGCACCATGCGCGGATCGCCCATGTAACGCTCCGTATAATGGGTATCATACAGCCCCCACTTAGTGACTGGCGCGCCGGACACCCCAGCGGCAAAAGTGCCGGGCGCGGCCTGAAGAAGCTTGAGCGTCATATAGCCGCCGTAGGACCAGCCATAGACGGCGAGCTTGGCAGGGTCGACATAGGATTGTCCTTTTAGCCAAGCCACACCCGCCAGTTGGTCAGCCACTTCGACGCTGCCCATTGCTTGATAGATCGGGTCTTCAAATGCCTTGCCGCGGTCTGGTGTGCCGCGCCCATCGACCGAAAAGACGATCCACCCCTGATCAACCAACAACTGATGCAAAGCGCCCCCCCATGTCGCGGTCACTTGACGCCCGGCCCCCGGCCCGCCGTAGACTTGCACAAAGACCGGATAGCGTTTGCCTGCTTCCATCTTGGGCAGCAGCAGCTTGGTGTGCAGCACTGTGCCATCGGCCGCTTTGATCGTCCCGAACTGCGGTGCCGTATGGCTGGCCAGATAAGGCGCATAGGGATGCGCGGCACCAAGGGCATTTTCTTCAATCCACGCCGTCCGCTGACCATCGGCCCCTGCCAGATAGACTTGGTCTGGCTGATTGGGGGTTGAGTGGGTGATGATGGCGCGGTTCGCGGCCTTGTTCATCGTGACGCTGTGCCAGCCGCCGCGCGGAGTTTGCAGAGTGGGCTCGCCGCCACTGAGTGGCATGCTGTAAAAATGCTGTTCGATCGGCGTTTCGCGGTTGGCGGTGAAATAAAGCTTGCCCGCTGCTTCATCGACACCCGTGACGGCGCGCACCATCCACGCGCCTTTGGTGAGTTGCTGCCACTTGCCGCCCTTGATCCGGTAGATATGGTTGTAACCGTCTTTCTCTGACGTCCACAGCAAGCTGCCATCTTTTAGGAAGCGCAAATTGTCATGCAAATTGATCCAGGTTTTCGAGGTTTCTGTGAATAGAATTTTCGACGCGCCGGTGAAAGCATTAACAGTCAAGACATCCAGTGTCTTTTGATCGCGCGATTGGCGCTGTGCGATCAGGCTCTTGCCGTCCGGAACCCAATCGACGCGGGCCAGATAGATATCGGGATTTTCACCAAGATCGACGCGCACTTCGCCTGACCCGTCGGACTGAATGATGTGGAGCGAAACGATCGCATTGGCTGTGCCTGCCAGCGGGTAACGTTGATCGAAAACCTTGGTGCCGTCCGCACCAATCGCTGCGCGGCTCACGACGGCCACTGGTTCTTCATCGACGCGAGCGGCGGCGATCCGGCTATCATCAGGGGACCACCAAGCCCCACGCGTTCGGTCCATTTCCTCTTGCGCCACAAATTCCGCGACGCCCCAGCTGACCAGGTCTTTGCCCTCTGTTGTCAGCGCGCGTTCTTTGCCCGTCGCACTGCCCTTAGCAACGCTGCGCACAAACAGGTTCTGATCGCGAATGAAGGAGACGAATCCGCCTTTGGGGCTCATTGTCGCGTCGAGTTCGCCTGCTTGTGTGGCGGTGAGCCGTGTGACTTTGCCCGACAAGTCAGCAAGGAAAATGTCGCCATCCAGCGGCACCAGAATTGACTGGCTGTCAGGCGACCAGTCATAGGCAACAATGCCTTTGCTGCCGCCAATCCGGGCGCGTTCGCGCTGCATCTTTTCCGCTTCCGACAGTTCGGCACCCGTGCCGATTTTCAGGCTATCGACGAGCATACGCCACTCGCCCGTCACGGTGTCGAGCGCCCACAGGTCAAAACGCTCCCGGTCATTAGCGCGCGGTCGCAGCGACGTGAGCAAGCGGCCATCGGGTGACAGCTTCACTGCGCGCGGCGCAGGTCCATTGATCGAAGGCGAAGCGAAAACACGTTCCAGCGTCAGAGGGTTGTTCTCAGCCATCGCTGGTTGTCCCCCCGCAATCAGGGCAGCGGCCAATACTATCCATCTCACCACATCCTCACTCCACCAACGAAAAAGGGCCGGAACCCTCTCTTGGATCCCGGCCCTTTTGGCAACTCGCTTAACAAACGAACGGGATCAGGCGTCAGAACCTGTTTTCTTCGCGGCGTCTGTAATTCGCGTGTCCCGGCGTTCGGCGATCCGCGCCGATTTGCCGCGACGACCGCGTAGATAGTAAAGTTTGGCACGACGCACAGCGCCCTTGCGGATCACTTCAATGCTGTCGATGTTGGGCGAATAAAGCGGAAAAACGCGCTCAACACCTTCGCCGAACGAAATTTTCCGCACAGTGAAGTTGGAGCCTATGCCCTTGTTAGACCGTGCAATGCACACGCCTTCGTAATTCTGAACGCGGGTGCGCTCACCTTCGATCACCTTCACGCCGACTTTCAGCGTATCACCGGGGCGAAAATCTGGAATGGTCCGGCCTGCATCGGTCAGTCTGGCTGTCATTTTGGCGATTTGTTCCGCCTCGATTGTTTGGATGAGGTTCATGCCCCAGTTAGTCCTTATTCTTTCGTCGCGCGCCATAGGCAGGCTGAACCCGAGTTCCAATATGGCGCTCCCAAAGGTCCGGTCTGCGTAACCGTGTATCGATCTCGGACTGCGACTTGCGCCACGCTTCGATCTTCGCATGATCCCCCGATCGCAACACTTGCGGGATCAGCCGCCCTTCCCAATCAGCGGGCCGGGTGTAGTGCGGATATTCAAGCAGGCCGTTTTCGAACGACTCTTCAACACCACTGCAAGACGCGCCCATTACGCCGGGAAGCAGCCGAATGCAAGCATCGAGCAGCATCAGCGCAGCAGGCTCCCCGCCAGAGAGGACGATGTCGCCAACGCTGACTTGTTCGATTTGCGGGTAAGCATCAAACAGTCGTTCGTCGAAGCCTTCAAAGCGCCCGCAGATCAGAGTGACACCGGGGCCTTGGGCGATTTGCCGTATGCGGGCCTGCGTGATCGGCGTGCCTCGGGGAGTGAGGGCGAGTATGGGGACAGCCGGGGTCGCGCGCTCGCCGTGCTCCGGCGAAGGCCGGAGCCCAGCCCCAAACGCAGGATCCGGCGATGCCTTGTTATCAAGCCCCCGTCGGCTCCGGCCTTCGCCGGAGCACAGCATGGCCATCTCTTCACCCGCAAACTCCACAGCCCGCGCCAGCACATCCGCCTTCAACACCATCCCCGCCCCGCCCCCCGCAGGCGTATCATCCACCGTCCGGTGCTTGTCGCTCGCAAAGTCGCGCAGTTGGATGGGCGTGCAAGACCATATCCCCTCTGCCAACGCTCTGCCTGCCAGCGAGACTCCGAGCGGGCCGGGGAACATCTCGGGGTAGAGGGTGATGATTTGGGCTTGGAAGGTCATTCCGAAGACTGCTGACGTCGAATGAAATTTAGTTGCCGTTGCGCTTCATTAACCGCTTGGTCGTCCCAGTCACACTCTCGCCTTGTCGCGGGAAAGACATGTCTTTTCTCGGAAAAGCCATAGAATATGGTTCCATGAAGTCCTTGAATTTGTTGTTTGTCCGCCGGGCGGTTCCAAACACCTTCAAATGCTATCACCAGTTGAGCAGCAGAAAGTCTTGTTTCCAGCTCTTCGGCAAAAGCTAAATCTTGACCTTTAGTTGAAAATATTATCGAGAACTGCTGGTCTGTAAATTCAAACACGGAAAATGTGCAATTTTCAGCACCGTCGATGATCTGAACATTTTTCATCAAACCGTCCAGTTCTCAACCTTTAACCCGGGCATGTCCTCAAAATCGCTCTCGTCATTCGTAACAAGCGTCAAACCAAGTGAAATTGCGTGGGCACCGATAAAGCGATCAAGGTTGCCACGATAAAACGGGATCGCGGCGTAGGCATCGGCTGCGCTTGAATCGAACGGCAACACTTCGATCTGGGCAAACAGGGCCTTCGCCCGGTCAACTTGATCTTGCGCCTTGGCGCCCAGCATAACCTCTGCGCGGACAATTGCTGACGTTACAATCTGTTCCCGCTTGCACGATTCCATCCGGTGCCGAACCTTTTCGCCCCGACCATCCAGCAGATAAATACAAATGTTGGTATCAATTAGAAAAAGAGGCTCAGCCATTTTGACGGCCGACATACCAGTCGCGTGGGTTCTCGTCACATGGCGGACGGCTTATGCCCGGAACAGACCCATAGATGCCTTCAAGATCGATATACTCATTCCGAGAGGCCATTGGCGCTGCGATCAGATTGCCGTGTTCTTGACGGACCCGCATCATATCACCAGCTTTAAGGCCTAACGCCTTGGGTAAACGCAAAGCAACTGAGTTACCCGATTGAAAAATTTTTGCATCAAACTCTCGGCCCATAGCGCCCTCCGTGTCTACCGGACGTATATACTAACCCACAAACTGAGCGTCAATGATGATGCGCGCGCCCCACTCGGGCACAGCGTCCACTGTCATTGGCACCATGAAACGGGCCTTGTCGGGCCGTTCGATCTCCAGCACATCGCCTGCGCCAAAATTTTCAACCGCGACGCATAGACCAATGTCATTGCCATCGGTGGAAACGCAAGGGAGGCCGATTAGGTCAGCGTGATAATATTCGCCGTCCGCCAGTGCGGGCAGGGCGGTGCGGGGCACGGTCAGGGCAGTGCCCCGCGCGGCGTCTGCCCCGTTGCGATCTGTGATTTCGGCAAAGCGCGCGATGATGGCGTTGCCGGGGCGCAGGCTTTTGAGGGTCAGCGTGCCACCGTTGAAGGCCTTATGCGCTTTCAAGCCGCTGACATCGCCTGTAAACAGTTTCAAGCGCACTTCGCCCGTCAGCCCGTGCGCACCGATGATGGCGGCCAGGGTGATAACCCTCTCCCCTTTAGGAGAGAGGGTTGGGAGAGGGGGCTGGGCCGAAGGACTCAACCCTCCGCCTTTTCCTCAGTCGCAGCTTCAGCAGCGGGAGCTTCTTCTTCTGCAGCTTCTGCAGGTGCTTCACCTTCTGGAGGAGTTGTTTCTTCAGCGGCAACTTCCTCGGCAACCACTTCTGGCTCTGGCTCTGGCTCTGGCGCAGGTGCAGCGGCGGCTTCTTCCGCAGCGGCCTTGGCAGCTTCAGCGGCTTCCGCAGCAGCAATTTTGGCGGCGGCTTCGGCTTCAACCTTGGCAGCCGCTTTCTTTTCCAACTCTTCAATGCGCTCGATGGCCTTTTCGCCGGGCTTGCCCTTGGTTGGGTTGTTGCGGGCGGGGCGTTCGCGCAGGCCAGCCACATCAAGGAAGCGCGCGACGCGGTCGGTTGGCTGTGCGCCAACGCTCAACCAATGGGTCAGGCGTTCGCTGTTCAGGGTCACGCGGTTGGCATCATCCTTGGCGAGCATGGGGTTATAGGTGCCCACCTTTTCGATGAACTGGCCATCACGGGGAGATCGGGCATCCGCCACCACGATCCGGTAATAAGGCCGCTTTTTAGAACCGCCGCGCGACAAACGAATTGAAACTGCCATTTTTTCTTCCTTCTTTTTAATCCAAAAACCAAAACCGTCATGCTGAACTTGTTTCAGCATCCATGCCACGCTGTTTGAACGTGAGGCATGGACCCTGAAACAAGTTCAGGGCGACGGACTACTTCTTCATCAACTGATCAAACCCCGGCGGGAGTGCCTGGCCCATCGGACCCGCTCCTGCGCCGCCGCCAAGCAAACCACCCAGTCCGCCACCCAAACCTCCAGCACGACCCATCATCGCGCCAAGGCCTTTCACGCCGCCCATCTTTTTGATCTTTTTCATAGCGCCTGCCATTTCCTGATGCATCTTGATCAGCTTGTTGACCTCTTGCACCGTGGTGCCAGACCCATTGGCGATGCGAATTTTACGTTTGGCCGCCAGTAGTTCAGGCTTGGCGCGTTCTTTGGGCGTCATCGAATCGATCACAGCTTCCATACGGACCAGAACTTTGTCGTTCATACCGGATTGCGCCATGGCCGTTTGGGCTTTCTTCATGCCCGGCAGCATCCCCATCAACGCGCCCATGCCGCCCATGCGCTTCATCTGGCCAAGCTGGCTTTTGAGGTCGTTCATGTCGAACTGACCCTTGGCCATTTTGGCCGCCATTGCTTCTGCTTCACCGGCTTCGATGGTTTCCGCTGCGCGCTCAACCAGGCTGACGACGTCGCCCATCCCAAGGATGCGGCTGGCGACACGGTCTGGGTGAAACACATCAAGGCCGTCGAGCTTTTCACCCGTGCCGACAAATTTGATTGGCTTGCCCGTGACGGCGCGCATCGAAAGCGCTGCCCCGCCGCGCGCGTCGCCGTCCATCCGCGTCAATATGATCCCAGTGAGCGGCACTTGGTCAGAGAAATTCTTGGCAACGTTAACGGCGTCCTGGCCTGTCAACGCATCGACGACGAGCAATGTTTCTGCAGGCTGAGCCACATCAGAAACAGCGCGCATTTCATCCATCAGGGCCTGGTCAACGTGCAGGCGGCCTGCGGTATCCAGCAGGAGGACATCGAAGCCCTGCAATTTTGCAGCCTGGATCGCACGCTTGGCAATTTCAACGGGCTGCTGGCCGGTAACAATCGGCAACGTCGCGACGCCAGTTTGTTCGCCCAATATCGCCAGCTGCTCTTGAGCAGCCGGGCGGTTAACGTCGAGCGACGCCATCAGAACTTTCTTGCGATCCTTGTCCGTCAGCCGCTTAGCAATCTTGGCTGTGCTGGTGGTTTTGCCTGACCCTTGCAAGCCCACCATCATGATGATCGCAGGCGGCGTGACGGCCAGATTAAGCTCTGCGGCTTCGGAGCCGAGCATTTCGGCAAGCGCATCGTTGACGATTTTGACGACTTGCTGACCCGGCGTGATTGATTTCAGAACCGACTGTCCGACAGCCTTGGTCGTAACACTGTCAACAAAGGACCGCACAACTGGCAAGGCGACATCAGCCTCGAGCAGCGCAATCCGTACTTCGCGCATGGCCTCGCGCACGTCTGCTTCATTGAGCGCACCACGACCGCGCAAACGGTCAAAAACGCCGCCCAGCCTTTCGCTCAAACTTTCAAACATGCGCTGGCTCCAAACCCAAAGAACGGCTCCAAATAACAAAAATCGCCAGCGGACGATACTCGTCAGCCGGCGCATTGATTCTGTGGCGAATGCATTAGGCCAACATCACGTGATCGTCAATCATGACGCGCGGACGATACTTAACGTCCTTTTCATACATTTCCGGCATATATTCACGGCTGTTTACGTAGATCTGAAATGGGGGTGCCCGCAGTGGGGTTCACAATTGAACGTTTAGTCGCGCAGTCAAAGTCCAACGTCACTGAAAAGACCAAGGATATTTTGACGGCAGGGATATTGGTTGCGGCCATCATTCTATTCGTCGGCAATGCCACGACTGTTGCCCGGTCCGTGATTGCAACTCTTTCAGGCTTGGGGAGCGATACCGACCAAGCGCTTTACGTGGCCCTTATTCTCAATGTGGCCATCATCCTGTTCGGGTGGCGGCGTTACACCGAACTGGCAGGAGAGGTTGAGGAGCGCACTGTTGCTGAAGAACGCGCTCACGGCCTGGCCCTGCGAGACCCGCTGACGGGATTTCACAACCGCCGCTCGATTGCCGATACTGGCGCAGATTTGCTCACCCAAACTCAGGCCCGCGGCAAAGAACTGGCCGTGATCATGATTGATCTGGATCATTTCAAAACAGTGAATGATTTGCACGGCCATGCCATCGGTGATGCGCTTCTGCGCAGTGTCGCTGCTGAAATTGCAAAACTAGTGCCGCCGCGTGCCTTGACCGCGCGGCTGGGCGGTGATGAATTTGCCTGCGCCTTTCCTTACGATTCCGCCAATCCTGAAACGGTGTCGCGCGTCACCGAATTGCTGGTCAGCCGCTTGGCGCAGCCCTTTGATGCGGACGGCATCTATGCCCACATTAGCGCATCGGCGGGGATCGCGACGTCAGACCATGATTGCAGTTCTGTCGATGCTGTCATGCGCCGCGCCGATATCGCCATGTATGTGGCTAAGGGCCAAGGGCGTAACCGCTTCGTCTGGTTCGATACAGCAATGGAGCTGGAACTTCACGCCCGCAACGAATTGGAAGGCCAAATGCGCTTTGGCATTCCAAAGGGTGAATTTGTTCCCTATTTTGAACAGCAGATTGATCTCAACACGGGCAAATTGCAGGGTTTTGAAGTGTTGGCGCGGTGGAATCACCCCAAAAAAGGCCTCATATTGCCGGACATTTTCATACCTATCGCCGAAGAGACAGGCATGATTGGCGACCTTTCCATGTCGATCATCGAACAAGCACTGCTCGAAGCCCGCGACTGGGATCCGTCGCTTTCGATTTCGGTCAACATTTCTCCCACCCAGTTGCGCGACCCGTGGTTGCCGCAAAAGATTGTGAAACTGCTCACGGAAACGGCGTTTCCTGCGGCACGGCTGGAAATTGAGATTACCGAATCGGCTTTGTTCGATAATCTGGCGCTGGCGCAATCCATTGTCGGCAGCCTCAAAAACCAAGGCATTCGCCTTGCGCTTGACGATTTTGGCACAGGCTATAGCTCACTTGCCCACTTGCGTGCTTTGCCCTTTGATCGGATCAAAATCGACAAGAGCTTCATATTGTCCCTCAATGATAATATTGAAAGCAACGCGATTGTGAACGCCATCGCGCGGCTGGGCGAAAATCTCAACATGCCAGTGACGGCGGAGGGAATTGAAGACGCAGGCATTCAAGAACGGCTACGCCAACTGGGCTGTCATAAGGGCCAGGGCTGGTTTTACGGCAAGCCAACATCCATTGCCGCCACGCGGGTTTTGCTGGCTGAACGCAATTTGCTGCCTGCTTATCGGTTGCAGCAAATGGCCCCGCAGCCCGGTTTCAGCGCGGATGTGCACGATGCACTACCGAAAGCGGCTTCAATGGGATAAGCGCCGCACCGTAATGTTGATGCGGTTTCATAAAATGCATGGGCTCGGCAATGATTTTGTCGTCATCGACGCGCGTATTGATGCCGTGGATATGACCAGTGCGCGCGCAGCGGCCATTGCTGACCGCAAGGCTGGCATTGGCTGCGATCAGCTCATTCTGCTGGAATCCTCAGACAGCGCTGACTTGCAGATGCGGATTTTCAACGCTGACGGCTCTGAGGTGGAGGCCTGCGGCAATGCGGCTCGTGCCGTCGGCCTGCTGATCGGCGGCGCGACGACCATTGAAACAAAGGGCGGGATGATCAGTGCCACGGCGCTATCAGGCGGCGCCTGCGTTGATATGGGAACGCCGCGTTTTGAATGGGATGCGATTCCCCTCGCCTTTGCGATGGACAGCGCGGCCATGCCAGTGGCGTGGGGGCCGCTCAGCAGCCCTGCCGCTGTCAATGTCGGCAATCCTCATGTCATTTTCTTTGTGGAGGATGCGGATGAAGTGGCGCTCGCGGAACTGGGCCCGGAGATTGAACAGGACCCGCTGTTCCCCGAACGAGTGAACGTCAATGTCGCGACGGTTTTGGGCGCGTCGCATGTGAAGCTCCGCGTTTGGGAACGCGGCGTCGGGCTCACCCGTGCGTGCGGAACCGGGGCCTGTGCAACGGCTGTCGCCGCAATCCGCAGCGGCCGGGTCACGTCGCCAGTGGCAGTCACTTTGCCTGGCGGTGACCTTGAAATAGCCTGGGCACCGGGTGAGGCTATCCGTATGACAGGCCCGGCCACTCATGTGTTCACTGGCGAAGCGGACTGGAGCTTATTCGGGTGAGCGGAGTTGAAGTGGTGAATTTCGGCTGCCGCCTGAACATTGCCGAAGGTGAAGGGATTAGGCAGGCAGCGGCAGGCGCGAATAACCTGATCGTGTTTAACACATGCGCGGTGACGGCTGAGGCTGAGCGCCAGGCCCGCCAAGCGATCCGCAAAGCCGCGCGCGTCAACCCTGACAGCCGCATCATCGTCACAGGATGCGGCGCGCAGATTAACCCGGATCAGTATGCGGCCATGCCCGAAGTATCCGCTGTCATCGGCAATGCGGATAAGCGCTCGGCTGCGGCTTATGCGCCTGCGATCACGCGGCAAGTGTCTGACATTTTCGGGGAAACGGCGCTGTTGCGGCCTGTCGTCAGCGGCGATGGCCACACCCGCGCGCACATCGAAGTGCAGAACGGCTGTGATCACCGCTGCACATTTTGCATCATTCCGTTCGGGCGCGGCGACAGCCGGTCTGTGCCTGCCGGCCTGGTGATAGAGGCCGTGGCGCGCGCCGTTGACGCGGGGCATCAGGAAGTAGTGCTAACCGGCATTGACCTGACGTCTTACGGCCCGGATTTGCCTGGAAAGCCGACGCTAGGCCAGTTGGTGGAACGCATCCTGAAGCATGTGCCGGACTTGCCCCGTCTGCGCCTGTCATCCCTCGATTGCATCGAAATTGATGAGCGCTTGTTTGATCTGGTGACGGGGGAGCCGCGCGTCATGCCGCATCTGCATCTGTCACTGCAAAGCGGCGATGATATGATCCTCAAGCGCATGAAGCGCCGTCATAGTCGAGGCCAAGCGGTTGATCTGATCTCGCGGATCAATGAGAGACGCCCCGAAGTGGCGATAGGCGCTGATATCATTGCAGGCTTTCCCACCGAGACTGAGGCAATGTTTGCGGGCAGCGTCGCTCTAATTGCAGACGGCCACATCGTCCACGGGCATATCTTTCCTTATTCGCCGCGCTCGGGCACGCCTGCTGCGCGGATGCCGCAACTGGAGCGCGCTCTTGTGAAGGACCGCGCCGCTTGCCTGCGCGCTGTTGCAGAGGCAGCAAAAGCAAACTGGCTTGCATCGCTCATCGGTTCCCGGCAACGGGTGCTTGTGGAAAAAGATGGTCGCACCGCTCACGCCGAAAACTATGCTGTTGTGCGTCTGGCGGCGGATGCCGTGCCAGGAACGATTGTTGAAGTAGATGTCACAGGCTCGACAGACAACGCGCTGAGGGCAAAGGCCAAAACGTGCTAATCTCTCGTGAAACAGTGCCAAATGGCCCGTCATTGCGAGCGAAGCGCGGCAATCCAGAGGCCAACGCCGCACAGTCTGGATTGCCGCGTCGCTGCGCTCCTCGCAATGACGACGATGGATCGCTACTATGATGACCGACACACCCTGGCACAAAAAACTGATCGGCGGCTTCAAGCGCACGTCAGAACGACTGACTGACAATCTCACTGGCCTTGTCACAAAAACTAAGCTCGACGCGCAGACGCTTGACAACATCGAAGACGCACTGATCGCGTCTGATCTTGGCCCGGCCATGGCGGCGCGCATCCGCGCTCGGCTGGCTGACAGCCGCTATGATCGCGGAATAGATGAAGCGGGCGTGCGCGAAGTGGTGGCGGATGAAATTGCAGCGGTGCTGGTGCCAGTGGCCAGGCCCATTGAGATTGAGGCGTTCCCGCGACCGCAAGTCATTCTGGTGATTGGGGTCAACGGATCGGGTAAAACCACCACCATTGCCAAACTCGCGCATTTGTTTCTGGAACAGGATTACGGCGTCATGCTGGCAGCGGGTGACACATTCCGCGCCGCTGCCATTGGCCAGTTGAAGGTCTGGGCAGACCGTCTCGGCGTGCCAATCATGGCCGGGGCCGAAGGCGGCGATGCAGCAGGAATTGTGTTTGATGCGGTTAAAGAGGCGACGGCCAAAGGCATTGACGTGCTGATTGTGGATACCGCAGGTCGATTGCAGAACAAGCGCGAATTGATGGATGAACTTGCTAAGGTGCGCCGCGTTTTAGGAAGGCTCAACCCTGCCTCTCCCCATGATGTCGTGCTGGTGCTGGATGCGACGACAGGGCAAAACGCACTGTCACAGATTGAAGTGTTTAAGGAGGTGGCTGGCGTGACGGGTCTTGTAATGACAAAGCTGGATGGCACTGCGCGCGGCGGCGTGCTCGTGGCGGCGGCGGAAAAGTTCGGCCTTCCTGTTCATGCGATTGGTGTGGGCGAAACCATTGAGGATTTGCGCCCGTTTGACGGTCATGAACTGGCCCGCATTATTGCCGGTGCTGCGTGATCGAGGCAGGCCCTCAGGCGGCACCGGCCAAAAAACCTGATCACGGGCTGCTCAGGCTCGCGTTGGACTATATCCCGCTGGTGATTTTCTTTGTCGTGTACAAGCTGAACGCGCCTGCTGGTTCAAAGGATATGATCGGAACACTTGCGGCGGTCATCCAGAGCACTGGCGCGTTTATGGTCGCCATCATCGTTGCGGCACTAATTGCCAAATGGAAGCTAGGCCGCGTGTCCCCGATGATGTGGCTGACGGCGGTTCTTGTGCTTGGCTTTGGCGGGCTGACGATTTATTTTCACGATGCGCGCTTCATTCAGATCAAACCGACGATCATTTACGTGCTGCTGTCCGGGCTGCTGTTTGGCGGGCTTTACCTAAAAAAGCCGCTGATGAAATATGTGTTTGAGGCAGGCTATGACGGCCTGAGCGATATGGGCTGGATGAAGCTTTCGCGCAACTGGGCGGTGTTTTTTGGGGTTTTAGCGGTGCTGAATGAGGTTTTCCGCAATCCTGATTGGTTCAGTTTTGATCAGTGGCTTTCCATTAAGGTCTGGGGTGTTTCGGCGTTGTCTTTTCTGTTTGCAGCCGCGCAAGTGCCGATGTTGCTAAAGCACGGCTTAGGTGACGACAGTGGCGAAGCGAAACCAGATGGTGCCGAAATCCGGTAGATTCTGCCATTGAATGCGGACGGCGAAGCGATTAGCCGAATCAGGAAGCGGTAAAGGCAAAAGAAATGCAGCGGCAAAAGGCAATTGTAATCGGCTCCGGCTTTGGCGGCATTGCTTGCGCGATGCGGCTGCAAAGCCTGGGCTTTGACACGCAAATCGTCGAAAAACTCGATAGTCCCGGTGGCCGCGCCTATGTGCGCCGGGCAGATGGCTTTGTCTTTGATATGGGGCCGACGGTGCTTACCGTGCCGCATTTTATCGAAGAGCTATTCTCGCTCGAACAAGATTGCGCTATGCTAGGTGAACCTGATTTCCCAGCTCATATCCTGGGAGATAATCAGCGCATCTTCTCCGGCATTAGCGGCGGACCAAATACATCCAAATATGTTGAAATCGTCCCGATCCTGCCTTTTTATCGTATCTATTTTGATGACGGCACTTATTTCGATTACGATTCTGATCCGGTCAAAGTGCGCGAACAGATTGCCCGCCTCGCGCCTGAAGATCTGGAAGGCTATGAACGCTTCCACGAAGCTGCGCGCGCCATTTTTGAACGCGGCTTTTTGCAACTGGGCTACACTTATTTTGGCAATATCGGGTCCATGCTGGGGGTCGTGCCTGACCTTGTAAAGCTTGGCGCTATTCGCCCGCTGTTTTCGCTGATCAAGAAATATTTCAAAAGCGACAAGATGCGGCAGGTTTTCAGTTTTGAACCGCTGCTGGTCGGCGGTAACCCGCTAAAAGTCCCCGCAATTTATGCAATGATCCATTTTGTGGAAAAAACCTGGGGCATTCATTTTGCGAAGGGCGGCACTGGTGCCCTCGTGTCTGGCCTGCTCAAGAAATTTGAAGATATGGGCGGCACTGTCCGCTTGAATGCCGAAGTTGATCGGATCAATGTGGTCAAGCAAGGCCGCAAGCGCACGGCTACAGGCATCACGCTGAAAAACGGTGATGTGCTCGATGCTGATGTGGTGGTTTCCAACGCGGACTATGCCAACACTTATCTGCGACTGGTGGATAAGGAACACCGCAAGATTAACCGCGATGCGCTGGTTAAATTCCGCAAGCAATCGATGTCGCTGATGGTCATCTATTTCGGCTATAAAAAGCATGACGGCGATCCTGATTTGCAGCACCATAATATCATCCTTGGCCCTCGTTATGAGGGATTGTTAACGGATATTTTTGACCGGCTGAAGCTATCCGATGATTTTTCGCAATATCTGCACATCCCGACGCTGACTGACCCCAGCCTTGCGCCAGAGGGCCATCATGCCGCCTATACGCTGATCCCTGTGCCCAACAATTTGAGCGGCCTTGATTGGAATGTGATTGGCGATGCCTTTGCTGACAAAGTGCTGACTTTCCTTGACGAACGGGGTTATATACCGGGTCTTAAAGATCGCCTTGCCCATATGAGTTTTGTGACGCCGAATTATTTCGAAGAGGTGCTGGGCAGTTATGCCGGTAACGGGTTCGGGGTTGAGCCGGTCCTTACTCAAACCGCTTTCTTCCGCCCGCATAACCGCAGTGAAGACGTCACTAATCTTTATCTGGTCGGCCAAGGCACGCAACCCGGCGGCGGCACGCCCTCTGTCATGATGTCCGCCAAAATGACGGCGCGGGTGATTGCGCAGGATTTCGGTTTGCTGCCTGCCGTCGTCAACGGACTGCCAGCCGAACCGCTGAGTATCGCAGCTGAATAGTCGCAAGCCTTAACGGCCTGTCAAGCAGTTTGGACTTATACGACCCTTCCGCAATGCTATGCGGACTTGGGAACACGGTCTTTGCGGCTTTTGCATTTCTTGCTTTTATGTTTGGCTTGGGTAGCAGTGCCGCCTGCCTTTGCTGCGCCTAAGAATGGTGATTTACGCCTTCAAAACCCGTGTGTGCTCCTGGGTGCCGCAGACGCTGACCCAGCAGAGCTAATCAAGGGAGACTCGCGTTTCGATTGCGCGCGCGATCCTCGGTCTGCAGATGCAGACACGGTTTGGGTGCGCTATGATCTGACACAATCCGGCATCGACGGCGCGCAGGGGTGGGTTTATGATCATACTCTTATCCAGACGCGTGACGAACAGGTTTGGGTTGCTTACGGCGATGGTCGTATCCGCAAAAGCTTCACGTCTAAGGAAAAAGCGCGCCGTTCAGTGGGGGGCCAGACGCAACGTTTTGCTTTTGTAGCTGAGCCAGGCCAGATTACCACCTTGCTGGCGCGTGTCGACGGGATGGAAAACAGACGCGGCCCGGTGCCGCGTGCCAGCCTCACCAGCCGTGACCGCACGATGGAAAACAAGGCAGGCATCCAGCTTGCTTTTGGGCTGCTTGCTGGTGTGTTGCTTGGGATTTTCTTTTACAACATCACTCTGTTTTTTGCCCTGCGGTACCGGGTTCTGGCCGCTTATTGTGCGCTGATTGCAGCCAATCTATTTTACGGCGCTGTCTGGTCAAACCTTCTGTTGTGGCCGTTTCCAGATCTTTCAACGGCGTTTCAGTTTGATCTGAGCGTATTTTCCATCGCGCTCTGCTTTTTTGGGACGATGCTCTATGTCAGTGCGTTTCTTGAAGAAGGAATGACAAGCCCGCGCCTGATGAAGCTGATGAAAATCGTTGTGACTGTGCTTGTCGTGACCAGTTTTCTGCGCCTGTCGGACCCGCCCATTCCGTGGCAGATTGCTGACCGGTTTGATTACTCCCTTTACTTAACTTCGCTGGTGTTGCTGCTCGCCAACTGCGCGATCGCGTGGCGGCGTGGCAGCATCGCCGTGCGTTTTTTCGCGTTGGCATGGACCGCGCCTCTTGCCGTGATCCTTATCCGCATCGCCTGGGGGCTAGGGATGCTGCAGTTTGAAAGTGCGGCGCTTGATGCCAGCGTCTTTCTGGCCATTTCTCTTGAAGGTGCACTCAGTTCCGTTGGCCTTGCCTGGCGGTTGAGGCAGCTGCAATCAGAACGGGATGAAGCTGAAGATCGCGCGCAGACACTCTTTGAATTGGCGTCAGCTGACTCGCTGACGGGCCTTGCCAACCACCGGGCTTTCAAACAGGCTTTTGATGATGCCCTGAATCAATCAAGGCAAGATTCAAGTTTCGGCATTGCGCTGATTGATTTGGACGGGTTCAAAGCTGTGAATGATCAGCTTGGCCATTTGGCGGGCGATGCGCTGCTCCAAACCGTTAGCGCGCGCCTGATGCATCATAGCAAAGCCCGTGATCTTGTTGCGCGTCTGGGTGGTGACGAATTTGCCGTGCTGTTCCGGGATACAGCAGATGAGAATGATATTTCTGCACGCTCGACTGCGCTATTGGCAAGCCTTTGCACACCGGCTGATATTGGCGGCGACCGCGTGTCCGTTTCGGCCAGCCTTGGCTATGCGCTCTGCCCCAAGCACGGAGAAAGCGTCGCAGACCTGATGCAAGCCGCCGATGCAGCGCTTTATGCTGCCAAAAAAGAAGGTAAAGCCCGTGTAAAAGGGTCCGTCTCGATTTCTGATCTTATCCCCACTATTCCCGCAGCGGCGGCCTTGCGGTTGTGATCCTACCGGGCCTAGGGTCTCGCACATGGCCGAACCGATCCGACTCATAAACAATCCTCTTACCAGTGGTGCCAACGATAGTGGCCCTGAACTGCCTTCCAATGTTGAAGCTGAGGCTGCTCTGTTAGGCGCGCTCATGATTGACAATCGGCTGGTCGAAGATGTGCAGTTGCAACTGCGCGCGGACCATTTTTTTGAAGCGCTGCACGGCCGGATTTATGACGCCGTGCTGATGCTGGCTGATCGCAACATGGTTGCTAACCCAGTGACTCTGAAACCAATGTTTGAGGCGGATGACGCGATAAAGGCGTTAGGCGGCCCGGCTTATCTCGCACAACTGACCGGCAGCGGCGCGGCCCTGATTGGCGCGCGTGACTTTGCGCGACAAATTTATGACCTGGCCCTGCTACGCGAACTGGTGAGTGTTGGCCGCGAAATGGCCACGCGCGCTCTGGATACCAGCGAAGCCGTGCTGCCCAAGGATCAAATCGAAACCGCCGAAATGGCGCTGTATAAAGTTGCTGAACAAGGCGGCGAATCTGGAAGCGTCAAAAGCTTTGGCCAGGCCACCCGCATGGCCGTTGAACAGGCCGAACGCGCGTTAAACTCTGGCGGGCATTTGTCCGGCATCACGACTGGGCTTGATAGTGTGAACGCTAAAATGGGCGGGCTGCACAATTCGGATCTGCTGATTCTTGCTGGTCGCCCGGGCATGGGGAAGACAGCACTTGCGACCAACTTTGCCTATAATGCGGCCATGCGCTGGATGCGTGACGCTGAAGACGGCATTCCGCCCGAAAAGTCCGTCGGCGCCAAAGTCGCGTTTTTCAGCCTTGAAATGTCCGCTGATCAGTTGGCGACGCGTATCCTGTCTGAACAATCCGGCATCAGTGGCGAAAATCTGCGCATGGGCAAATTTGGCCAGACCGAGTTTCGCAACTTGGCCAAGGCAGCCGCCGATCTTGAAGCGTTGCCGCTGTTCATTGATGACACGCCGGGCCTGACCATTGCGGCGCTCCGCACGCGCGCCCGCAGGCTTAAACGGCGGCACGGCATTGGCCTGATCATCGTTGATTACCTCCAGCTTTTGCAGGGGTCAGGCCGCAATGGCAGTGACAACCGCGTGCAGGAAATCTCTGAAATCAGCCGCGGCCTCAAAACGCTGGCCAAGGAATTGCAATTGCCTGTGCTGGCGCTCTCCCAGTTGAGCCGCGCGGTTGAACAGCGCGAAGACAAGCGCCCGCAACTGTCGGATTTACGCGAATCCGGCTCAATCGAACAAGACGCGGATATCGTGATGTTTGTTTACCGTGAGGAATATTATGTGATGGGCCGCGAACCCAAACGGCCCAACTTTGATGCCAATGACGATGCCAAGATTATCGACGATTACGCCAAATACACGCGTGAACTGGAAGATGTGGCGGGCATTTCAGAACTGATCATCGCCAAGCAGCGCCACGGCGCGACGGGCAAAGTGAAAATGCGGTTCGATGCGCGGATCACGCGGTTTAGCGACGCAATCGACGATGATCATTTGCCGGTGCAGACCTACTGACGTTCCCTCATCAGAAACCGCTGGCTAATCGCCCCGCGTAATTTTATTACAAGCGGTATGACACAGTCGAATCTGCCGCCTATGCAGCTCCATATTCCAGAGCCGCCTGCACGGCCCGGTGAAGAAGCCGACTTTTCCCACATTGATGTCTTGCCTGCTGGCGTGACGCCGCGTCCCGACAGCGTTACACCGGTGCATGATATGCGGGATATGGCCTTTGGTTTGGTGCGGGTGTTGGACGATGCCGGACAAGCAGTCGGTCCGTGGAACCCCATCCTGTCGCCCGATGCGAAACGCAAAATCCTGCGCGATATGGCGTTAACCCGCGCCTTTGATGATCGGATGTTCCGCGCCCAGCGGCAGGGGAAAACCAGCTTTTACATGAAATGCCTGGGCGAAGAGGCTGTTGCAGTGGCAGCGTCGCACGCGATGGCGGATGATGATATGTGCTTCCCCTCCTACCGCCAGCAGGGGCTGCTCATCGCGCGCGGGTGCCCGATGGTTGATATGATGAACCAGATTTACTCCAACCGCGGGGATGCCCTCAAAGGTCGGCAATTGCCGATCATGTACGGCTTTCCGCAGTACGGCTTCTTCACGATCTCTGGCAATCTGACGACGCAATTGCCCCAAGCTGTCGGCTGGGCCATGGCCAGTGCCTCACGCGGCGATACCCGCATTGCGGCGGCCTGGTGCGGGGAAGGATCAACAGCGGAAGGGGATTTCCACGCCGCGATGACATTTGCCACCGTCTACCGCGCGCCTTGTATTTTCAATGTGGTGAACAACCAATGGGCAATCAGCAGCTTTTCCGGCTTTGCCGGCGGCGAAGCGACCACCTTTGCGGCGCGCGCGATTGGATACGGGATTGCCGGCCTGCGGATTGACGGCAATGATCCGCTTGCCGTTTATGCCGCGACAGCTTGGGCAGCGGAACGGGCACGGACCAACCACGGGCCGACGCTGATCGAACATTTTACTTACCGAGCCGAAGGGCATTCGACGTCGGATGATCCCAGCGCCTATCGATCCACTGAAGAAGGCGTCAAATGGCCGCTGGGTGATCCGATTGCGCGGTTAAAGGCGCATCTGATTGCCACTGACGAATGGGATGACGGCCGCCACGCCGCGATGGATCTGGAGCTGGCGACACAAGTGAAGGCCGCGCAAAAGGAAGCCGAGAAAAACGGCATCCTTGGCCACGGTCTGCATCAACCGTTCGAGACCATGTTTGAGGATATTTTTGAGGAACAGCCCTGGCATTTGAAGGAGCAATCCGCGCAGATGATGGCCGAAAGGATGCGCAAATGGCCGTCATGAACATGATCGAAGCCATCAACAGCGCAATGGACGTGGCGATGGGTGCAGACCCGGACGTCGTCGTGTTCGGCGAGGATGTCGGCTATTTTGGCGGCGTGTTTCGCGCGACCGCTGGCCTCCAGCAAAAATACGGCAAGACCCGCAGTTTTGATACGCCGATCACGGAATGCGGCATCATTGGCGTAGCAGTGGGCATGGCCGCTTACGGCCTGCGTCCCGTGCCGGAAATTCAGTTTGCCGACTATATCTACCCCGCACTTGACCAGTTGGTGAGCGAAGCCGCGCGCATCCGCTATCGCTCTGCTGGGCAGTGGCAAATGCCGATTACGGTGCGGTCTCCCTTTGGCGGCGGCATTTTCGGCGGGCAAACCCACAGCCAGTCGCCTGAGGGGATTTTCACTCATGTGTGCGGCCTGAAAACGGTCATTCCCTCTACCCCCTATGATGCCAAGGGGCTGCTGCTCGCCGCGATTGAGGATAATGATCCTGTGATTTTTTTTGAGCCCAAGCGGATTTATAACGGCCCGTTTGATGGCCATTATGATCGCCCGGTCCAGCCCTGGGCCAAGCATCCGGCAAGCGAAGTGCCCGAAGGGCATTACACCATTTCGCTGGGCAAAGCGCAGATGGTGCGCGAAGGCACTGATCTGACTGTGATTGCTTATGGCTCGATGGTCCATGTCGGTCTGGCGGCGGTTGAGGAACTGGGTGTTGATGCAGATGTCATTGACCTGCGCACGCTTATTCCGCTCGATATCGAGACGATCGAAGCATCCGTGAAAAAAACGGGCCGCTGCCTCATTATCCACGAAGCGACGCGGACCGGCGGGTTCGGAGCCGAACTTTCCGCCCTCATTCAGGAACGCTGCTTCTATCATCTGGAGGCTCCGGTAGAGCGCGTGACCGGGTTCGACACGCCTTATCCGCACAGTCTGGAATGGGCCTATTTTCCGGGGCCTATTCGCATTGGCATGGCGATTGAAAAAGTGATGAAGGACTGATGATGGAACACCATAGTCATGCTGAACTCGTTTCAGCATCCATGCCTCAAACTTTGAGCCAGCGTCGAACCATCCAGAGTTGGAGAGGCATTGCGGCATGGACCCTGAACCAAGTTCAGGGTGACAATCGAGGAGGCAATGATGGCGCGCTTTGAATTCCGCTTGCCCGACATTGGCGAAGGCATTGCCGAGGCAGAAATCGTCGCTTGGCATGTGAAGGTCGGCGACCGCGTATCTGAAGATCAGGGCGTGGCCGATATGATGACGGACAAAGCGACTGTCGAAATGGAATCGCCGGTTTCGGGTATCGTCATCGAAGTTGCCGGGGTTGAGGGGGATATGATCCCCATTGGTTCGACGTTGCTGGTTATTGAGGTTGAGGGGGAGGAAACTCCCCCATCCGCTCACCCTGAGCCTGTCGAAGGGTTGGTGGGCTCAAGAGAGAAGGGCTTCGACAAGCTCAGCCTGAGCGGTGCGGAAGCGGCAGAGAGTGTCTCGACTTCGCTCGACACGAACGGCGAAGACGAAATCGCGCCGCAGCATTTCATCCCTGAGCCTCATCCAGAAGCCATCCCTATCACTGTGCCAATGCCGTCTGCGCAAGCACTGGCCAGCCCCGCCGTTCGCGCGCGCGCGGTGGAATTGGGCGTTGATCTCACTCAAGTGAAGGCACGCGACGGCGGCCGTGTCCGGCACAGCGATCTGGATGCTTTCCTCACCTACCATGCTGGCCAGGGCTTTGCCGCTGCTGGTCCCCGCCGTGCCGATGAAGCGATTAAGGTCATTGGCATGCGCCGTCGCATTGCCGAAAATATGGCTGCGTCCAAACGCCACATCCCGCATTTTACCTATGTCGAAGAAATTGATGTGACGCAGCTGGAGGATATGCGCAGCGATCTGAACACCCACAGAGGTCAGCGGCCCAAACTCTCCCTCTTGCCGCTCTTGATCGTGGCCATTTGCAAGGCGATTCCTGATTTTCCGATGATTAACGCCCGCTATGATGATGAGGCTGGCGTTGTAACGCGGCACGGCAGCGTGCATCTGGGGCTGGCGACGCAGACGGACAGCGGTCTGATGGTGCCAGTGATCCGCGACGCGCAAGGCCGCAATATCTGGCAACTGGCATCCGAAATTGCGCGACTGGCGGATGCGGCGCGGGCTGGTAAAGCGAAATCTGAGGAGCTATCCGGTTCAACGCTCACTCTCACGTCGCTGGGGGCCCTGGGTGGCATTGCAACGACGCCTGTCATCAACCGACCCGAAGTTGCGATCATCGGACCCAACAAGATCGTCGAGCGCCCGGTCATCCGGGACGGGGAAATTGTCGCGGCGAAGTTGATGAACTTGTCGATCAGTTGCGACCACCGGGTGGTCGATGGTTGGGATGCCGCCAGTTTTGTTCAGGCCGTGAAGAAGCTGCTGGAGACGCCAGTCCTGCTGTTTGCGGACTAAGCCGGGACGCTCATCATTTGCCATCTGCCGCAGTGCAGCATAAGGCCAACGGTATGACCTCCCCCAACACCATGACGACGCCAACTGGCCCTGGCCGGACTGAATTTGTGATCCTGATTTCCACAGTCATGATGATTGTGGCTTTCGCGATTGATTCGATGCTTCCAGCTGTGCCGGCCATTGCAGCGTCATTGGGGGTGGGGGATGAAAGCCGCTATCCGCTCATCATTGCGGCTTTCCTGCTCGGGTTTGGCGTCGCGCAATTGTTTGTCGGCACTATTTCAGATCGTTACGGCAGGCGCGGGCTGATGCTATGGTCGCTGTTCGGATTCGCGCTGACCAGCTTTGCCGCTTCGCTTGCCCCCACATTTGAGATTTTGTTGCTGGCCCGTGTGGCGCAGGGCTTTGCCTGTGCAGGCGCACGAGTGCTCGTCACATCCATGGTGCGGGACCGGTATGAGGGCCGCGACATGGCACAAGTGATGAGTCTGGCCAGCATGATTTTCATGGCCGCACCCATCCTCGCGCCGTTCATGGGGCAAATGATATTAGAATTTGGTCCGTGGCGCTGGATTTTTGGGGCACTGGCTTTGATCGGCGCGCTCATCTGGCTGTGGGTCTTGGCGCGACTTCCGGACTCGCTAGCGCCTGAAAATCGCCGCACAATCACGCGGGCCAATGTGATGGAAAGCGCGCGGATCGTGCTGACCAACCGGATGTCGCTGGGCTATAGCATTGCCATTGCCATCATTTCCTGCGCGCTGTTCGGGTTTCTGATGTCGGTTCAGCAGGTTTTTGACAAGACGTTCGGGCGTGCAGATTTTCTTCCCTACGGTTTCGGGATCATGGCAGGCGGCATGGCGGCGGCGTCGCTGCTCAATGCTAATATCGTCAAGCGTTACGGCATGCGGCGAATTGGCCATGCCGCGCTGTTTTTCTTTACGGGCGTCGCGGGCCTTCACTTGATTGTTGCTTGGGCAGGTGCAGAAACCATGGTCAGCTTCATTGTGTTGCAGACTGTGATGATGCTGGGCTTTGCGCTGCTGATGGGCAATTTCAACGCGATGGCAATGGAGCATATGGGCAAAGTCGCTGGCATGGCCAGTTCGCTGCAAGGGTCACTTGCCAACATCACGGCGTCCGTCATCGGCGGGCTGATTGGGGCGTCATTTGATGGCACGACTGTGCCGCTTTACCTGTCCTTTTTCCTGTGCGGAGTGACAGCCCTGATCACGGTATTCATCACCGAAGGCGGGCGCTTTTTCGTGGCGCGGCATGAAGCAGAAGGAGCGCGCTAATGGCCCATTGGCTGCTGAAATCAGAACCGTTCAAATATAGCTGGGATCAGATGGTGAAGGATGGCCGCACCCACTGGGACGGCGTGCGCAACCATCAGGCCGCGATCAACTTGAAAGCCATGCAAGTCGGCGACCAGGCGTTTTTTTACCATAGCAATGAAGGCAAGGAAATTGTCGGCATCGTTGAAATCGTCCGCACCGCTTACCCTGATCCTAGCGATGATGCTGGGCGCTTCGTGATGGTTGATGTGGCCCCAGTGCGCGCAGTGAGGGTGCCTGTGACGCTGGCGCAAATGAAGGCCGACGGGGCCCTGGCGGATCTGGCCTTGATCCGGCAATCTCGACTGTCAGTCGTGCCCGTGAGCGATGCTCACTGGGCGCATATTACGGGGTTGGCTGGGGAGTGAGGGGCTTGGCCTCAATACGGCATCACAAATAGGACACGACTTCGAAAATAAGAGGGAAATGCCTGGCCGTTGGCATCCAGAGCTGGACTGAATTTAGCCTTTCGCATCATGGCCCTGCAGACAATATCGTCAAAAGACTTTGACCGTGTTGATAGCTGAATATGGCACGCCGTCGACTTGCCCGTTGCATCAACACTGAGGCGGAAATTGATCAGACCTTGCTCACCTGAGAACACGGCATCGGTCGGATAATCAGAACTGGACAACCAAGTGCCTGGCGACGTGAGCGGCAATGCTGGTCGTGTGGCGGCTTTTTGCTTGGCAACATCAACGCCCCATGTTTCCAGCAATTTTTCCAGACAAGTATCGAGCGCAGCAAATGGTGCCTTCATTGATCCAAGAACAAAGGTCATTTGTCCACGACCCTTTGTCCCGAACAGCAACTCCTTCACGGCTGCCGCTCTTTCGCTTCCTATCGGGGCAATGGCGCTCCAGTTCTGCGCTGTCATTTTAACCCAGACGGCCTCTTCTGCCTTTGAAAAGGGTGCAATACGCATTGAACCCTTTAGAAAAATGGCACGTATTTTCTCACCAACCGTCCCGGGCAAATATTCGAGACGCTGAACCTGTTCATTCGGTCCAAATTGAAAATCGGTAGATCCCGCATTGGAGACTTTCCTGAGCGAATTGCCGCTCATTGAAAGTTCAAACTGGTCGCCCGGTGAAAATTTGACAAATCGGAGCGCTACTGGATTGGCTTTGTCGCCAAATTCGCGGAGCAATTGGCAGCTATCCTCGGCGTAATGTGCATTCCATTTTGAGGCTGGTTCAAGGCGGACGTCAGGCGCGGCAAGCAACGGCGTTGAAGCCAAAAGCATTGCACCAACCCCGCATTTCAGAATTCCGTTCATCATCGGCGATCTTAGCTCCGCGAAAGTGGGCCGCAAGTTGTTTTTGCAGATTGCGACAGATCTAGTAACGCGGAACTGCTGTATTTGGCACTGCGTATTCGTCATCCCGGCGAATGCCGGGACCCAGCACCACTGAAAAAAAATGCCTGCTTTGCAACGTTTGGTAAAGAGGGCTGGGTCCCGGCCTTCGCCGGGATGACGGGAAAAGCAAATCGGTCACTTTCCATTAGGACCAATTTTTCGCCCTCTCAGCGACAGGCAAAGGCATTTGGCTACCTGTGTAGCCGAGCACCTTGCAATGGCGCTGTAGCCATGCTTAAAATGGCAAATATAGCCTATTTGGTTAACGACATAACCCCCGGTAACGTCCGGTGCCTCGCTGTGCCCCTACCCAAGGGCCTTCAGCTTGAAATCCTTATACGTCTTGCGCAGCTCTGACTTTTGGATCTTCCCCGTGCCTGTGTGCGGTAGATCGTCGACGAAATGGACTTCATCGGGCAGCCACCATTTGGCGACTTTGGTGCCGAGGTAGTCCACGACATCGGCCTCACACACATCGGCTCCCGGTTTTTTGATCACCAACAGGATGGGCCGTTCATCCCATTTCGGGTGGACCACGCCAATCGCTGCGGCTTCCTGAACGCCGGGGCAACCGACAGCGGCATTTTCCAGCTCAACTGAACTGATCCATTCGCCGCCGGATTTGATCACATCCTTGGCCCGGTCTGTGATTTGCATTGTGCCGTCCGGGTGAATGACGGAGACATCACCGGTATCAAACCACTGGTCCGCGTCGGTCGCATCGGCCGCTGCCTTGAAATAGCGCTTGATCACCCATGGCCCGCGAATCTGTAGGGATCCTGAACTCACCCCGTCACGCGGCTGAACATCGCCGGCGTCACTGACAACGCGCAGTTCGACGCCGAAAGGCACGCGGCCTTGCTTGGTCACAACATCAATCTGCGCTTCAAGATCAAGATCGTCCCAATCCGGCGTCGGTGCGCCCATGGTGCCAATCGGGGAAGTCTCTGTCATGCCCCACGCATGAGACACGCGCACGCCTGCATTCATCAGGCGCGCAATCATCGTGCGCGGGGCAGCGGACCCGCCAATGGTGACAAGTTGCAACTTGCCCAAGCCCGCTTCTTTGCCCGCAGCGGCCAGCCCGTCAAGATGCGTGAACATGGCGAGCCACACCGTTGGCACGCCAGCCGAATGCGTCACGCCTTCGGCCAGCATCAGGCTGTGGAGAATAGGCGCTTCGTTGGTGGCACTGAACACGAATTTCACCCCAGCCGCAGCCCCTGCGAACGGAAGCCCCCAGCTGGCGGCATGGAACATCGGCACAATGGGGAGGAGGACCGACTGGCACGACAGATTGAAAATGCTTGGCGCAATTTCCGCCATGGCGTGGAGCATGTGGGACCGGTGCTCATAAAGCACGCCCTTAGGATGGCCTGTCGTGCCGCTGGTGTAGCAAAGCATGCAGGGATCACGCTCATCGCCGTCATACCAGTCATAGTTGCCGTCTTCGGCGGCAATCAGGGCTGGATACTTATCATCCTGATCAAAGCAGATATAATGTTCGACAGTCGTCAGATGCGGCTTCAACCGTTCGACCATCGCGGCAAACATCGAATCGTAGAGGAGGACTTTGTCTTCGGCATGGTTGATGATGTAGATCAGGTCTTCATCAAACAGGCGGACGTTCACTGTGTGGATGACGCCGCCAAAGCCGATCGCCCCGTACCATGTCGCCAAATGGCGGTGATGGTTCATCGCAAGAGTCGCGATCCGATCGCCGGGTTTGCAGCCTAATCGCACAAAGGCCTGCGACAATCGCCGGGCTTCATCAGCAACACCGGCCCAGTTGGTGCGGTCAATCTGGCCGTCTGCCCAGCGCGTCACAATGTCACGGCTGCCATGTTCACGCGCGGCATAGTCAATCAAATGAGTGACTCGCAATTTCCAATCCTGCATCCCGCCTAGCATATCGCCTCCTTATCGCTCCGTTATACGTCGCTTAGTTCAACACTGCTTTGGCTTGAGTTTGCAGCGGATGCAATTGGGTGTTTTGCTCTATCCCACCAGTGCCAGCCGCGGCGGATCAACCGGGGCAAGATCAACGCTTGTAACACCGGCGACTTCGCGCAACCGCTCCGCAAGTTCGCGGTCAAGCGCGAAATCGCGGCCTAGCAAAATCTGGGCCCGAGTGCCGTTGCCGCAATCCGCGTTGAGGATAATCTCTCCGCGTCCTCCTCGTTCTCCGGCAATGATGCGCTGGATTTGGGGGAGCGCGCCCTCATCAGCAAAAACCACTGTTGCTTTCATCCGGTTTGACGCGGCCAGCCCTTCCAGCCTCTGCACCCGGCGCACGGCGATGCGCGGCGTTTCTTCGCCGGCTTGCCGGTCCAGTTCGACGCTGATCAGCACACAGGCGGTATCTTTGGCGGCTTCTTCCAGTGCCCTGGCGGCATCCTCATCAAAACAGGCCGCTATGAACTGGCCACTCGCATCGGACAGGGTGGCATTGCAGTAACGCTTGCCTCGCGCTGATGTGCGCCATCGCACATCCTCGACCAGTGCCGCCATCATCGCGCCCAGCCGGCCACTGTCAGGTGCAGGGGACGCCTCACAAACCGAAGCATAGCTTTTCGCGCCGTGAACATCAGCCACATGGCGGTACCGGTCCACCGGATGGGCAGAAAAGTAAAAGCCGTAGGCATCGCGTTCCTGCGTCATCCGCTCGGCTGTCGACCAATTGGCGTTTGCGGGCAATTTAAGGGCTGCGGCTTTATGTTCGTCCCCGCCGAACAGGCCGCCTTGTCCGCTTGTCCTGCCATGTTCGGCTTCTGCCGCAACAGACAGGATCATTTCAGCGGCCCCGTGCACAGCGGCGCGGTTGGGTTCCAGCGTATCAAAGGCGCCAGCAGCGGCCAGGCTTTCAATCTGGCGGCGATTGACCAGTTTCGGGCTGATCCGGTCTGCAAAGTCAGCCAGACTTGCAAACGGACCATTGGCGTCGCGTTCAGCGCAGAGTTGATCCATTGCGCCTTCGCCGACGCCCTTAAGCGCGCCCAGGCCGTAACGAACAGCATTGCCCTCTTCGCGCGCGACGACACTGAAATCGGCTTCGCTGCGATTGATACACGGCGGCAGCATGACAACTCCCATCCGCCGGATATCATCGGCAAAAATGGTCAGCTTATCTGTGTTGGAAATGTCAAACGCCATTGATGCGGCGAAAAATTCTGCGCGGTAATGCACTTTCAACCATGCGGTTTGATAGGCCAGCAACGCATAGGCTGCCGCATGGCTTTTGTTGAAGCCGTATCCTGCGAACTTGTCGATCAAGTCAAACAGTTCATTGGCTTTGCGCGGTTCGATCTGGTTGTGCGCCGCGCAGCCTTCGACGAAAATACTGCGCTGCGTATCCATTTCAGACTGGATCTTCTTGCCCATCGCGCGCCGCAACTGGTCTGCTCCGCCCAGCGTATAGCCCGCCAGGATCTGAGCGGCCTGCATCACTTGTTCTTGATAAACAAACACGCCGTAGGTTTCAGACAGGATGCCTTCCAAGGCAGCATGGGGATATTCAATTTTCACGCGGCCGTTTTTGCGGTCCCCGAACAGCGGGATATTATCCATCGGGCCAGGGCGGTAGAGCGAAACGAGCGCAATGATGTCGCCAAAATTGGTGGGGCGGACAGCGGCCAGCGTGCGTCGCATGCCTTCAGACTCCAGCTGGAACACGCCGACTGTATCGCCCTTTTGCAACAGCGCGTAGACGCTTTCGTCGTCCCACAGCAGCCCGTCCAGATCAGGGCGCAGTCCCGTGCGCTGTGCGATCAGGTCCAGCGCTTTTTGCAAGACAGACAGTGTTTTCAACCCGAGAAAGTCAAACTTTACCAGCCCGGCCGCTTCGGCATATTTCATGTCAAACTGAGTGACAGGCATATCCGAACGCGGATCGCGGTAAAGCGGCACAAGCTGCTGCAAAGGCCGGTCGCCAATCACCACACCAGCGGCATGGGTGGAACTGTGGCGCGGCAGGCCTTCCAGCTTCATCGCCAAGTCAAACAAGCGGCGGACTTGAGCGTCTTCCTTATACTCCGCAGCAATTTCTGTAATGCCGTTCAAGGCGCGAGTGAGCGTCCACGGATCAGCGGGCAGATTGGGCACGGCCTTGGCTAGACGGTCGACTTGGCCGTAGCTCATTTGCAAGACCCGGCCAGTGTCTTTCAGCACTGCGCGCGCTTTCAGCCGACCGAAGGTGATAATCTGCGCCACATGATCGCGGCCATATTTCCGTTGCACATAAGTGATCACTTCGGCGCGGCGTGTTTCGCAGAAATCGATATCGAAATCCGGCATCGACACGCGTTCAGGGTTAAGAAAGCGTTCAAACAGCAAGCCAAGCTTGATCGGATCAAGGTCAGTGATCGTCAGAGACCAGGCAACCAGTGACCCTGCGCCAGAACCACGTCCCGGGCCGACGGCAATCCGCTGTTCCTTCGCCCATTTGATAAAATCAGCCACGATCAGGAAGTAACCGGGAAAGCCCATGTTGTTGATGACGTTCAGTTCGAAATCGAGCCGGTCACGGTAAAGCGCTTCATCGGCACCGGGAATGGCGTGGAGCCGCAGGGTGAGCCCGGCATGAGCATCTTCTTTCAGCCGGTTGGCCTCCTGCGCCAATTCGCCAAAGCGCGGCAAGATGGGATCACGCTTTGGGGCCATGAAGGCACAGCGCTGGGCGACGACCAGACTGTTTGCCAGTGCTTCTGGCACATCATCGAACAGCGTCCGCATGTCCTTCATTGGCTTCATCCAGCCATCAGGTGAACTGCGCGGCCGATCAACACTTTCGATATAGGCGGAATTGGCAATGCAGAGCATCACATCATGGGCATCATGGAAATCCGCTTCGGCATAAAAGGCCGGGTTGGTTGCAACCAGCGGCAGCCCCAGCTTATGCGCCAGCTCAATCATGTTAGGCTCTGCTGCGCCTTCGATTTCGTTGAAGCGGCGGGATATCTCGATGTAGAGATTGCCTGGATAGATCAGCGCCAATCGGTCAGCATAATTATAGGCTGCGTCGGGCTGGCCTTCATGAAAATGCTTGGCAATCCCGCCTTCGCCGCCGCCCGTCAGACACAGTAACCCCGCGCGGTGATCCTCCAATTGGTCAAAAGTGACATGGGGCGGTTCGTGATTGCCGCAATCAAGATGCGCGGAGGATACCAGCGCACAAAGGTTGGCATAACCCTCCTCATTCTGCACATACAGCGCGATCCAATCATAGGCACTGGGCACGGCGTCGGGCCGGTCGGGCCGCTTGACCGAGAGGAACGCGCCAATGACAGGCTGCACGCCCGCCGCCACACAGCTGCTGGAAAATTCCATAACGCCGTACAGGCCGTTGCGGTCACAAATTGCGACTGCCGGAAAACCCAGTTTGCGGGCCTGCTTGGCAATAGATTTAGGATCAATTGCCCCTTCCAGCATCGTATAAGCTGAAAAAACGCGTAAAGGGACGAAGGGGGCAAAGGACATGGGGAAAGCCCTAAAGCGTGATGACTTTTGATCAAGTCGTCATTGCGAGAAGCGAGAACCTTTATCGCTCACCGCGTTTTGACGTAAGTTCCCGGTGCATCCTCGATGACAGCCAGTGCCCCTTGTCCTGGAATACGGGCCCCTGACGCAGCCACAGTCGCGTCGCCCTGTGTGCGGATCCAGCCGAGCCAGTCAAACCACCAGCTGCCTTTATGCTCCGTTGCCCCTGCAATAAATTCGGCCAGCGTTTTGGCCTCGCCCTCGTTGATCCAGTGCTGATATTTCTGGGCAGCGGGCGGATTGACCACGCCTGCGATATGGCCGGACCCCGCAAGAACGAAGCGAGTCGAGCCGCTCAGCTGTTCCGTCAGCGCCCACACGCTGGCCGCTGGCGCGATATGATCTTCGCGGCCGGCCTGAATATAGGCAGGGGTGCGCACTTTCGTCAGATCAATAGGCACGCCTAGCGCTGCCATCGCCCCGGGCTGCACCAGTTTATTGTCGCGGTAAAGATCGCAGAGATAGGCCCGGTGCCATTTCGCGGGCAGGTTCGTCACGTCCCCGTTCCAGTGCAGCAAGTCAAAGCTGGGATAGGCATTGCCCAGCAAATAATTATTGACCACATTGCTCCAGATCAAGTCGCGCCCGCGCAGCATGTTAAAGGCAAGCGCCAGATAGCGCCCATCAAGATAGCCGTCCGTCTCGATCGATTCGATCATTGCCAATTGCTGGTCGTCGATAAAATTCAGCAGTTCGCCCGCTGCGCTAAAATCGACCTGCGCTGTAAAAAATGTCGCAGAGGCGACTTTGGCAGCCTCACCTTTGGCAGCCAAGATGGCCAGCGTTGCAGCAAGGGTTGTGCCTGCCACGCAGTAACCGATGGTGTGTACCGCAGGCACCGCCAGCAGCGCGCGCACCTGATCAATCGCGTCAATCTGCGCGGCGATATAATCATCCCAGATGACATCCGCCATGGATGCATCGGCTGATTTCCACGATACGACAAAGACTGAAAGCCCCTGATCAACGCACCATTTGATGAAACTTTTTTCTGCCGTCAGATCAAGGATATAGAAGCGGTTGATCCACGGCGGGAAAATGATCAGCGGAATGCCAAGCACGTCCGCCGTCGTCGGCGTGTAATGGATCAGTTGACAGAGCGGCGTCTGATAAACGACTTTGCCCGGTGTTGCGGCGATGTTTTTACCGACCGTGAAAGCGGACGGGTCAGTATGCGTCAATTGCCCGCGCGCCATATCTGCCATCATGTGAGACAGGCCCTCCATCAGGCTTGCCCCATTGGTCTCAACGGCTTTTTGCAGAGCAACAGGATTGGTGAAGGGCGAATTGGCGGGGCTCATCGCATCGACCAGCATTTGCGTGGCAAACATCAGCTTTGCTTTGGCCGCTGGGTCCAGGCCTTCAATTCCTTGCGCCGCAGTCATCATCTGAGCGGACATGGCACTATAACCCTGGCGCATCAGATCAAAGATCGGCTGATCCCATTCCGGAGCGTTGAACCGGCGGTCTTTGGGATCGACTTTGCCAATGCCGGCACCGGACAGCGGCGCCAGCACTTGGCCCCACGCGTTCAGCGCCTTGCGCCAGCCGTCAGCCATTTGGCCCATATCAGGAAAAGAACCCATGTCAGGAAAGGGAGAAGGCGCGTCGCTCACGGCTTATATTCGCTCATCCGGCGTGATTGGCAAGCAGCCGCGTGACGTGACCCATTTTGCGACCAGGGCGGGATTCGTGCTTGCCGTAAAGGTGAAGGTGGGCATTGCCCTCCGCTGCGATCAATTGCCAGTCATCAGCATCATCGCCGATCAGATTCTGCATTTCAACTGAGTGGGCCGTCAGCTTGGTTGATCCCAAAGGCAGGCCGACGATGGCACGAATGTGATTTTCAAACTGCGATGTTACAGCCCCTTCGATTGTCCAATGCCCGCTGTTGTGGACGCGCGGGGCCATTTCATTGAAAACCGGGCCATCAGCGCCTGCGAAAAATTCGATCGTGAACACGCCGACATAGTTGAGCTTTTCGGCAATCTTGCGGGCCAGCGCACGGGCGGCAGGCACTTGAATGCGCACGATTTCAGGGGCTGGCAGAGTCGATGTCGCCAAGATACCGTCTTTATGGATATTGGCCGGCGCATCCCAGAACGCTGTGCTGCCCGCCTGGTCTCGCGCTACAATCAGGGAAAATTCATGATCAAATGGCACCATTGCCTCAAGGATCAAGGGCGCTCCGGCTCCAAGTTCGCCCCAAGCGGCGTCTGCATCTGATATGCTTTTGATCCGCGCCTGGCCCTTGCCATCATAGCCAAAGCGTACTGTTTTCAGGATCGCAGGCGTGCCGATTTTGGCGAGTGCCACGTCAAGATCGCTACGGCTGTTCACTTCGGCCCAATCGGCCGTGCGCCCGCCGCACTCAGTTGCAAATCTTTTTTCGCGCACTCGGTCCTGGCCAATCTCAAGCGCTGTGAAGGATGGCCATAGCGGTGTTTTGGCCGCCAGCGGCTTCAACGGCGCAGGCTCAATATTCTCAAACTCAAACGTGACGACGGATACGCCCTTGGCAAAGGCCAGCAGAGCATCCGCATCATCATAGCGTCCTTGCACCCATTTCGCGCTGACATCTGATGCGGGGCCACTCGCCTCTGGCGCATAGATGTGGCAGCGATACCCCAGTTGCGCGGCGGCCATCGCCAGCATCCGGCCCAACTGTCCGCCGCCGATGATGCCGATGATCGAACCGGGGGGAAGCGCCTTCATTTCGGAGTTTGGGATTGTGGTGATTGCGCCACGCCGTCGGTCTGCGCCTGCCGCCACGCGGCCAGCCTGTCAGCCAGACCGGCATCGCTGAGTGCCAGGATCGCAGCGGCCAGCAATCCAGCGTTAATTGCCCCGGCTTTGCCAATTGCGAGTGTTCCTACAGGAACCCCGCCCGGCATCTGCACAATCGACAGCAAACTGTCCATGCCTTTCAGGGATTTGGATTCGATGGGCACGCCCAGCACAGGAAGGGCTGTCATCGCGGCGGCCATTCCAGGCAGATGGGCAGCCCCACCCGCGCCTGCAATAATCACTTTTAGCCCACGCGCCCGTGCGCCTTTGGCGTAATCGATCAGCCGGTCCGGCGTACGGTGCGCCGAAACAACGCGCGTTTCATGGGCAATTTTTAGCTCCGCCAGCATAGCCGAGGCATGTTGCATCGTTTCCCAGTCAGACGTGCTGCCCATAATAATGCCGATGGCGGGAAGTTCTGCGCTCATTTCTGCCCCTTTGCGTGCCGCGCTTATCCGTTAGTCGGATTAGAGCAACGCCGCAACGCCTGCCCGTGACAAAGCGTTACACTGGAAATCGTTGATCAGGTAACCCTAAACTGGTCTATCGCGAATCGCGCGCGCCAGTAACAGCGAACGAATACCCCCGTCCACCGTATGGAGATCAGGATGTCGGACGTAAAAGTGCCACTGTTTGATGACACGGCGAGCCTTGCCGAAGAAGTTGAACTGTTGCGCGCGACCGTAGCCGTGATGCGCGCTCGAATGGCGGAACTTGAACTGCTCGCTGATACTGATTCGCTGACACCGCTACCTAACCGCCGCGCCTTCACTCGCGAACTCAAACGCGCGATCATGAACGCCGCTCGCCACGGCGAGGCGTCAGCTGTGCTCTATCTCGATATTAACGGCCTGAAATCAATTAACGATACCCACGGTCACAGCGCAGGCGATGCGATGATCCTGCATGTCGGGCGCGAACTGCGCGCGCGCGTCCGCGTGACAGACACAGTCGCTCGCATTGGCGGCGATGAATTTGCCATTCTCCTCACACATGTAAGTGAAGCCGAAGCGCAGGCCAAAGCGCGGGCCCTAGTTTGCGAACTTGCGGCGACAAGCGTTGACGTTGGCGTTATCATTTTGTCAGCAGGCATCGGCTGCGGCGTGGCCGAAGTGACCGCAGCTGACGAATTTGAAGATATCCTCGCTCGGGCGGACGCTGCCATGTACGGCGCGCGCCTTTCAGACGCCGCAGCTGGCTAGTCTCTGACGACTTGCGCTCGTTCCGGCCCCGTTTGTGTCGAGCGAAGTCACCATGCGCTACTCACTCGCTTTTGCGGTGTTCGCCTTTGACCCAGCGCACCGTGCCTGAACTGGCACGCATCACAACGCTGTCAGTGGTCATTGTGCCGTTTTTCAACCGCTTCACGCCGTCGAGCAGCGATCCGTCAGTCACTCCCGTGGCTGCGAAAATGCAATCGCCTTTCGCCAGCTCTTTCAAGTCATAAATATAGTCGAGATCAGTGATTCCCCATTTGCGCGCGCGGCCCCGTTCATCATCATTGCGGAACAGCAGTCGTCCTTTGAACTGACCGCCGACGCAGCGCAGCGCCGCCGCTGCCAGCACGCCTTCAGGCGCGCCGCCACTTCCCATATACATGTCAACTGTCGTGTCAGGATCAGTGACGGCAATGACGCCCGCCACATCGCCGTCAGGGATCAGCATGATGCCGCAACCAATGCCGCGCAGTTCGGCAATCAGTTTCTCATGACGCGGGCGGTCAAGGACGCAGACGATCAGTTCAGCAGGCGCCACACCTTTGGCGGCGGCAACTGCTGCGACATTTTCGGTGGCGCTTTTGTTCAGATCGATAATGCCTTCGGGATAGCCCGGGCCTACTGCAAGCTTGTCCATATACACATCTGGCGCGTTCAAAAGATTGCCTTCCTCCGCAACTGCCAGCACAGCTAGCGCGTTGGGGCCCGCTTTTGCGGTAATGGTTGTGCCTTCCAACGGATCAAGCGCAATGTCGATCTTGGGGCCGGTGCCAATCGAAGACCCCACTTTTTCGCCAATGAACAGCATCGGCGCTTCGTCACGTTCGCCTTCGCCAATCACCACAGTGCCGTCCATGTCGAGCTCATTAAGTGCTGCCCGCATCGCTTCAACTGCTGCCGCGTCCGCCGCTTTCTCATCGCCCCGGCCCACCAGAGTCGAAGCTGCAATGGCCGCTGCTTCAGTGACGCGCACCATTTCAAGGACGAGAACGCGGTCGAGAACTTTACTGGCCATTACCATTTGCAGATACTTTCTGTTTGTGTCAGTTTTGCGTTTGTCAGGGGGTTAGGGTTAGGCGATTGGCCCTGCGGAGTCGATCATCAGACATCCAAAATCGGCATCAGCATAGGCACGCCGACAAGGATTGGTGATCCCGTCAGCCCTGCCACGACCGCTGCAACATTGGCCTCCGCGCACGCATGCGTGGTCATGACCAGCAGGACGCCGCCGTCAGGCGCTTCGCCGCGCTGGATCAGGCTTTCAATTGATACGCCCGCATCACGCATGGCTGCTGTAATTTCGGCAAGCACGCCAGGGCGATCGGCAACGGTAAAGCGCAGATAAAAACGCCCGACCCTAGCACCGCTGTCAGCATGACCAGGGTCTGCCAGACTGGCCACAGGCATTGCAAAGGCAGGGCCAAATTCACCGCGCGCAATATCGATAAGGTCAGCAACGACCGCTGAAGCCGTTGGCCCTTCGCCAGCCCCGCGCCCTTCAAAAAACAGCCGCCCGACGAAATTGCCCTGCGCCACCACGGCATTCATTGCGCCTGCCACGTGAGCCAGCGGATGGGAAACAGGCACAAGACAAGGCTGCACGCTTTGCAACAAGCCGTCCGGCGCGGCTTCTGCCCGGCCAACCAAGCGCACGCGGAAACCCAGCGCGACGGCCTGGGCAATATCACCAGCGAGAACCTGCCGGATACCCGTTGTGCCAACCGCAGCAAAATCAATCCGCGTGCCAAAACACAGCGAGGCGAGGATGGAAAGCTTATGCGCCGCATCGATACCGTCAACATCAAACGCGGGGTCAGCTTCCGCATAACCAAGCCCCTGTGCATCGGCCAGAACAGCCCCGAAATCGCGGCCTTCAGCTTCCATCGTCGTCAGGATATAATTGCACGTGCCATTGAGAATGCCGTAAACGCTCTCAATTTTGTTGGCCGCTGCCCCTTCGCGCAGCCCTTTGATCACGGGGATGCCGCCTGCAACCGCCGCTTCATATTTAAGCGCAACGCCGGCACTTTCTGCTGCTGCTGCGAGTGCAAGGCCGTGATGAGCAATCATCGCTTTGTTCGCAGTGACAAAGCCGCGCCCGTTTGCGATTGTCGCGGCCGCCAGATCAAGCGCTGCGCCTTCGCTGCCGCCAATCAGTTCAGCAACCACATCAACACCAGGCAGAGCCGCCAGCGCTTGTGTCTCGGCCCAGGCAAAGCCGGACAGATCGATGCCGCGATCACGCGTCCGGTCGCGCGCTGCCACAGCCACAATTTCAATGGGGCGCCCTGCGCGCCGGGTGATCAGATCACGGTTAGCCTCCAGCAGCTTGACGACGCCTGCACCAACGGTTCCAAGCCCGGCAAGGGCGACTTTCAGAGCAGCTGGCATGGGGTTTCCTGTTTGGCGAAGGGCTGAATTGGCCTTAGGGACTGACACGGCAATTTGCAAAGCCGCAAAAGCAGTGCATCTTTGTGGCCGCGCCGCGCGTATCTGGTGCACATTTGTAAAGATAAGGAGCGTTCCATGATGACGGCATTTTCCAGGCGATCGCTGCTCGGCGGGGTAGGCTTGATCGCGGCAACGGGCCTGATCGGTTGCGGACGCGCTGATGCCGCAAAAGGGAAATTTGCCTATGCGCTGACCGATGCGGACTGGCGCAAGCGACTGTCGCCCGCGGCCTATGCTACACTGCGCCAAGACGCGACGGAGCGACCCTATACAAGCCCGTTGAACAAGGAAAAGCGCAAAGGAACATTCGCTTGTGCAGGCTGCGCACTGCCGCTGTTTGCCTCTTCAACAAAGTTTGACAGTGGTACGGGCTGGCCCAGCTTTTGGGCGCCGATCAAAGGCTCAGTTGGCACAGCGAGTGACAGCCTGCTTGGCTATGCCCGCACCGAAGTGCATTGCAAACGCTGCGGCGGACATCAGGGCCACATCTTTGATGATGGCCCCGCACCAACCGGAAAACGCTATTGTATCAACGGTGTCGCCCTTAAATTCATTCCAGCATGAGGACCCACATTATGCGTTTGCCCCTGATTGCGCTTTCCCTTGCTATTTCTGCTGGCTGCAGTGGCCCCGGCTACGCAGAAAAAGCGGTCATTCTGCCTGCGCCTGCCATTGATCAGGCCCGGCAGAACCGCACCGAAACTGCAGTGTTTGCGGGCGGATGCTTCTGGGGGATGGAGGCTGTGTTTGAACGTGTCAAAGGCGTCAGTTCAGTCACGTCCGGCTATGCCGGCGGCACGTCCACTGATGCGACTTATGACCGCGTCTCCAGCGAAGCGACGCGCCATGCCGAAGCCGTGCGGATTGCGTATAATCCTTCCCAAGTGACCTACGGCAAACTGCTCCAGATTTATTTCTCCGTCGCGCATGACCCAACGCAGCTTAACCGCCAGGGGCCAGACAGTGGCACCAGTTACCGGTCCGCCATTTTCCCCCAGTCCCCTGAACAAACAAAACTGGCGCGGGCCTATACCGAGCAATTGACCAAAGCGCGAAGCTTCGGGCGGCCCATCGTCACTAAAATCGAAACTGGGAAATTCTACGCAGCAGAGGCCTATCACCAGGATTTCATGCAGAAAAACCCGCGCCATCCCTACATCGTTCGCTGGGATATCCCCAAAGTCGCGGCGTTCAGGGCCGCATTTGCAAGCGCAGCGAAGTAGAGCACGATCCGGATTCGGTCATAACGGTAGCGTCAGGACGCGGCCGCCGCTTTCGACCAGTGCTTCGGCTTTTGGCCCGACAAGGGCCGTAATCGCTGGGTCGCCAGCGGCCATCCCGCCTGTAAAGGCCCCGAACGACGGGAAAATAAGTTTATGCTCACTGCGCACGAAGCAGGGGCGAGTAACGCCGCGGCCTTTGGCTGCTACGCGGATTTTGGGATGGAAATGGCCAGAGAGTTCAGGCCGGATTTCGCCCGCGACGGCATGGTGACGCAAGATTAGCTCGTTGATTTCAGCGTCTTCGTGAACGGTGCCGCCAATGCCATCAGGCAAGTTTTCATCATGATTGCCTGTGATCCAATGCCAATCGCACGCTTCCGTCATCCGCGCCAGCAAGACCGACGCCGTCCCGCTCATCCGGTCCGGCCCGGCCTCGTCATGAAAATTATCGCCCAGGCACCAAACCTCTGTTGCTGCTGTCGCGGTGATTAACGCGGCAATCCTGTCAAGCGTGGCTTGGCTGTCATAGGGCGGCAGCATTTGCCCGCGCTGCGCAAACCAGCTTGCCTTTTCCAGATGCAAATCAGCAACAATCAGCGCACGGCGCAGTGGCCAGTAAAGCGCTGTTTTTCCCACGATGGTCAAATCATGCCCGCCAAAGGCAAAGCCTGGCATCAGTCTTCGGCTGTATCCGCAGCGGGAGGCTGGGCTTGGGCTTCGGCTGGCGTTTCCATCCACGCCTCAACAGGGCCGGAGAGTTTGAGCGTCAGGGGTTTGCCGCGCCGATCCATGGTCTTGCCCGCCTGAACGCGGATCCAGCCTTCCGAAATGCAATATTCCTCCACGTCACGCCGGACATTGCCTTTGAAGCGGATGCCAACGCCGCGCTGCAGCACATCAGCATTGAAAAACGGGCTGTCAGAATCAATCGACAAGCGATCAGGCATGGCGTCAGAGGCGGATGTTTCAGTCATCATTCGCCTTTCGCACGGCTCCCGGGTGATTTCAATTGGCCAATTTCAACCACGTGAATTTAACGCGTGAAGCGTTAGGCAGCGCTTTCGGCGTGCTTTTCGGCATAAACGCGCACCGGGTCTTTCCGGCCCTCAACCACGTCCTTGTCGATCACAATTTCATCAACGCCGTCCATATCGGGCAAATCGAACATTGTATCGAGTAGGATATTCTCAACGATAGACCGCAGGCCGCGCGCGCCGGTTTTGCGCTCAATTGCCTTTTTCGCGACGGATTGGATCGCGTCTTCAGTGAAGTTCAGATTGACATCTTCAAGGCCGAACAATTTCTGGAACTGCTTGACCAGCGCATTTTTGGGCTCCTGCAAAATCTTCACAAGGGCTGGAATGTCAAGGTCTTCAAGCGTCGCAATAACAGGCAAACGGCCCACAAATTCAGGGATCAGGCCGTATTTCAGCAAATCTTCCGGTTCGCTTGATTTCAGGATTTCGCCAGTGCCGCGTTCATCCGAAGCCGCAACATGAGCGCCAAAGCCGATGCTCTTGCCTTGCAAACGGTCACCAATGATTTTTTCGAGGCCCGAGAATGCGCCGCCGCAAATGAACAGGATATTGGTGGTGTCAACTTGCAGAAATTCCTGCTGCGGATGTTTGCGGCCGCCCTGGGGCGGCACACTGGCAATGGTGCCTTCCATCATCTTGAGCAATGCCTGTTGCACACCTTCGCCGGACACATCGCGCGTGATCGACGGGTTTTCGGCCTTGCGGCTGATCTTGTCGATTTCGTCGATATACACGATCCCGCGCTGGGCGCGTTCGACATTATAGTCCGAGGCTTGCAGCAGTTTCAGGATGATATTTTCAACATCCTCGCCAACATAGCCTGCCTCAGTCAGGGTTGTTGCGTCTGCCATTGTAAACGGCACATCAAGCATCCGGGCTAAAGTCTGCGCGAGCAAAGTTTTGCCGCATCCGGTTGGCCCGACGAGCAAGATGTTAGATTTCGCCAGCTCTACGTCCGAACCCTTGGCGCCGTGGTTGAGGCGCTTGTAATGATTGTGAACCGCAACGGACAGCACGCGCTTGGCGCGTTTTTGGCCAATGACATAATCATCCAGCCCTTTGCAGATTTCGGCGGGCGAAGGCACGCCGCCGTCTTTCTTGCTGACCAGCGCTGTTTTGGTTTCTTCGCGGATGATATCGTTGCACAAATCGACGCATTCGTCGCAGATGAATACAGTTGGCCCGGCAATCAGCTTACGCACTTCATGCTGCGATTTTCCGCAGAATGAGCAATAAAGAGTGCTCTTTGCATCTGTGCCAGAGAGCTTGGTCATTCGATATTCCTTAGCGTTGAAGACACAGCTGTGCCGTCACAAAAAACACATGTTACAGAGAGAATCGTGCGCGGCAATGCTTTATTGCCTTGTTTAGGACGTTGTTGGGGTTCTCGCGTCAACTTGACCTCAGCTCTCTTCTTCCACTTTGGGCCGGCGATCAAAGACCTGGTCAATCAGGCCAAACTCTTTGGCTTCGTCTGCGGTCATGAAATTATCGCGCTCCATTGCCTTTTCAATCTCGGCCACTGGCTTGCCTGTATAAGTTGCGTAAAGCCCGTTCATGCTTTCGCGGATCCGCAATATCTCGCGCGCTTGAATGGCAATATCAGTGGCTTGGCCCTGTGCACCACCTGATGGCTGGTGGATCATGACGCGCGCATTTTTCAGGGCGTAACGCATTCCCGGCTCACCAGCGGCCAGCAGAAAACTGCCCATCGATGATGCCTGGCCAACGCAGAGTGTTGCCACTTTGGGCCGAATATATTGCATTGTGTCGTGGATCGCCATGCCCGCTGTCACCACGCCGCCGGGGGAGTTGATATACATGGAAATATCTTTCTTCGGATTTTCCGACTCCAGAAACAGCAGTTGGGCAACAATGACTGAAGCCATATTATCCTCAACGCCGCCATTCACGAATACAATCCGTTCCCGCAACAGCCGGGAGAAAATGTCAAAACTCCGCTCACCCCGAGAGGATTGTTCGATAACCATGGGAATTAGGCCGTCTGTCGGATGCATGAATAGTCCTTCGTGTGTTATATGGCCCTATATCTGGCCTGATCGACCAAGGTTCAAGCCCCTTTTGCTGCTTAGGCCCCTCTTGCCGCTTTAGAAAGGATAGGCCAGAGGGGAAGGCATAAACACCCTGACCCAAAAGGCCCTGACGATGATCACTTCCCCTGCACTCCCCCCTTATTTCCGCAATGATGACGAAGACGAAGAAGAAAGCCGCTCGTCTGCACCCACTGGCGTGATGATGGCCAAGTTTCTGGAAGCGCGCACAGTTTTGATCTTTGGCGGCATTGATCAGAAACTGGCAGAACGGGTTTCGGCACAATTGCTTTACCTTGATCATCTCAGCCATGATCCGATTAAACTGATCATCAATTCGCCTGGTGGCCATGTCGAATCAGGGGACACGATCCACGACATGATCAGCTTCATCGAATCTCCCGTCTCTGTCATCGGCACGGGCTGGGTCGCCAGTGCGGGCACGCATATTTTTCTCGGCGCGCCGAAGGAACGCCGCTTTTGTCTGCCCAACACGCGCTTCCTGATCCATCAGCCAGCAGGTGGCGCACGCGGACCAGCAGTCGATATTGCGATTGCCGCGAGCGAAATCATCCGGATGCGCGAACGTCTCGCGAAGGTCATTGCCAAAGCAACGGGCCAGACGCTGGAAAAAGTTGCCGAGGATATTGAGCGCGATTACTGGATGACTGTCGAAGAAGCGACCAAGTATGGGATTTTGGGCAAAGTCATTACCAAGATGAGTGAAGTCACTTTTTGAGGGACGCCCGTCCCCGGTGTCGATGAGAGAGTCAGTCCAGCCTCTCGTTATTCGTCGGGGCCAAACGGATCGATGATGATGTCATCATGGCCGCTGCCCGAACTTAAAAAAACCAGACCCATCAGAGCCGCGGCCAGCAATACTGAAAAGAACACGCCGCCCGCTGCAAGTGCGCCCATGACCAGTGGCACGTCACCGATCAGCCACTTGAGCAACAACAAACAGAAAATTGTTGCCCCAATCGAAGCCAGCACCATCCACCACATCAGGCGCTTGTATCGCGCCCAAGCAAATGCGGCATATTCGGTGTCTTCGAGTGGGGACGGCGCCTGTTCCATCCTTTCTCTTTGACCTTCGCGACTGGATAGATCAAGATGGCTGTAGGATGAGGGAGATGGCAATGACCATCAGAGCGATATTAGCAGGGCGTGATTTTGCCATCCTTTCGGTTTCGCCAACGGTGCGCGTAGCAGATGCTGTGGCGATGCTGGCGGAAAAGCGGATCGGCGCGATGCCGGTGGTTGATAGCAGCGGGGTCTGCGGTATATTTTCTGAACGTGACATTCTTTACGGCTTGGCGCGCGAAGGGGTGGCCTTCCTGGAAAAGCCTGTGGGCGATGTCATGATTTCCCCTGCAATCACTGTTGAACTCGACACCCCAGCGCTCACGGCCCTGTCGATGATGTCACGCCGCCGGATCCGGCATTTGCCCGTGCTGGATGGCACGACGCTGGTCGGATTTGTGTCAATTGGCGATCTGGTGAAATTCCGAATCGATGGCATTGAGGCCGAAGCCGCGGCCATGCGCGACTACATCCAGATGGCGTGACATTTCCTTAAGGATATTCCGTTAGCCCGCTTGTTGCTAGATTGAACGGACCGGGATGGCAGGCGACCTTAGAGTTGATGTTGTTATCAGAACACACAACCGTGCCAACTTGGTGGGCGGGGCCATCGACTCTGTGCTCGCGCCTGACCGCAAAGGCTTAACGCTGCGGATAATAGTGGTAGACAATGCGTCGACTGACAACACTCCTCATGTGTTAGAAGCAAAAGCAAGAGAGAGCAGCCTTCAGCTGGTGCTGTTGCATGAGAAAAAGCCTGGAGGGCAACACGCGCTTAATCACGCAATCGCGATGTGCACTGCCCCAGTTATTGCCTTTGTCGATGATGATGAGCGCATTGATGTCGGTTGGCTTCAAGCCATTGCGCGAGAATTTGCCGATCCTGTAACTGATTATATTGCCGGGCCTTGTCGTCCGCTTTGGGGTTGCGAGCCGCCCACCTGGTTGCCAAGTGGACATGGCGGTGTGCTGGGGATCATCGACTATGGGCCGATGCGCCAACGCTTTGGTCCCGGGTTCAAAGGCATGCTGACGCAGGGCAATTGTGCGGTGCGGCGTGAGATTTTTGAAGAGGTTGGCCCCTATCCCGAAACACTTGTGACGGCAGAAGACCGGTGGTTAAATGCGTGGCTGAGCGCACGGGGCAAGCAAGGGTTCTATTGTCCCGACTTTGCGATTGACCATATCATGCAGGTTGATCGCCTTTCTAAGGATTATTTCTGCCGTTGGGCAGCACGCGAAGGGCGCGACCGGGCCCGTGTCGATGCGATGTCTGGCTTGCCTAGTCTGCTCTCTCAATTGTGGTATTAGCGGGAATGTGGGGCAAATGCGTGGATTGTAGCGACCGCTTGGATCAAAGGGGCAGAGTATGAGGCAACAGCCTTTGCGGCTGAACTTAAGTTACGCACCGCGTGGTGGCTGATGAGGACCACCGTTTCTGGTTGTTAAAGCGTGCCGCTATTGCCTTTGACAAACAGGCGCGGGGCGACTGTTTGGAGCAAGCCAAAGATTTCGTCAGTGGCGGGGTGACGAACTACCATCATTGCAGCTGCCCAGCACAGCACGCCCGCGCCGCTCAGCATGAGGAGCGGCAGCAGACCGAGCGCGCTTGGCGTTACCCAGAACGAGTAAGCAAGCAAAAACGGCACAATCGCAGCAATGCTGACGGCCGCGCTTTTAAGATAGATGGTGATCATGGCCCGCCAATCAAATCCGATCAGGCGGGACAGGAATGGCGCGTAGATGACATACCAGACGAGGCCGTAACAAAGACGTGACACAGCCGCTGCTTCGAGGCTCCACCACGCGCCAATGATCAGCAACGTCACAGCCGCTGCACTGTCACAAAGATTATAGCGGATGAGCGACGGCATCCGGCCCAGTAGAATTGGGATGTCCATATGAAGCGGCATCATGATGAAGGCGACTTGTGATAGCGCCAGCACGATGAGCAATGGCACAGCACCCGCCCAGTTGGGGCCGTAAAGGTTTAGCACCAGGGGTTCGGCAGCCATGGCGAGGCCGGCCATCGCTGGCATAGTGACGGCGCAGTAGCCCGATACAACGCGCAGATAAGGCGCGCCAAGCGGTTCCCCCCTGTCTCTAATGCGCGCGAAGGCCGGGTAGAACACGCCGCCAATTGCCCCCGACAGCAGCATGTAAAGCTGCCCAGGCAAAGCAGACGCGCGGCTGAACAGACCTACCGATGCCATATCGATCATCCGGCCAATGATCAGATCAGGCGTGCGCACGCCAACCGCACCAATGACGATGAGGGCCGCTGACCCTCTGCCAAAGCTGAGTGCGCTTGTTGCCCGCGTAAAGGTGAGGGGAAGGCAGAGCTTGACAGGGCGCTGCACTTGCGCGGCAATTGCCTTGACAACGGCCTGCGCCACCATGCCGCACGCCAGCGACGCCGCGCCGTAGCCTGCCCAGGCCAGGCCAATGACAGTTGCCGACATGACAGCTGCAGCCCAGACATTGGTAAAGAACAGCCCTCGAAAATCCAGATCCCGCGACATGAGCGCCGTCGAGATCAGATAGAAAGGCGTCAGCAGATAAGATATTGCCAGAATGATCAGCAACGGCACAAGTCGCATGTCATCGTAGAAATAGGCAACGGGCCAAATGCCAATGAGAATTGCGGCGACGACCATGAGCCCTGCGACTGACGCAATTGACATGCATGTATCGATATCGTCCTGATCAATCGAGGGCAGCCCAGCGATATAGCGGGTCAGGCCAAAATCCTGTAAGATTGCGATGAGCAGAACGACCGCAAGCGCAATTGAAAACAGCCCCACATCAGCCGGTGCCAGAAAATAGCGCGAAACGATGATGCTGGTGAGAAATTGAAAGGCGAACGACGCATATTGTGCGCCCATTGACCACAGAGCTGCTATTTTGACTGACACGACCGGGGCCTAGGCCGCAGCCAAAGCAGCGGCAAGACGCGCCGCGCGAACAGGCTCCCCGAAACGCAGCAGGCGCAATATGGTGCGCGGCAGGCCTGGAATGGGTTTGGCGTCCTTCACATGGGCAAGCAAAAGTTCAAAACCAGTGCTTTTCAATGCAACATCAGAATAGAGAATGCCTGATGTCACCATAGCGCGCGCCTCGGCCGCCGCGCCGGGACGTCCGAACAAGTCGTCAAATTTGTCGAGGGGAGGCAGGGCCACAAGCGTTTCGGTGGGGTCAACGCGGCCAGCGGCGCGTTCGCGGTAAGCAAAGCGCGATGCTGCGACGCCAATTTGTTGTTCCACCACATGGCGGTTGCTGACTTGGCCGTCGGTATGGCGATATTGCATCAGGCGTTGGGGCAAGCTGCACAGCTTAGTCACGCCAGCGAGCCGGAGCCATAGATCATAATCCTCGCAGTGTTTGAACGCCGCATGATAGCCACCGACAGCAATCACAAGATCGCGGCGGAACATAGATGCGGGGTGGCAGAGCAGGGGCCCATCCTCAATCGCGGCCAGAAAATCCTCAAAGCTGGTCGGATGATCATTCCCCCTGATCGGAAACGGCTTTCCGTCACCGTCGATATCCACAGTCCAACTGCTGACGACGCCGTAATCAGGATTGGCAGAAAGAAAGGCCAGTTGTTCGGCAAAACGGTTTGGCATTGCAATGTCATCGCCGTCCATTCGCGCGATGATCGGCGCGCGCGCTTCTGCCACCAATTGATTGAGGCTGACGATCAGCCCGCGGTTTTCGCGGTGAAAGGCACGGATGCGGCGGTCGCGCGCGGCATAGGCGTTGATGATCGCAGGCGACGTGTCCGTTGATCCATCGTTGAGGATCAGAAATTCGAAGTCTGTAAAGCTCTGGCCCAGGATGCTCTCAATCGCGAGGGGAAGATAGGCCGCACCGTTATGCACACTCATCGCAACGCTAATCGCTGGCACTGACTCACTCACATCTACGCTGTCCGCTTTTTTAATATCACGCATGTTCATATTAACGGCTGTCCTACCGGCATTTGGTCAACAAATCGCTTACGTTTGGCAGGATGTTGGGACGAGCCGGGTGGTTAGAACGCCAAAGTTCGGCATGAACGGGTGAGCTCTGATGTTAGGGCACGATTCACATCGAAAATGGATATGTGCGGGCGCAGAGATCGCGAGTGGTGGCTTCGACGGTTTCGAGGAGTGGCAGTTTAAGCGTCGCGCGATTGGCGACGATTGTATCGCGCGCTACTTCAAGGCCCTCGGAATGGACAGTCCGGCGGTCCACTTCATCGCGGCAGCTTTGATAACTGCCATATCTCTGGGGTTTTTTAGTGCTGATCAGAATCGTGTCAACACTGCGGGCGTAGTCATTAGCGTCGATGATGCCATTCAGTGCATAGGGTTCAAATACAGGCAGCCAGCGGATGAGGATGGAGGACCGCGACGCGAACTGATGCAGCAATGCAAAAGTCGCGGTGACGGCGCGGGCCGACATGTCGCCGCCCGTAACCATAGTTCGCTTCAGCAATTGCTGATTAATCCATGCGATATTAGCCGATTGAACGCGGCAATCCTCAGCCTGCAGCAGAGAGGCCGTATAATTGGTTTCGCCCGTTTCGTCGGGCCCCGCATAAGGCGGTGACTGATATAGGGCACGGCGCGCGAGACGGGCCTCCGCGCGGGCTGCAGGCGACCCCGTGACTCGAATGGCGGTCTCTGCGGCGCGCATGGTTTCAAATTGCTTGCGGATGCGGTCCCTTGCTGGAGTGAATTGTGGCCGGGAAGTGGGGCTGGTTGCCCAGTTGCTCGGCGATAGATGAACTACGAGCGTCATGACGCGGTGGGAAGTGCACATTCGCAAACCACCTTGCGACAGTTCAGGATCAGGTGATCGTTCTGCAGTGCGGCGTCTGCTGATTTCACTGGCCAAAGCTAGCCACGCGTCATCGGCGTCAGGGTTGAACGGTGACCAAGATATGCCAGCCGCTGCTTCGTCTCCCCGACCCCACTCGCCAGGATTAACAACCCAGGGATCGATTCGGCCCGATAAAAGCCCTGTCACTTGCGAGCGGTAGGCCAGCGGTACATTCTGCAGGTTAGGGGTGGTCGCTGCACAAGCCGATAGCGAAAGGGCCAGAATTGAAGTGATGAAAGGCTTCATAATAGGCAAGACACTCTAAATAACACAGAGGCAGGATCATTCATGGGCAAAAGCGCAGTGTCAACATTAGCGTGCAGTTGCACATCTGCGCCTTGGTGCGAGCGTAGTTGGGCTACCCTGGTGAGCGATTGGCGCGGCTATGGGACGCTAAAGCCGTGTTGAAATAATATTTCACAAAAATGTCATGGGGGGTGTTGACGCGAATCGAAGTTGGACGTAGTGCCCTTTCTGTCGCGGCGCTGACCCATTTGGTGTCTCCATCGCTTCCGCAAACATTGGCAGGCTCCGGGCACCCCGGTAAAAGGGGGTCAAGCGCGGCGTCGGGCATTTTGCGCTCTTTGACATTGTAAGTTTAGATGAAGGGACATGTGGGCGGCGGCCCCGGGTCTGGCGGTTTTAAGGCGTCAGCAACTCGGGAAAAAATTAGCCGTTCCTATATGTCTCTATTTATGTAACCACATAATAGAATTGTGCGGGAACGGCCCCTTAAAATGAGCGGTATTCTTCCGGGATATTCCACCTGGAAGGTATCGGACATCAAACTTGAGAGTTTGATCCTGGCTCAGAACGAACGCTGGCGGCATGCCTAACACATGCAAGTCGAACGAGATTATTGACTTCGGTTGATAGTCTAGTGGCGCACGGGTGCGTAACGCGTGGGAATCTACCCTTAGGTTCGGAATAACTCAGAGAAATTTGAGCTAATACCGGATGATGACGTAAGTCCAAAGATTTATCGCCTAGGGATGAGCCCGCGTAAGATTAGCTAGTTGGTGAGGTAAAGGCTCACCAAGGCGACGATCTGGCTCCCAGAACGCCAAAACACGGCGCTTCGCACGCGGGTCTTGAACGCTGCTTGGTCTGGTGGGCTCATAGGGGTCACAGGTAACGCTTACCGATACATAAAAAGGACATGAACCCTCCCTAACGATGA